>NZ_JPST01000086.1 GCF_000763315.1 Thermoactinomyces daqus | reverse complement strand
AAGCGTATGGGGTCATTATAATGGTTGAACACGCTTTGTATGATCCAGCCGAATATCAAGAAAAGGCGAAGAAGCTGGAACGTAAGGTTAACCGCCTATCATACTTAATTGAGGCAGAAAATCACCAAGTGAATTTTGATTTTCCCCCAGCAACTATTTATTTAGGTGAATGAGACCTGCGTACGGTCTCGGTAAGAAAAGAGGTGAAAACATTGTCTCTTTTTTTACCAAGACCGTAGGCAGTTATCTCCTATGGTCCAGAAGAATTGTGGACACCGCTTTCTCTGAGCGTATCAGTAGAATGAAATTATTATGATGAAATGTTCGGAAACGGATAACAGATAACTGGTTACAAAGTTACATGTTACAGATAACGGACGTTGGTTCTTAACATGGAAATTATTCATTTGTCCCGTTCTTCGGTAAAAACAGGTGTTTCTTGGAGCACCTGTTTTTATTTTGCTTGACGGTCGCTACCTCTGGGCCAAAGGGATTACCAAAGAATCCCCTGAAATCTCAAAAGGCCACCTTTTCCTTTTTCTTAAAGACTTAATCCGCAATATGGATCATAATTCCCTACCACTCTGGAAGCAGTGACAGTCTAACGAAAGCTAACAAAATCCTGAAAAACTGTGGGACGATCTCTACCTCTAACCCTAAAATCAACGTCAATAGCCACCTAAAATAAAAAACCATCCTGTACAGGATGGGGAGGTTGTTGACAAAGAAGG
>NZ_JPST01000085.1 GCF_000763315.1 Thermoactinomyces daqus | reverse complement strand
TTCCTCAGTAGCTCAATGGTAGAGCACCCGGCTGTTAACCGGTAGGTTGCAGGTTCGAGTCCTGCCTGAGGAGCCAGAAATGCTTCCTTAGCTCAGTTGGCAGAGCGCTTCCATGGTAAGGAAGAGGTCACCAGTTCGAGCCTGGTAGGAAGCTCCATGAAATGGCCCGTTGGTGAAGCGGTTTAACACACCAGCCTTTCACGCTGGCATGCAGGGGTTCGAATCCCCTACGGGTCACCACAAAAGCGGACGCTTAGCTCAGCTGGGAGAGCATCTGCCTTACAAGCAGAGGGTCGGCGGTTCGATCCCGTCAGCGTCCACCATTTGATGCGGAGGGATACCAAAGTGGCCAACTGGGGCGGACTGTAAATCCGCTGGCATTGCCTTCGTAGGTTCGAATCCTACTCCCTCCACCATTCCTTAAGTGTTGGGGAATAGCCAAGCGGTAAGGCAACGGACTTTGACTCCGTGATGCGTAGGTTCGAATCCTACTTCCCCAGCCAATGTTTGAGCCATTAGCTCAGTTGGTAGAGCACCTGACTTTTAATCAGGG
>NZ_JPST01000084.1 GCF_000763315.1 Thermoactinomyces daqus | reverse complement strand
AGCGTATGGGGTCATTATAGATCTAAAAAGATTAGAACATCTTCACCTGGAGATAATAATAATTCTTCATAATCATAGCAAGTAATTTTTACATCTTTTAACTTTCTAGAACAATCCATAATCCTTTCACATAATAGGTCGGCATTCCATCTACAATCTATTGTGTATCTAGATTTTTGCCCCATGCCACCAATAGGATTAGCCTTGTAAATACCAGAATAATTAGTTCTATTAAAAAAAAGTAATGAAAATGCTTTATCTAGCGTAGTTTTAGGAACTTCCTTACGGAGCTTTTGCCATAATTCAACAGTAGGCAGTCCAATATCTCGAATTCTTTTACATAATCCTTCGGGATTATCCCGCAAAATTATAAAAAAAGAGTAAATCAATTCATCCTTATCATTAATCTAATTATTTTGAGCAAGGGTTTTTTTTAGAAAAATAGACCCCCCACCAACAAACGGCTCTCTATACTCAGAATGAGGAATATTAAAATATTTACACATCTTATTATAAACACGAGACTTTGATCCTGGAAATCTAAGAGGGGAAGCAATTTCTTTTTTCGTCATATTTTTCGTCCTCCTATTAATGAATATTACCATAATTAATGAATCTTGGCCAGCGTTAGTCTTTATTTAACTTTTCAGTTTAATATTATTATTTTTATACATATCAAAGTACATGAATAAAATCTTCTTTTTCCACTTCAAATATTTGCTCTTTTGTGTATAATCTGTGAATAGGAGACTTTTTTTTGGAGGTAATTATGTTGACTAAAGACAATATAAAATCCATTGAGTTAAATAAATTGATAGTGAATCTTAATAACCCAAGATTCCACAAAGTAAAAACTGAGTTAGAAGCAATTGAAAATATTGTTAAAAATCTTGGTGATAAGTTGTTACGCTTAGCAAAAGATATTGTAGATCACGGACTAAATCCAATTGACCTACCATTGGTAACTCCAGATCCAGAAAAAGAAGGTTACTATATAGTGGAAGAAGGAAACAGGCGCATAACAGCATTAAAATTATTATTAAACCCCGACGTCATAGTTCATCATACAAAGATTCATTCTAGATTCAAGCAACTACATCAACAAATTAACCCTTCTGATTTCTATATCATTGATTGTGTCGTAATTGAAAATGAAAACGAAATCAACCATTGGATTGAGTTAAAACATACTGGAGAAAATTTTGGAGCTGGAACTGTTCCTTGGAATAGAGAACAATTACTTAGATTTGAGAAAGAAAGACTTGGTAAAAATAAAGCAGTTCTTCAGTTAATCGACTTTTTAAAAAGCATCGGCTATGAAAGTCACTTTAAAAATATATACACATCTAACCTTAGCCGCTTAATTGACGACCCAGACGTTCGTGATTTTTTAGGTCTTAAACTGGAAAACAAGATCCTATATACAAATATTCCATTAGAGGAATTGCTAAAAGGTCTAAATAAAATTGTAAATGATTTATCCAGCGGAGATATCAACGTAAAAGACATCTATTACAAGCACGATCGAATAGAATATTTACAGAAATTCGATGAATCCCAAACCCCAGATAAATCAAGAGTATTTAGCACCTATATTCCTTTAAATGAATTGATTTCCAATCAACTTGTAAATGGAGATAATTCAAATTTACTCGAACAAGGTAATCTCTTTAACCTGGAATCTAATCCCAATCAGTCAAAAGGCATTATTAAACCTGGCTCTAACATAACATACACCAATAAAAACGATTCTGATAAAAACAAATTCGAGACCACGTCCAATAACCTAAGGAAGGGAGATCCTAAAAAGAATCACACCCAAAGTCAAAATAGAGAGAATGATACAAAAAAACCCTTCCCATTATCATTCTTAAGAAAAACTCTTATTCCCAAAGACGTTAAGATGAAAATCGACATTAAAAGAATCAATTACATCTACAAAGAGTTACAGACATTAAATGTCGATGAATTTCCTAATTGCTTAATGAACCCCAAAAGT
>NZ_JPST01000083.1 GCF_000763315.1 Thermoactinomyces daqus | reverse complement strand
AAGCGTATGGGGTCATTATACAATTTCCAAGTAAGTGTATGGTATTTCCCAATAAGTGAAAAATCCAAAGTGGTAAGAAAAAGTAATAAGAAACCAAACTGTTAATAATCCTGCTACGATAAGTTCTGCTTGCAAAATGTTTGCTATGAAGGGATGTTTTTCGGTAAATGGCACTTGCTCTGTTTTATGTTCATATTCAGGAATCCACAATTTTTGTCCGCCTATTTCTGTTACTTTCCATTTCATGTGCCAGTCTCCCTTATCAGAATTTATTGAGTAATTATAACATAATTTTTAAAAAAAGGGGTGTAAGGTGGAGGGGTTACGATGAGAAAAATTATTGGGGTGGTAGTGTTTGGACTATTTGTCCTGTTTATTTTTTTCTTGTGTTTTAATGCGACCCCAGCTACAGAAACAGAAAGCGCAGTGTCCAATCCAACAGAAAACCTGCCTCCAAATTATGCAGCACCAGCTCAGAGGGCCATAGGATTTTCTGAAGATGAGTA
Organism: Thermoactinomyces daqus; assembly: GCF_000763315.1. Taxonomy (GTDB): domain Bacteria; phylum Bacillota; class Bacilli; order Thermoactinomycetales; family Thermoactinomycetaceae; genus Thermoactinomyces_A; species Thermoactinomyces_A daqus. The sequence goes on along the minus strand of NZ_JPST01000083.1, from coordinate 8,248 downwards.
TAAAGAATTGATTAACGCGTTAGGAAGCGAGAGGCTTGTACACGAGTACATTTTCAAAACAGGTAAAATGATTCCTGGAACTATTTTGATTACTCCTGAAAGTTCTAAGGTTTTTATAGGAGACACCATTCGCTTTGGACATGCAGCGATCGTGGGGCCAAGTGGCGATAAGGTGATTGAGGCACCGGGAATGAAAGAGAAAATAAGAGAAGTTCCTCTTTCAAAATGGATTAAGAGATATAAGATGTGGACCGCTTATGTGGTCAAAGGAGCGACCATGGAGCAAAGAGTGGATGCCGCTAAATATGCTCTTCGTCAAGTTCAGGAAGGAAAAGGTTATGTCAAAACTGTTCGTGGGTTGCTTTATGATAAAAAAAGTGAGGAAGCTTTTTATTGTTCCTCTTTAGTTTGGCGTGCTTGGTGGGAAGCGAGTGATGGTAAAATAGATATTGATTACAATGATAACCAGGCTGTTAATTGGCGGGATGATCCAACAATAAGCAACTTATCGCTTTTGGATTTTGCTCGCTATTTAGACTACAATAAATTTTACGAAAAAGTATTTCCTGTCGAAATCATCAAGGATCCTTCAGTTGTTCCTATAGCGCAAAGTGTGGATGCTAATTGGTATCCAATAACTCAAAATTGAGCTTTAAAAATGAATTTGCGTATATTGGTTTGGGATGGAAAGACATTAGAAAAGCAGAAGTTTATCAGTCAAAAGGGCACCACTATGAACTTTACGTTGTGAAAAATGAAAGTTCTGCATCAGCTAAAATTTGGTTTGAAAAAGCAAATGGGGAAATCATTAATCGTAATCTGTCACCTGGTGAAACAGTTGACGGACAACATTTTGATACTCCTGCCGGAAATCATGTTTGGCATATAGAGTGTTCGAAAAGAAAAAAATGCAAAATTCAAGCAATGATAAGATCCGTTGAGTAACCAACTATTAATTTTGGTCAGGCGATTGAGCCCGCTATTCCCCGCCAAAAACATTAAAGTCGTTGGTGTATCGTTATTTTACCGGAGTGTTAACGTTCATTGACCGGTAAATGTAGCGGTACACTTTTTTTATTCCGCCATTAACCTCCTAAGATATTATTTGCGCGTGCTAAGGAGTTTTTATGGGCTGGAAACATTAAGCGGTAAAGTGAAGGTAGAGGTGGGCGAAGCGGGCTAAAGAACATGGATATGGAACAACGGCCGATGAATTTTAAAACTTCAGGGGTTACCGCAATATACAGTGTTACTTTACCTAACCGATTCGTTCACTGCTTTTTTATAATAGCACAACTATTCCTTTATTTTGTTCGAATAATATTGAATTTTTAATTCATTTATTTTAGAATATTTGTATCAAGTAAATAGAAGGGGTCTTTATGAAGCATTTTTATTCTCAACAGCCTACGGAAAGAATTTGCTTAAAAGTAGAATATTCACCTGTTTGGGAATCGATTTTGGGCATTGCCGGATACACGCATACTCAGTTTCGACACACATTCGATTTGGATGAAAAATGGAAAGAAAATCAGGATTCCATCCCTGCATCACTAGCAAAAAATTTGAAAGTGATAGAGGAAACTAACTTCTGGTATGGGTTACTTATGCTCCAAAACAAACTATCTGCAACCTCTATTCAAGATTTTTCGAATAGACTCGCCAAAATGCCAATTGATTTCTTATATGATACACTTCTGCCTTACAAGGATCGAAATACCGAACCAATGAGAAAAGCGGTAGCCAAGCAATATAATAAAGGTGAGTTTTTTGAGAAGTATGCTTCATATTTTGAAAAACACGACTATTTGGGTGGATATGTACGCGCTCTAGGTCGCTATTCACGTCAGGAAATTTGCGACCTGTTCAACAATACATTGAATGAATGGTACAAGTGGGTATGTCAACGAGAAGAATGGGAAATGTGGACTCGGGCACTTGCCTTTGAACAGAAGCGATATAGTTCACTGGACATTGAGAATCCCATGGAAGAGATCGAAAGAATTACGGGGGGAATAAAGTATTGTCCCGAGCCTTCTGTCTGGACTGTCAAATTGATTCCACATATATCGTATCGTCCGTGGATCTTGGAGTTACGCTCACCCGATACGAAGCTTTTCTTTTACCCTTTGAAGGAAGAGTATTTGATGGAGCCAGGTATCCCGCCGGCTGAATTAGTCCGTGGTCATAAGGCGTTAGGAGATGAACTTCGCTTGAAATTACTTTATCAACTACTAAAGGGACCGTTATCGCTTCAAGAAATGAGTGTTCAGTTCAGTATCTCTAAAACCACGCTGCATCATCACCTCTCTTTATTAAAAGCGGCAAAGTTTATTCGGGTTGATAAAGGGATCTATTCTGCAAATCCAATGCATATTCACTCCTTTACTAGACAGCTCGCTCAGTATCTTGGAGATCTTATATGAAGTTTTTATATGAAAAAGTGCTCTTTTTGATTTTGAAAGGAATAAGTGTGCCCTTCCTGATCAAAGAAGAAAATGCTCGAAACATACAGTTGATTCGGGGCTGGGCCTTTCATTGGTTATATTAGAAGTATTGCGGGCTTGAGGTATTTTGCTTTAAAGTCTAGCCTGCTTGATAGCTGCAGAGAAATCTACGCCGTGGCATTGCATCAAGAAAAGATGGGGACGTATTATACAGCGAGTGTTGATAGGATTTAACAAGTCAGAGGAGGGCATGGAAGAAATGGTATCTTCGATTTGGAAAAATAAAGATTTTTTATGGCTGTTCACTGGAAGAACCATCTCGCAGCTTGGTACATCAATCACCACTTTCGCAATTCCTTGGTTGTTGCTGCAACTAACGGGTTCGGCAATACAAACTGGCATAGCCTTTGCAGTTGGGTTTGTCCCTTATTTATTATTATCTTTGCCAGCAGGTGTTTGGGCTGATCAACACAATCGTAAGACGATGATGATTATAGCAGATAGTGGACGCTTAATATTACTTCTATCAATTCCGCTTACACATCTGCTTGTTGGAGAGATTCCGGTTTTTTTATTGTATGCTGTTCAAGCCGGTGTAAGTATGTTTTCAGCACTGTTTGATGCTGCATATGGAGCATGTTTACCGAATATTGTCGACCGGTCACAGTTACAAGAAGGAAATGCCGCCTTACAGACAGGTTTTTCAATGAGTCGAATTGGTGGTCCGGTAATTGCAGGAATACTCATTTCGTTACTTGGTGCGGCTAATACCCTTTTATTCGACGTTGCCTCTTATGCCGTCTCTATCCTCACGATCTTTTTTATCCGCGCTTCCTTTTCCGAAGTATCAAAACCAAAAAATCAGACTAATATGCTTGCAAATATTAGTGAAGGTGTCCGATATATTTGGAATATTAAAGTAATACGAGTTTTAGCTTTATCCTCTATGCTTGTGAATTTAGTCGGTCCTGGTATGGATATCGCCTTAATTTATCGTATTAAAAACGAATTGCATTTAGCATCTGACTGGGCAGGGATTATTATGGCTGGATTAAGCTGTGGAATGGTTGTAGGGTCTCTTGGCATAGGTCAGGTGAAAAAAAGATTTAGCATGGGAACCTTAATGATGATATCAACGATTGGGCTAGTATTGCCGCCTTTTATATTGACACTATCCACAAATCCGATTGTAATTTTACTTGTCCAGTTTCTTATCGGATTTATGCTTGTTGCTTGGAATGTTCAAACGACAACCATTAGGCAATCTGTAATTCCGGATCACTTACTTGGCCGATGTGTTAGTATTTTTAGATTAATTGTATGGGTTTCAGTTCCGGTAGGGGGTACAGCCTCAGGATTTATAACGGAAAAATGGGGTGCTTCAATATTCTTTTTGTTTGCGGGATGTGTACTGTGTGTGGTTTTTCTCATTTTCCTGAAAACAAAATTGCACAGTGCAGCTGAATCTTATTTCAAAATAGAAGTGAGTTCGTATAAGAAATTGCAATGAGCCACTCACTTTCCCCTGGTAGAATGGGGTTGCCACAACATCCACAGAAGGAAGAGAGTGTAAAATGGCTTAATCCAAGTTCTTAGATGAAAAGGTTTTGCATGGCCTGTTGCAAAAAGATGAGGGATTTCTTGGAAAATAGGTTTAGTGATGTAACGGCCGTTTCGTTGCCAAAACCCCTATAAAAGCAGCGTTTTGAACCACTAACGAAGTGGAAACCAACTTGCTAATTGAATCCCCTTTTTGTTGATAGAGTTTGTATTAAGAACAACAACCATTGTTTTAATGGTAGCTTGTTCTTCTTATTTCGTGAGTAAAGTTCTATTAGGGTAGGAATAGTTGGTTGATATTCTACTTTCTCAAGTACACCATCTATTGTAGTGATCCGGCCAAGCAAAAAGCCAATGTCTTTTCTTTCCTGTAAGAACTTACTAGCTACCTGAATGATCCATTGAGAACTAAGATCATGTCTTCCTTCCTTTTCTTCAAACCATTCAGTAAATGGAGTTCCCCAATCAATGTGCACATAGGGCATTGTTCGTTAAAAAAATAGATATTCACTCCCTGCATCTGATGGATATACTGTTTTGCACATTCATTCAGGTCAACCGTTGCCACCGTTTTCTTTAAGCGGTGACTGATCATTTCGGGAAAAAGTGTGCCGCGTTATCCGGTGGTAGATACCGTTTCCAAAAAGAAGGGATATCAATAATGAAATGGGAGCTGTGTATTGAACACATGAATCATTTAGTGCACAATCCCGATTGGGATCGAATCCATGAAGTGATACAACAAATGGATGGAAAAACCATCACCAACTTTGTATTGGATCCGGCAGATGATGAAGGGGCTTCTTTGTTATGTGGTGGTGGGGATGTGATTAATGGAGAGAAGAGATATAAAGTCGAATACTATTGTGAAGATGGTTCAGGGTATTGTCTGATCAACCCGGAAGAATCAGCAGATAAAGAGTATGAATTAACGATCCGAGTTCCGGATGTACAGCTGGCCAAACATTGTGTCAAACAAGAAGAGGTTATTAAGGCTTTTGAGTATTTTTATAAGACGGGTAAACGGAATCCGGAGTTGCTTTGGGAAGAATATTGAGTTTACATAAAAATACGGATTCGTTACAAGGAGGACTAATCAAAGGAATTTGCTAAAAACAAGGGGCAAACCCCTTATTACCAGAAAACCATTCCTGTCGAAATAGGAGGGAATTATGTCTTTGGATGTTAGACAGTGGTTTAAAGATGTCGTTTGTGAACATGAGGAAGCATATCAGTTTGATGTGGAAAATTTAGTCAAGGATAATTCCCTGGGTAATTGGATGATATTAGATCATCTCTCCTATCTGTGTTATACCATTGCGATAAAAAAATTAATATTGGAGAACGATGTAATCGGCTATAAACAACAATTATACAAGGCTGGAAGATATTTTGAATTGTATGTTCTCGCTGAACCGTTGAACGTTCCAAGCCATCCTCGCTATGTAAAGGGGGAAAACTGTTTCAAAGGGACTGCCAATTATTATGGCGATTTATATTCAGCCTTGATCAGCCAAAATCCGGAGTTGATTGTTTCCTTAGCGCATTTGCTGGGTTGGCGGGGGGAAGAGGAGGATTTCAAGATAAACGACCTGAATCCCGAAAATGGACATTTGGGTTATGCAATAAAATATATCATTTTGCAGGAAGACAACAAAGCGCGGGCTCATTTGGAAGCACTCTCCCGTTTTCGATTGCATCGATATCAAAAAGTGGATATGGAGCAAAGAATGGCTGTCTTGGAGGGAATCTTGGACCAGGATCAGGAAAAGGTTCATGATGGTTTGAAGCAAATATTGAGACGACATAAGAAAAGAATCAAGCAAGAAGACATATTAGGCAAATTTTATGACAATGCTGTGGCCGGATTGGGTTGGTTGGCTCAATACAGAGGAATTAAAATCGAAATAAACGATAAGCTTTGCCCAAAAGAGATTTTTGAGTATCATGAATTTCCATATCCTGAATTGGAATGGATCCCAGAAGATCTCCGTGATAAGACATGGGAAGACCTGGTACAAAGAAGGTACTAAATTAGAACAACAGTTACATTTAACTTGAAGATGATTATGGGCTCATTTTCGCGATTTGGACTGAATGGCCGCTTGACCACATTTGAGTGACCGGTGAGTCTGTAAAATGGGCCAGAGGCAGAAAGTTCTTGGACGTGACCGAGTACTGGGAGTAGCGAAAATCCAATAAAAAACCTCAGCCAAAAATCACACGCATAAGTTGAACGCCGACTTTTTCTGACTGAGGTCACTTTTGGACTTGATCGCATCCGGAGATTAATCAGGCTTATCCAGATGAAAACTGTCAATGCTATTTAATTTTTGAAACAATGAATTTTGCACCCACAATCAGAATTGCAATTGCTCCGACACTAACCATATTTGACATTACCAAAAAGGAACCGGTTGGCAATACAATAGCCATAACAATGTGTATTATTGATCCGATGAAAGAAACTCCACCAACCAATGCAGTCATCACGGTTATTTTTTTGTGCACCACTGGATTGTTGTAGTGTTCTTTGTTTTGCTGCCCTATAGCCCTAAATATAATTAGCAGCAATGGTTTTTTTGCAAGTACGGAAATGATGAAAATTAAGCCTATGATGCCAAATACAGCCGGGTGGACAAGCTTAATTGGTAATGAATTTCCTCCGGAGATAAACGATATTACGAGTGCGATTGATAGAATAAAAGTACTTATTACACCTATCCAATCAACTCGGTGTTGCCATATCCATTGAACCATGGTTTTGATCACCGGAATGATCGTACTAATGGCAAGTGGTGCAGTATCTGTCGTAAAATGCGGGCGTAACACCATATACACGAAACACGGAAGAAGCAGGTTGAAAAAAAGACTGCGAATTAATTTTTTTTTGGTCTGTTGAAGACGTTGTTTTCTTTCTTTTTCTGAGTGCACTAAATTCACTCCCTTATTTCTTTATGAATAAATAATTCATTCATAAAATGAGCGTAATTGCCCGATTTATCGTTGGCAGGGATTGAAAATCCCATGCAGGCGGGACAGTGCGCTTGACCGGTTTCCGGGCCGAGGCCAGTGCCGGGTAAACATGCCCGCGACCGGGACAATTCAACAACGCACTCCCGCAATGCCATAGGAAAAAAAAGCGGCTTACTATGGCTTGAGCATCCGCAGGATAATCTCAGTATCAGGAAAATGATTTTTAAATTTCTCAGGGCTGCGCAAAGCCAAGTTGGACAAACCGTTGAGACATGCAATAACAGCCAGCACCAGTTGGTCCGGATCGCCTTTTGCGAGTTCTCCGGAAGCCTGGCCCTCGACGATCAGTTGCCTCATCACGTCTTGGAAGGTCTGGCTTTGCTTGCGCATAAGTTCACGGAGATGGTCCGGCGTCGCTTCATCATGAAACATCTGAAAAAGCTGATAGAACTCGAGGCGTTCGCGTCGGTATTCCAATATCCTAGAAATCAGAAAGTGAAGGCGTTCTCCCGGTGTACCAGGCATTTCCAGAATGTGTTCCAGTGTCGCAATGGCGGATTGCATGGTCTGTTCGATCAGTTCGTTGAAGATTGCCTCCTTGTTGGCAAAATATCGATAGGGCAGCCCTTGACTGACTCCGGCAGCATCGGCAACGTCAGCCATGGTAGCTGCCCAGCCCTTGCGAGCAAAGGCTTTTCTGGCACCATCCAGTATCTTCTCACGTTGCGCTCCACGAAGACGTTGATTCGCTTCTTCTGTTCGTGGCATATCATCACCCTTTTTTGAATGAATGATTTATTCATTTTAAATTAAAGCACAGTAATTTCTTGATTGTCAAGTTGGAGGGAATGGGCCTTAAAGGGCATCATTTTTTAGAGGGAGTGAAGAAGTTCCTGGAATCTCTGGAGTGGAACTTTTCTTATTGGTCCGGCGTGTGTTATAAATGCCCCCCTCTTTTCTTGTTTTCATAAAGTCATATGGGGGTTAATGTGGAAGGAGCGTGTCACAAATGTATGTAGACAAAATAAAAGAAGCGATATTCAAAAGCATTGAGGAAAACTTTGACTTGAAGATACGATCAGGCCGGCAAATTCACCGCGGTTGGCGCAATCTCAAATGGAAAATTGAAACGGATGAAGGTTCGCTTTTTGTCAAACAGTATCATCCTGAAAGGTATCCTCCCAAGAAATTAGATCGAGTACGAGAAGCCCTTCGTATCCAAGCGTACCTTGCAGAGAATGGCATCCTTAATGAACCCCAAAAGT
>NZ_JPST01000082.1 GCF_000763315.1 Thermoactinomyces daqus | reverse complement strand
GACCTTCTTTGTCAACAACCTCGTAGACTCCTTGTGGGAGTCTTTTCTATTCTTCCGATTCGACAGGATAAATCCCGCTGATATCATGGATCAGCTGGCGAATTGCGCGGGGCAGGTAGCGCCTTTTCAGAAAATAGAGAAAAACGGGGAGCGTATGCTCAAACTGGGTTACCCGGATGTGGCGCAAGCGGAAATCTCCGCTGCCCAGGGCGAGTCCGGGGATCAGGGCGGTGCCGAAACCCTCTGCAACCAACCGCTTGATTTCTTCAACGCTGGACAGCTCGATCTGGATATTTAGTTCAATTCCGTATCTTCTCATGATTTCGTTCAGGAGATCCCGTTCGGTGGTTGCACCGGCAAATGAGATCATCGGCAGCTTATCCAACTCTTTCAAAGGGAGAAAAGACCTTTTATTATTTATAACTGGCCGGGTCGCTGAGTCAATCAGGGTAAAGGAATCGTAAAACAGTGTCTTTTTTTCCACTTGGGAGGGCAACGGGGAATAGGAATAGGCAATCCCCAGTTCGATTTGCCCTTCCTGAAGCAGCTTCATCATCTTTTCCGTTCTCAAGTTAAGGATTTTGAGCGGAAGCCCGGGGCTGCCCGTTTGGAAATATTTCGAGATGCGGGAGACAATCGCCAAAGACAGGCAGGCAGTCGTCCCGATCGTTACGGGGCTATGGGCTTTCTCTTTTTCTTCGGTAATCACTTCGCGCCCCTCTTGCATCAAATCAAGAATTTTTTGCGCATAAGGATAAAAGAGAACACCGCCGGCCGTCAGTTTCACTTGCGACCGGTAAAAGAGAGTGGTTCCCAATTCTTCTTCCAGGCTGCGGATCTGTGCGCTGACGGCAGGTTGGGTTAAGTTCAGGGTTTCCGCCGCGTGCCGGAAGTGACGCTTATGGGCCACTTCGATAAACGTGATCAATTGCTGTTCATTCATGTTTGTCACCCCTTTAATTCATTTTTAAATTTTAAAACGAGATGATCACGCCGGACAGGAACCAGGCAACCTCGTTTCTATGGAAGATTGGTGCTTTCGGAAAGGATGACGGCATGCAGAATGCCATTTTGACGTTTGGTGTGGTGATCACTGTTTTTAAAATGGAATTATCATTTAAAAAGTGTATTCATATTTAGTATTAAATTATTTCATTATTAATTTATAGATTCCTGCCGGGTAATTTTGAATAAAAAACGATCATGTCCGGTTCCGTTGCACCAAGAAAGGCCCTTCCGCACTTTGGCGAAAGGGCCTTCCCGTGTTCAGGGGGATCAGACGACAAAAAAGACAGTTTCCAAGATGATGTAAACCAGCACCAGCAGAATTCCTTCATACCAGTTGGTAGATCCATCACGGGAGATCGAGGAAGCGATCAATGAGGCCACGGCGATTGCCGCAATTTCGTAATTGCTGAAGATGATGTTCATGGGATTGCCGAATAACAGGCTGACAAAGACGAGAATCGGAGCGACGAACAAGGCGATTTGCAGGCTGCTTCCGACGGCGATTTCAACAGCCACTCCGATGCGGTTTTTCATCGCCATAAAGACGGCGGCACTGTGTTCGGCAGCATTTCCGATAATCGCAATCAGGAAGGCCCCGATGAACAATTCCGACCAGCCCAGCGCTTTGGCTACAGATTCCACACTATGTACAAGCCATTCGCTCTCGATGGCGACGAAGACAGTGGCGATCAGCAGGAACAGGAGTGATACGCCTTTGGACCAGTCCGGTTCTTCATGCTGATCCAAATCAGGCATGCCGTCCACTTTATCCCCCAGCTCTTCTTTATGGGTGACCAGGGAAAAATAGAGCCACAGAAAATATCCGATGATCAGGACAATGGCGATGACGACGCTGACCATGCTGATTTCGCTGCGGGTGAGACCGTGCATAAAGACGGCAGGGATAAACAGGGCGATGACCGCCAGCATCATCAATGAAGCGTTATGACCGGCTAAGAGTGGATTGAATTGCTGAATTTTGAATTTCAATCCGCCGGCGAATACGCTCAGCCCGAGCACGAGCAGCAGATTTCCGATGATCGATCCGGTAATGCTGGCTTTAACCATGTCGAACAATCCGGCTTTCACCAGAAAGATGGCGATAATCAGCTCCGCCGCGTTACCGAAGGTGGCATTTAACAGCCCGCCCAGCCGTTCGCCGGAATAATGGGCCACGCTTTCGGTCGCTTTCCCCAGAAGCGCCGCCCAGAAGAGAAGGGACAAACAGGCACTGGCAAATTGAAAAGGCTGATTGTGGGTAAAAAAGTGTGCTTCCGCACTGATGATTGTTGTGAGAAGGAGCAAGGCAACAAACCACTTTTTCTTCAAAATGTTCACCTCTTAAATTTTCGTTTGTCAAAAACAGGAAACAAACCTCTCGATGGAAAAAGTGTGAACAACATATTAAATAATCCTCAATTTAGCATACGAAACAATCGAAATATGTCAAATCCTATCAAAGTAGATTGCAGACTGTTTTAGCCGATTTTGGAAGGAATACTCTCCCAAGGATCGAAATAATTAAATATGCTTGAATGATTAGAAAGGAGCATTCCTGTA
>NZ_JPST01000081.1 GCF_000763315.1 Thermoactinomyces daqus | reverse complement strand
ATTACAGGAATGCTCCTTTAGTATAGACAGTGTGAATCTCTTGTATTTCTTCTAATACAGGTGCCGGTTGTCCTGCTGCTGTCATATATATCAATCCTGGAGTATACATGGGCGGTTCGTCTCACTAACTAGTTACCAGGCTGTATTGCAAACAACAAAATGGATTACTTATAATTGAAGATAAAATATGAAAAATTTTCGCCGGCATTTGCGAACACCGGAAGCTTCGAAAAAGACCCAGGGGGTGTTCGGAAACGCCAAAGCCCGCATAAGATAAGAGGGAACACTACTTTTTGGATGGAGGTTATCCAATCAATAAAGCCCGAAACTTGTCCAAATCGGGGAGATGTTCGGAAAATCGCATATAAACTCAATAAAATCAAAGGGTACAGTGAACGCTGAATCAACAAGTACACCTCCGGTAGGAGGATTGAAACCTTTCCATTCTCCATTTTCCTTTACTAGCTTTATTGAATCAACAAGTACACCTCCGGTAGGAGGATTGAAACACTACCCTTCCATCCTTCTCCTTCAAATCTCCCCGAATCAACAAGTACACCTCCGGTAGGAGGATTGAAACGTGTCGAGAATCGGCTGACGTTGCTTCTGGTAACACCGAATCAATAAATAAACTTCAGGAGACCATCGTACTGCGTTAGTCACTAAAACAAAAAAGTCTGTCAACTTCTAGCACCGTAAAAACCCGGGGGTTGACAGACTTTTGTTCAGTTTGTTTCCGATACGAAGGGAAAATGGCTCCATATTTGAGAATTGTTGCCTGCCTTTGCCAAAAAAAGAGGCGTCCATCGCTTCTCTAACCTAGGGCATATAAGTCGAAAAATCCAAAAACATTTCTGTTTATTGGAAAGAACCGAGTCGCCGGATGCTGGCTCTGCCTCTGTTGATTTAAGCATTAAATTCCTTCCACAATCCGTTTTGCCCGTTGATGCGCCTCGTACAACAGTCTCTCTTCGTCAATCGTCAACAGTTCTCTGTTTTTCATCAGGATCTTTCCATTCACAATCGTTGTCACCACATCTTGACCGAAAGCGGAATATACCAGCAGCGAGACCAAATCATGATGCGGCACCAAGTGTGGTTGATGGATATTCACCAGAATTAAGTCAGCCTTCTTCCCAACCTCAATCCTTCCAACCTGATGATCCATTTGCAAGAGTGTAGAACCATTTATCGTGGCCATTTGGAGAATCGTATGTGCATCGATGATCGCGGGATCAAACCGATCTAATTTCTGTAGCCCGGATGCCATCTTCATTTCTTTGAACAAATCGAGGGAAGTGGCGCTTCCTGCACCATCGGTACCCAATCCGACCAAAATCCCTTTTTCCAAAAATGAATAAACAGGGGCGATACCACAACCCAACTTCATATTGCTGAAAGGATTGTGTGCCAAGCCGCCTTTCATATTCTGCAATAATGCAATGTCATGGTCATCAAGGTGAACGGCATGGGCCAAGAGCACATGATAATCACCGTCAAACAAGCCTAAATCGTATAGGTATTCGGTTGGGCTCTTTCCGTATTTGTGATTGATTTTTTCCGCCTCTTCCTGCGTTTCCGCCAAATGGATGTGAATCGGAACCTGTAGCTCTTTGGCAATCTCCATCACTTCTTTCAATTGGTCCGGGGGACATGTATACGGAGCATGGGGGCCCATCATCGTCGTGATACGGCCATCCGCTTTTCCGGACCAGGATTTAACCAAATCAATCCCCTCTCTCAAACGCTGTCCGCCATCATCATCGAGAAACACCAGACCGCGGGTCAAAGATGCCCTGATGCCGGAATCATGTACAGCTTGGGCAATTTGATCCATATGTATATACATGTCCGCATAAGCGGTGGTTCCCGATTTAATCATCTCGGCAATTCCCAATAACGCCCCCCAATAAATATCCTCCTGATTCATGTTTGCTTCGGCAGGCAACATTTTTCGGTTGAGCCATTCCATCAGCCGCAAATCATCGCTGAAGGAGCGCAGTAAACTCATGGGGGAATGGTTGTGCGCATTAATCAATCCCGGTAGCGCCACGCAATGAGACGCATGAATGATTTCATCAAAAACAGACAAATCAGCGGGAAGATCGTTGGTGATATCGGCAATTTGATCATCTTCGATAACGATATTGGCTCGATATGGATGAAATTGTTTTTCCTGATCCTTATAATCTAAAATCAACGGATCCTTAATAAAAATTTTCATGGTATCCTCCTCACATCGTCGCGCGGTCTCGCCATCCATACGTGCAACATGGGTGTCAACGACCGGTATTGAACGTCATATCCCCGGGATATCCACCATTGGCACAGCCATTCCAGGTGAACATAGTATTCCGACGCCATCTCCTTCAGCACATCCGTTCTGCCTGCCCGGCGGATCTTCTCTTACCAGGCGTGAAACGTCTCGTTGCTCTCGATCATCCAATCGACAATACCGATTCTGCCACCCGGACTCAAAACCCGGTGCATCTCCTCCAGTGCCAGCGGTTTTTGTTCCTCGCGCAAGTGATGAAATGCAAAGCTGGTGACGATAAAGTCGAAAGCATCATCAGAAAAGGGGATGGCTAAAAAATTGCCCAGTTTGGTCGTCATTGCGGGAAATTTCTCCCGGCAGCGTCTCAGCATTTCCGCCGACTGTTCCACGGCGGCCATCCGGATTCCGTTTGCGAAAAACCGTCCGGCTAGATTGCCTGTTCCCGCTCCCAGATCCAAGCCGGTTTCCTCCGGACGGGCATCAATCCACTCGGTCAGCGTTTGCAAGGCGTGGTCATACTCCGCATACAGGTCCAGCGGATCATTTCGCTCCACACGCTGGTCAAACGTTTCCGCCTGCTGATCAAACGCCCAAAGGTCTCGCCACTTTAACCTCCATTGTTCCCGCTCTTGCCAATGGCGTGTAAGACGGTACCAATCATCCCAGGAAGGGGCGCTGTTTTGTTCCCCGTTTTGAATCATCTGCTCAATGATCTCTAATTGATGTTTGAGTCGAACCCACTCGGTGAATGTGGCGGCCCGTTGCAGTTCCAGGTAGCGTGTGACGACATGTTCGTGGCCGCGGTCCACCTCCGCCAGCACTTTTTTGATCTCACTTACCGGCATGCCGATGCGGCGCAACGTCACGATCGTTTGCAGACGCCATGCCTCCTCCTCACTAAAGGTGCGGTATCGGTTGTCCGGTTCTTTGGGTGGCGCGATCAGACCCTTTTCCTCGTAGTAGCGGATGGCGTGTGGCGTGATTCCCAGCCGCTCCGCCATCTCCTTGATCTGCATTCTTCTCACGGAGATCCCTCCCGTTTCATCATAAACGTTGACGCTGCGTGAAAGTAAAGGGGGGAATGTACCGCCGGGTTCTGTCAGAAAATCGGCCAATCAGCCCCAGCCTATCAATCGGTAGCAGGTTATGTTGAAAAATATAAGATAGATAACCTATAATTGAAGATAAAAATATGAAAAAATTTATATTCGAAAAAATGATCTTCGTATAAAAGAAGATTTGCGTATTTCGGCATTTGCGAACACCGGAAGCTTCGAAAAAGACCCGAGGGGTGTTCGGAAACTCCAAAGTCCGCAAAAACAAAGGGGGATCTGACTTTTAGGTCGGAGGTAATCCAGTCAACAAAGCCCGAAACTCAGCCGAATCGAGGAGATGTTCGGAAAGACCCGGAGGGAGATAAAGACGTTGAAGGTTTCAGCGAACGCCGTCTCAATCAATACACCTCAAGCAGGAGGATTGAAACTGCCTGCGAAAATCCGGCAATACGACATCTTCGAGGATCAATTCTTTGGTAAGAGAATTGAAGCAGGGAGTACATAGCAAACGGTTTTGACGAATCAGTAAATACATCTCCGGCAGGGATGAAAGCAAAATGGTACTCCCGGTAAACTTCAGCTTTTGGCTGGTATCATGGGATGGAGTAATGAAGAAGATCCTGGCATTGCTGACTAACGATGATCAAACCAATACTATTAATGGATCCGGCTGATTTGTCCGATGTTGGAGGCAATTTCAGTGCCGGATCCGATATGATATACCCAGCCTAGTCGATTTCCTGAATCGTCCGGGATTCTTTTCCGGGGGTGTAAGTTATATCTTTACTGAGAAGTTATATTTAATAAGGAAAGAGAGGATAGAAATTGTCTAAGAAGAAAAAGTTTATGCTCTTGTTACTACCTGCTCTGGCATCTGCTTCACTAATTTCATTCCTGGTTTATTCTTGTGTCCAGATCTGGATTCCGCCCTACGATCCAGATGTCGTGAAACATGATGTCTCGAATTACTTGAGCAAGAAGTATGGGATCAAAGATGTTATGTTTGAAGAGATTGAGAGACCCAAATGCTCTGAGGCGGGGCCGTGCGACAGTCTTCATGTGAGTGTTACTCCCTACGATAAAGACTACCCGAGAGTGACGTTTACAGTCTTTTATGGGATTAAAGACAAGTTTTGTAACGACGATTATCTTGAGCGAGTTTGGGATAGTCAGGCAGATGATGACTTATCCAGAGATGTAGAACTGGCAATGGGCTTGAGCACTCGGGATCAGGTATCTATCGAGGTTTTCAATAAAGGCACTCCGTTCAAAGACCCTAAGACATTTCCATCTTATAGAGATGAGCTGGATCACTGGGTTGAAGATGTAGGAATCTATGTAACCAAGAATGGGAATGTGAATAAGATGGATGCGGCACCAAAGCATCCCTTAACCCCGGAACGGTGGAGGCAAGAAGCGGAAACCTTGGTAAGTCTGAAGAAAAAGCTCCTGGCCAAAGGGATAACTGAAGATCAACTCAAGTTGTTTAGATTGAATGTTGAGTATGGGAAGAACTCATATACGATTTCTATGGATAAGGTTTCTTATGATGTGGAGACCACATTTTGGTACTTACAGACTTTAGATCCGCAAAGTTATCAAGATAAGACGAGGTTGGAGTAAACTGTGATGGGATTATATAAGAAGTTGGGTGTAATGTTGGTTGTTATGGTACTTGTTTGCAGCTTTTTGATAGCTTGTTCTTCTAACTCAGAATATGAAATGGAAGAGAAGCAGTATGTGGATCTTTCGAAGATGAGCCCTTCAGAAGAGAAAAGAGTAGGAAAATTGGCTATGGATTATGTAGAGAAAACATATCATAAGGCATTTAGGGTAGATGAAGTATGGAAAGATGAAATCTTTGGGGCTTATTATCAGATAAAAGGTGCAGTACAGGATGGCACCAAAATAACGGTTATTTATGACCCTCCCGGTGAGTTTAGAGATGATTATGTACAGACGATATGGTTAAATCAAGTGCAGCCAGATATACAGAAATTGCTGGAGAAGAATGTGAGCTTGAGGAGTATAGACACAGAGAAGATTGATTATGACGATTTGGAAGGGAATATTGGCCAGAAGTATGGGAAGGACATCCCCTCTTTCTATCATGTCTTAAGTAGCAAGAAAGGGGAGCATTTTACGCTGAATTTGGTTTTGGAAGTTTATCAGCATGGAGGAAAGGCACCGGAAGATATAAGTAATCTTTTGAGAGAGCTAAAGAAAACCTTTCATAATGCTTCGATACAGGTATTTGTTTATACTGACGAACTAAAGCATTACCCGGAAATAACGTCTGATTCGGAACGTCAATATAAATATCTGTTGGAAAGATACGATATATCGGGAGATTTAACGAAGGTTGATCTGGATAATCTGGATCACTATAAAGTGCGTTATGTACAACCGACAAACAGGTATTATTAAAGAAAACAGGCACCCGACGAGGGGCTGATTGGATTGCTGCTCAGATTTGCCTTTTAGGGTGAAATAGAGTGTGACCAAGATTATGAACGATCACGCTTGATCGTAAGATCTCTATGTACATAACTGAAATATCGGTGCATGCAAGACCTTCTCTAGGCAGAAGATCAAGTAAAACAGAGATTGCATTATAGTTATGCAGATTCTTGCATGATAAAAAGACCAGGGGTGATCTGTTTCCCTGGTCTTTTTGTGAGATTTCGGGGAAGGAGAGCAAGCGGGGGCATGTTTGATGATCGCCTGTTCCCTGTAGCTGTACGAACGACATTCAAGTCGAAATATTCGCAATCATACAAGGAATGATGGAGCATTAGTGCAATCACTTGTACAAGTTCATCCGTTCTACAACGGAAATAAACGAGCAGCTTTGGTATACTTGGACACTTAATGATCAACCAAGAGGCTGAATGAAGAGTCCAGGGCGCAATACCCTGGTTTGTTAGATTGGCCGGGGCGAAATCAGCCACGTAAGAATATCTGTCTTATTCTTTTGATATATTTGGAATAATAAGGTACGGATGCCTTTTTAATCCTGATATCGATTCAACACGTGGCTCATCTCTTC
This sequence comes from Thermoactinomyces daqus, assembly GCF_000763315.1. Taxonomy (GTDB): domain Bacteria; phylum Bacillota; class Bacilli; order Thermoactinomycetales; family Thermoactinomycetaceae; genus Thermoactinomyces_A; species Thermoactinomyces_A daqus. The sequence goes on along the minus strand of NZ_JPST01000081.1, from coordinate 1,133 downwards.
GTGTCTGATCATCATCGTAGTGTTTCAATACCAATATGGATGCAACTAAACGATTACACAAACCCAACATACCAAGTCAATGACCGAGTTTCAATCCCAGTATGGATGCAACTAAACCCGTGTGTGAACATCAGTAATATCAATTATTTTTCATTATAACTAAAGTGGAAAGAGTCTGTGAACCTCCAATCGTGCAAAATCCCCGGGAGGTTCACAGAAAAAGCAAGTGAAAATAGGATTTTAGAATAAAATACAGAAAGATAAATAAAAACGGCAGTTGATAGATTTATTAGAAAATATTATTTTGAATTAATCTCCTTAAAGAACAACATTATAATTTCTACGACAGAAGAAAGGGGTGACGTTCTTTCAAATGCGTGTTGAAGTGAAATTTCATTTAGCGAAAGAAATCCTGTTGCCTTATGATCTGAGCTACTACATAAGCGGTTATATCTATCGTTGCATTAAGCAAGCCGCACCTGAACTGTCCGAATGGTTGCATAACACTGGTTTGAAATACAAAGGAAGAAGATACAAACCGTTTGTTTTTTCCCGGTGCAACTTCGCTTCAAGAGTGAACTTGGATTCGGTCATGAAAGTGAAAGGTACGCTTTCTTTTCAGATCGATTCGATCATGCCAGAGATCGTTCACCGGTTTGTTGAAGGTGCATGGGCAAATGGGCATTTGGATCTGTTTGAATTCAAGTTCCCATTACAGGAGACCTGTTTCCTGCCCCCTGTATCTTTTAGCGAAACCATGGTCTACAAAGCGTTAAGCCCAATTGTGATCCCGATACAAAAAAATAACCAAATCGTCTTTAGCCATCCCTTGGATAGCCGTTTTTACGACAGTATGCGAAATTCATTAAAGAATTGGTACTACCTGCGCTGGCAGGAAGAGTTTCCGGAAGGGGAGGAGATACACATTCAACTTTACCGCCCCGAAAAATTCCAACTGGGTAAAGCGGCTGTATTAACCCGTTTTAAGGATAAAAATATCAAGGGATATCTTGTTCCATTGGAAGTAGAGGCCCCGGTGAAGATGCAACAAGTGATCTATGAGGCGGGGATCGGCTCTTATGGTTCACAAGGGTTTGGCATGGTTGAAGCTCTAAAGGAGCATTCCTGTAATG
>NZ_JPST01000080.1 GCF_000763315.1 Thermoactinomyces daqus | reverse complement strand
TCTTTAGTTTTCAGGGAATACGGCAAGACTCCTTTGTTTTGCAAAGGGGTCTTTTTCTTTTGTAAAAAGTACCTTTACAATCGGAAATAAGTGTGGCTTACTAAAACATATCCGAAAAATAAAAAATGGGAGAGATATTTCCTCAATTATGGAATTCATTCAAAATGACTGGGCTGAAGTGTTGAAAGATGAATTTTCCAAGCCGTACTTTGTTAAGTTGTGGGAGTTTGTGGAAGAGGAATATGCTACGCAAGTTGTATATCCGCGAAAAGATGAAATCTTTTCAGCCCTTCGGTTGACGCCATTTGCAGAAACGAAAGTCGTCATTATCGGGCAGGATCCATACCATGGAGAGGGACAGGCACATGGACTCAGTTTTTCCGTTAAACCGGGAGTCAAACAACCGCCTTCCCTGAAAAATATTTTTAAGGAACTGAAAGCGGATTTGGGGTGTGAAATTCCCAACCACGGATATTTGGAGAAGTGGGCAAAACAAGGGGTACTTTTGTTAAATTCCGTCTTAACGGTAAGGGAAAGCAAACCGAATTCGCATAAGAACAAGGGCTGGGAGACTTTCACCGATGAGGTGATCCGGAGATTAAATGAGCGCCGGGATCCGGTTGTATTCTTGTTATGGGGGCGCCATGCTCAAGAAAAAGGTTCCTTGATCACCAACCCGTGGCACGGCGTTTTTGAATCTGCACACCCAAGCCCGCTTGCCGCGAAAAAAGGATTTTTCGGCAGTCGTCCGTTTTCCAAAGCAAATCAATTTTTACGTGAGCATGGTTTCAGGGAAATTGACTGGCAAATCCCTGATCTTTGAAAAGCAACCGGGGTTCAACAGGGAGGGTGAAGAATACCCTCCCTCTTTGTTGCGGTTTGCTTTAAAAGCGGCGGGCAGATTGTTTGAACAGCCTGTTTTTCAAGCTTTTTCATATCATTAAGTGAAATTTTTATTTGTGAATAACAATATATTTTTCTTCGGGCAATAAAAAAATAAAAAAAGGGGTTGCAAATATTTTGGAGCCATGCTATATTACTACTTGTCGCCGTGATGAACGGCATGAACAGAATGCACCTTGAAAATAAGATATGGAATAAGGCAAATGACGAAATGGTCATTCGTCAAGTTGCATCACCG
>NZ_JPST01000079.1 GCF_000763315.1 Thermoactinomyces daqus | reverse complement strand
GGGGTTTGTCATCAATCTCAACTTGAACCCTCTATGGGTTCAAGTTATTTATTTGTAAATGGGCAGCTAATTGCTGTTTGTTCATCAAAAAATGTTTCTATATTTTTAAATCAGAATTCTATTGCTATAATGAACAGGGGGTGGATCAATGAAAATAGGAATTATCCAAACCATCATTAAATGGGTGTATCAGCTTTTTACAGGTCGAAAGAAGACTTCCAGGAAGACAAGAAAGCCCAAAAAGGGACGTCTGGTCGTAAAGCAAGCGGAAGCCATTGATGGAGATACCATTCGGGGGATCGTGAGAGGTGAAAAGGTAAAAATCCGCCTGATTTTAGTAGATTGCCCGGAGACCCGTCACGCCCAAAAGGGGAAACAGCCGTATGGAGAAGAAGCCAAACAATTTACGAAGCGGAGAATCTCTCAGGCTAAACTTGTTGAAGTTGAATTACACGGTACAGGTGCAAAAGACAAATATGGCCGTCTGATTGGTCATGTGTTTGTGAACGGCCAAAATTTAAACCGCTTATTATTAAAGAATGGATACGCCCGGGTGGCTTATGCCTACGGAAAATATGCTTATGAAGATATATACCGGAAAGCAGAAGCTGATGCGAGAGAGAAACGTCTGAGAATTTGGTCGATGAAGGGATATGTTCAAGAGGATGGATTTCATCCAGAAGTCATGCCCAAGAAAGATATTGTAGCTGATACATAAGGAAATCAGGTTGTGACGTTCGTTTATCCGTGATTTGTAAAAACGATGGATAGCAGGAAACGAATTTCACCAGGCTTGTCTATGTTGATGAGTAGAAATTAAAAAAGATTTGTCTCTAAACAGGGAAACTGAAAACCAACAACACCACGACGGATTGATATACTTACCACCGCCTGCTGAGGCGGTTTTTTTGTTCAAAAAACCTCAAAACAACAAAAAAGAGGCGTCTAGAAGCCTCATAGAGCGATGAAATTTTATTTCGAATACCCTAGGTACCCCCAAAATGAAATAGGGCATAAAAATCGAAAAATCTAAAAGTGTTCTCATTTCTTGTGATATGGAGATTTAAGATTTGTTGAGTTTACTCATCAAACCGGATCAGTTGTGGATTTTCCCGGTTCCCTGAACCCAAAATTTGTCCTTTGTGTTTTTGGTCACGATAAAATAAACAGGCGTTTTGTTATCAAAACCAATATGTCTGATGGTTCCACCGCACTCAGATATATTTTTACGGGCTATTGTGGTATCCCGTCCCCAGGAAACATTGTGTTTGACCTCTACTTTCATGGTTTGATTTTTTCGGCAAGTGACGGATTTAAAGGTAAGCGTCAAATCATGATAGCCTTTAAATTTGAAATCACGGCTTCTTATCGATTTGTTGAAGTCGTAAACAAAACTGTGGGTAGCAGCATAACTGACTAGGGCGTGTCCGGTGAATATTCACCAGACACGCCCTAGCGGAAGCGCTAATAAAACGAGGCATACCAAGACTGAAACTGTTCTTTTCAACAAAGAAAACACCTCTTTTTTGTTTTTTTTGATTGCTAAACCTTTTACTTTCCTCTTTCTTGAATCCCCTCCTCCTTCCATTTTATTGGAAATGGATGGTAAATTCACGCTATTTTTACACAAACAAAAATTCGTATTTTATCCTCTTTATAACTTATGATAATATAAAATTATCCGAAGTTAGAAATGAGTGATCACATGAAATCATTTCGAATTCCGATTATCAAAACCGAGATAGTCGGTAATGAAAATTCAACTCCAACCCTTTATGAAAGTAGAGCAAAAAAGTATATGGAATCATCCAAATCGGCCAATACCCGAAAAGCCTATCGGACAGATTGGCAGCACTTTTTGGGTTGGTGTCAAGAACGCGACGTTAACCCGATCCCGGCTGATCCACAAAACGTATCCGACTACATCGCCGATCTTGCCGATCAAGGCTATAAAGCCTCTACCATTCAGCGCCGCATCGCTTCCATCAGTCAGGCGCATCAAATGGCAGGGTTTGAAAGCCCGACTCACACCGCAAAAGTACGCGCCACCTGGCAAGGGATTCGCCGAGAGCTGGGGACCGCACCAAAGCAAAAGAAAGCCGCCAGCATCGAAATCATCAAAGCCATGTGCCAAACTATTCCGGATACATTACTTGGCCACCGAAACCGCGCTTTGCTTTTAATTGGTTTTGCTTCTGGTTCCCGCCGCTCTGAATTGGTTTCCCTCGATGTCGAAGATGTCGAGTTTAGCGATGAAGGCGTTTTACTCCATATCCGCCGTTCCAAAACGGATCAGGAAGGCCGTGGTCGCAAAGTGGGAATCAAATATGGTTCGCATCCGCAAACTTGCCCAGTTCGTTCCCTTCAGAAATGGATCAGCGAATCCGGCATTACCACCGGAGCACTCTTTCGCAAAGTCGACCGCCACGGCAATGTCAAAGGACGCCTTACCGGAGATGGCGTTGCCTATATTATCAAGCGAATCTGTCAACAAGCAGGATTCGATCCCAAAGACTTCGCTGGTCATAGTCTCCGACGTGGATTCATTACGACTGCCCATCGCAACAAAAAAAGCGAGTACGCCATCATGAAGCAAACTGGTCATAAGTCCATTCAGACCATACGCCGATATATCGAAGACGCAGATGTATTCGCTGACAATGCAACAGACGGCATTGGTTTATAAAGTGACCAATATCCTGGCATCAATTCTTTGGGGGATGTCCGGAATCAATACAAATCTGGCCATATGAATTCTGCGTCACTTTTTTGATTCATTAATCATCAGAAATCTAAAGCAAGTGCCTCAAAGTAAAAGTGACACAGAATTCATGATCTACAACAGTTCAAATGTTGGAGGACTAAATGAAAAGGCATATATTCTCTTGGATTATTCGCTTACTGTTTGTGCTCTTATTAAGTTCCGTTGGATATTGTTACCGCCGGTCTATAAT
>NZ_JPST01000078.1 GCF_000763315.1 Thermoactinomyces daqus | reverse complement strand
CGGAAGCTCGATTCGGAAAGATCCGAATCACCCGTTCCCGGCGGCGTACCTCTTCGTTCAGCCTTTCCAGGCTGTTGGTCGTACGAAGTCGTTTTCGGTACTTTTCTGGCAAAGATAGTACAGCCATGGCATCCTCAATACCAGCTTCCAGAATGCTCATTGCTTTTGGAGCTTTCGTTTCAAAGTCCTCAAGCACACGATTCACAAGAATCCGGGCCGTCTCCGGATCGGGAGCATCCAAACATGCCCGTACCCGGGCATGCAAATCCCCACGCCAAGCTTTAGGTGTGGCATCCAACAGGTTTCTCAAAAAATGCGTTTGGCATCGTTGCCAAGTCACTCCTTGAAAATGCTGGCGAATCGAACGAATCAAGCCGGCATGGTGATCTGAAACCACCAGATCCACCCCACAAAGCCCGCGGCTTTTCAACCAGCTGAAAAACTCGTTCCAACTGGCTTCAGACTCACTGTCCCCCAGCATCAAGCCAAGGACCTCCCGGTGTCCTTCCTGGTTGACGCCAATAGCCATGAGAGCGCCCCTGGCCCGCACACGCCCCTCCTCACGGACTTTGAGTACCATGGCATCGACGATGAGGAAGGGGTACCGCTCGTCCTGCAAGGGACGAGCGTTCCAAGTGGTCACGATCGGGTCCAGTTGTTTACACAGGTCTGAAACCGTTGATTTAGAAAGCTCGGTACCGCACAGCTCTTCTGTAACTTTGGCCACCTTACGGGTCGAGACGCCATTGACCACCATCTCCATCAAAGCCAAGACCAAAGCTTGCTCGCTTCTCTGATAGCGGGCAAACAGCTCAGTCGAAAACTTTCCGCCCCGGATACGAGGCACACGAAGCGTGATCGCTCCTACACGGGTGGTTAGTTTATGGGGATAATCATCTTTTGAATCTTTCAAAAACAGGTGATGCAAAATCTCTGAATCTACGGTAATCTGGTATTGAGCCATTGTGAAACCCTCCTTGTTTGGGAATGTTTGCCAACTACTATTCTAACCGAGGAATTTCACCATGGCTCAATTATTTTTCGCAGCT
>NZ_JPST01000077.1 GCF_000763315.1 Thermoactinomyces daqus | reverse complement strand
GACTTTTGGGGTTCATTAAGCCATTACGACTTCTCCATAGTGAGAAGAATACTCCTGCTTTTTCCGGGAACCAAATCTCTTTAGCTCCTGAAGCTCTCCCCGCATTTGCTTGGCTAATTCAATTGCTTCCATGATGGTTATATCCTGATCATCCCAATGGATTGTATGATTTAAGTTGGCTGTAGCCATCGCAACGTCCAGTTGACGAAAATGAGAGCGAACCTCATTGATTTCTTCTGTTAATGATTCGATGGTTTTATTGGGGCGTTCAAATTGTTCGCCTTTTGGAACAGAAATGATAGCCACTTGAGACCGTTCATTAATAAGTTCCTGAATCTTGCGAGCTAGGATGTTTCTTAATGCTACTGCTTGTGCTAGCGAAATTTGCATTATCCCGCCTCCTATTACTATGTGGGAAATATTATAAATTATTATAATTAGACAGTAAAGAAGATGATTTCAGGGTCCGAGATAACTTGGAAAACGGCCATACAGATAGATAAAATGTAATATACTTTGCCCCTGGTTGAAGGAACAATTAGATGGGGGGACAGGTAGTTGATAAAACGAAAATTGGTTGCTGCATCTATCACATCTTTAATATCAGCAACCGTTTACGGACTAGTCATGACTTACCTTGATATGAAAGATGGTGCATATCAGGGGCCTTTACTCAAAAATGCGAGTGGAAATATTCTTGTTTATGGGATGTTTATTTATCTGGTAGTCTTAACCTTTGGTGTTCTCTCTTCGGTTTTCAGTGAATTGATTTCAGAAAAATTGAACGGGAATCGGTTAACGGCCAGAGGAATTGCCCATGTAGTTTTTGGGATTTTGGGAATCCTGATTCTGGCTGTCAGTTTTACTGATTATCGTGTCCGTTCATTGAAGGAAGCTGTCAAGGATATGATGCTGCCTGCACCTTGGTTTGCTCCAATCCTGATTTCGCTTCTTTTCTTTGGAATCGATGAGTGGTTGAGAAACAGCCCTGTGTTCAAGAATCGCTCCATTTGGTTTTCAGGATTCAGTCTTATTTTGTTACTGATCGTAATTTGGAGAGTATCTTTAGCTTTTTAAGTCTTTTGGAGAAGACGAAAAAAGATGAGATTGTCCAACGAAAACAATATACGAAAGGGCCAAGAAAGGCATCGAAAATAGAAAAATGACTAAGTGGCTGTTGAAAATAAATCGCGATCCTTATATTGAAAATCCTGACTGGGAACTTGTTCAAAAATATTTGAAACAGATGGACGGGAAAAGCATCTCGATGGTGTTACTACGGCGGAAAGCAAATGGGGAAATCGTTGTTCACGGTGGAAATTTGGTTGATGGCCAAAATATTTACTATATGAATTATTGGTATGAGTTAACAGATCAGCTTTTTGAAGAAGAGGATGAAGAGGGGATTGAAGGGCTGTATCCTTCTGATACTTATTTTGAATTGGTTGATCAAACAAGGTCGGAAGAAAAAGAATACTGTATCACCATTTCCCAATTATCGATTATGCCGGAAAAGGTTTGTGTATCTTGGGGTTATATGCTTAAGGCGATCAAGTACTTCTATGATCATGACGGAAAATTAAATCCAGATCAAAAATGGCGTGAGTTTGAAATGTGATTTTTTTATATATCTGTTCCCTCTTGAAAAAGTTCAACAAGAACCAGAGCCAACGAACGAAACGTCGATGACTCCGACTCCATTCAAGAACACCAAACCCGGTCTTTGGGATCGGTTTTACCACTACCTGTAAAAATCTGTGGAATAAAGCAAAACAAACCACTGTTCACGGCTAATATAAAACCTGGGGTCGCTGTCACACCCCGTGCAGTCAGAAAAAGCGATTAAGCAAGCACTTTCTGAGTCATGGAATCGGGATGTCGTCCATGGAAATGCGAAAAGCAGAGCGCATTGGCTTGGATATGCTATCATTCAGGTTGCTTCGATCTTTGTGGGACCGGGTACAAGAAGGATTACGAAAACTCCATATCTCCCAAACCGTCTCCAGAGTAAGAAACAGCCTTTCCTCATTGTTCTAGCGAAGGATATGGAAAAGTTAATGAGGATTTATTTAATGCAATTCAATAGATAAAAGGGTGAGCGAGTTGACTTTACTTGATGAATGTATTGAATCCTTGGGTGAAGACAGCAACATTTTAACGAATGATGAAAAAAGTAAAATACTCAATATTTTTGAGGGTTCGTTTTCATTAACTGAATGGGGGCGCATTGATTGGGATCAAATTAGTAAGAGAGAAAAGGTGAATACTGTTAATGATATTTTTGCTTTTCTGGAAAAGCATTACGAAAATCTCAAGACGAAAATTTATATCATTTGGGATGCGGTAACTTTACCAATCATTCAGTCAGATTTAAAAAAGGTTTTTAGCGTCATTGATGATGTGACTGCTGTTAGCTTTGATACATGGATCTTTTCTCTATAATGACCCCATACGCTT
>NZ_JPST01000076.1 GCF_000763315.1 Thermoactinomyces daqus | reverse complement strand
CTCTTTAGTTTTCAGGGAATACCGTTTATGGATTATCCAAACTGGATAATCTTTTTTGTATATAATAAAACTTACCAGTATCGAAAAAAGAGGTGCAAAGTGATGAAAGAAGAGTCCTCGAAAGTCAGACGGGCACGCCGTCCGATTCCGAATCGAGAGGAACTGCAAAAGAGGTTGACTGCTCTCCAGTATGAAGTGACACAAAAGGAAGGAACAGAACCTCCCTTTCGCAATGAATATTGGGATCATGATGAAGAAGGGATTTATGTGGATATTGTTTCCGGTGAACCTTTGTTCAGTTCTCTGGACAAGTTTGATGCCGGATGTGGCTGGCCCAGTTTTACCAAACCGCTTCATCCTGAGCAAATCGTCGAAAAGCTGGATGACCGGTTTGGCATGATTCGTACGGAGGTTCGCAGCAGGGAAGCAGATTCCCATTTGGGACATGTGTTTAATGACTGCCCTGCTCCGACACATTTGCGCTATTGCATCAATTCAGCCGCGCTCCGCTTCATTCCCAAAAAAGATCTGGAAAAAGAGGGTTATGGCGAATACCTGCATCTGTTTGAAAAGTAAAGAACCCGGTGCCCGGAAAATTTTAGCGCCTGTTCCACCAGTATCACAAATCGCGTAGAGCCACCTGTGCAGTAGTACTTTACAAACATGCGCTGCCTGTGACTGACCAAGCTTATACACCAAGTGCTTTTCACAATTCAATCAAAAAGAAACGGGATGCTCAATTGGGCATCCCGTTCTGTCGTTTGATATGATCTTTAGTTGAAAAAGAACAACTTTGATCATCTAGAAGAGTAATGTATAGATTGTTCAATCATTGTTTTACATCTGACTTGAAAGAATGAGGTCACCTAAAATGATGGAACGAATTTTTGTAAAATTGATTCAGCAATACGGTGCATTGAAAATAACTCCATTAAAAGGGGGGTATACGAACTCGACAGTTCTAATGGACGGTACAGATCCATTATTAGTTGCCAAGATTGCACGAAGGGATAACCAGGATGCTTTAAACGAAATTAGTTGTCTCAGCCTGCTTAATGGATCCGATATCACTCCTGCTTTATATGAAACATTTGATCTGTTCGATTTCAGAATAATGGTTATGGATTACCGAGAAGGAATCAACGGTCAGTTCATTTTAGACGATCACAAGTGGAATGATGCTGTTGAATTATACAAGTTGCTTGGTATAACTCTTGCTTCTCATATTCATGCTATTACCTGTCTTAATGGGAATGGAATTATTCGAAAGAGTTCCTTGAATTCTCTGAGAAACAGCGTTCGACTTGGACTTCGTACCTTTATCATTAAAAACGTCATCAGCCGGGATTTTGTCAGTCATTGAGGAAAGGGAAAGTGAGTGGGTATTAACCCACGGGGATTATGGGCCGCATAATATATTGATATCACCTGGAAAGAAGCTGTCTGTACTGGATTGGGAGTGGGCGGAGTGGGCGCATCCGTTAAATGATTTGGCGTGGGTATATTGGTTTACGAATTTCCATTATCCGGACAAGGCTGATTTTCTCCTTGAATCTTTTATTAATGGATATGCTTCACACAGAAATATTTCTTATGAGCCTAATCTCATAAAGGCTTATTGTATTGCTAAAGTTTGGAATGTGTTGTTGCGTGTGGAAAATGCCGCAAAGGATGTGCAAGACGAGTGGATTCGTCGTTTAGATTGGACTCTAAATAAGGAATTTTGTATATAAACTCTATGAGAAAAAATGATAACAAAAATATGCCTTTAAAAGAATAGACAGATTTTTATGGGAGAATATCACAGGTGTTTTTCCGCAGGTAAAATGCAGAAAAAAAACGGGGATGGCCCATTGAGCATCCCTGTTTATCTTATTTTTTAGTTTTGTTTGCTGCATGCACGCTATTTCTACCGCCTTCTTTGTGCGTTTGAGTGCTTTCTGGAAGGGGTAAAGGGAGCATCACTTCCGTAATTGTCAACGCCGGGATTAAAT
>NZ_JPST01000075.1 GCF_000763315.1 Thermoactinomyces daqus | reverse complement strand
TACAGGAATGCTCCTTTAATTATGCAATTGTGTAAAACCTTATCCTCAATCTTATGAACACATCACTTAAATTATACGAATAATAAAAATATTTAATCACTAAAACAAGACAAATGACCAATTATCTTAAGCCATATTCCTGACAGAACGCTTCCTAAGCGATGTCCCCAAAATAAAAAGAGACTGCACGCGGCAACCTCTTGATCGCAAACTCAACAACCGGTATAAGCATGTTCCTTCCCTGAGCGGATGAAGATTCAGTCAGAATCCCTTCTCTCTTCGTTGTTCCTTGATTCCACAAAACCGGTCAATGTTTCTCAATTGGCGAATACGCCGAACCAGCCAGTTTTTCTGCGATTCGGCGTATTTGTTGTCTGTCGTTGATATTGATGAATGCTGAAACAACTCAAAACCCTTTCCCATTTCCTCCCCGATGCATATACTCTTTGATTTGTTTTCACGTTACACAATCTCTTTTTCTCTGATTAAGCCCCAGTCCGTTCGAAAATTGCGTTGACCGGCATAGAGAAACATATTTTTGATTTGATACGGTTTGCCATTAACAAAAATCGAGTCGCCAATTTTCAAGTATTCTGGAGATTTAGGGGACTTGAATTCAAAATTTAACATCATAAGCGGTTTTCGTTTCGCCATCTATTCATTCCTCCTGTAATTCCTGTTTCGATATAAATAAATTATATTAAAAATAAAAAGGAAATTTCTATACGGATTGTTTAGATTTTTTTAATAAATTTCGTCTAAACTGCAAACTTTCGTTTGTATCCCTTACCTATCGTCCCATGAAGCAAAAGTTAAACTGAAATACTATACATGGCAAAACAAATCATTTAAAATAGTCATAAATTTTTTGATTCCCAAAGGAGAGGAAGACGCCATGACGAAGGCCATCAGGGTTGAAGGACTGTCAAAATCCTTTATTGTCAAACACAAAAAACCGGGTTTGCTTCAATCAATAAAAAATTTGTTCCATCCTTCTCTCTCCGAACAAATCGCTGTCCACCCGCTTGATTTTCAGGTGGAACAAGGAGAAATTCTTGCATTTCTCGGCCCCAATGGTGCAGGAAAATCGACTACGATCAAAATGTTGACCGGAATTTTGCATCCAACCCGCGGAAGCGCCGAAGTACTGGGATTTAATCCCTGGCTGGAACGGCAAAAGCTCGCCTTTCACATCGGCTCTGTTTTCGGACAAAAATCGCAATTGTGGTACCATTTGCCACCATTTGACACCTTTGAACTGATGAGCCGGATCTATGAACTTCCCCGTGGCGATTATCGAAAACGGCGGGATCAGTTGATTGAACGGTTTGATTTGGGAAAAATTCTCGATATCCCCGTTCGCAAACTGTCACTTGGTCAACGGATGCGCTGTGAAATTGCCGCCACTTTGCTGCATCGCCCCAAGATCGTTTTTCTGGATGAACCGACCATCGGCCTCGACGTGGTTGTTAAACAAAAAATCCGTGATCTGATCAAAGAGATGAACCAGGAAGAAGGGACAACTCTGTTTATTACCTCCCATGATGCAGGCGATATTGAACAACTTTGCAAGCGGGCGATCGTGATCAATCACGGCCAAATCATCCTTGATGACACTGTTTCCAATTTGAAGCGGCATTTTTTGAAGCACAAGACCATTCACTTGAAATTGCAGGAAGCACCAACCCATTTCCATCTTTCCGGAGTGGTATTGGTCAAGCAAAAAGGAACCGGCCTTCGCCTCTCTGTAGACACTTCTCAAACTTCCATCGAACAAGTACTCTCCCATATCATCCAAAATCATCGGCTGGCCGACGTTACCATTGAAGATCCTTCGATGGAGGAAATCATTACCCATATCTATGAAAAGCGGGAAGGAGGGTGAATGAAATGGAGACAGTTATAAGCAGATTGCGCTTTCGCAAAAAAATGCAAAAATATGGTGCCGTCGGTTCGATCACGGTCCGCAATAACTTTGCCTACCTCCGCTCTTTCTTCATTCGCTCCTGGTTTTTGCTGGTCATTCTGTTCATTTTCGTTCAACTCTGGCGAATCACTTACCAGGGTGAAGGCTCCCCGGTCATCTCAGGATACACTTACGAACAAATGATCTGGTATCTCATATTTGCCGAATCGATCATTTTGTCATCGCCACGCCTGTCCGTCAAAATTGAAGAAGAAGTGATCAAAGGGGATGTGGGTTATCAGCTCACCCCCGATGAGCTATCTCCTTTACCATTACTTCTCCTATATGGGGGAAGCGTACGTCCGTCTCGGCATTAATCTGTTGCTGTCACTGCGGGCGGTTTCGGACTCGCCAACGCTTTTTTCGGGAATGCGGAAAACATCGGAAATCTCATCATAACCGGTCAGCTGGATACCTACCTGGTTCAACCCAAACCCGTCCTGCTGCATGTCCTGATCTCCCGCATGTCCGTTTCCGCTCTGGGCGACTTCATCTTTTCCCTGATCGTCTTTCTCTTCTTCGGCCAACACACTTGGATCGGGATTGTCAAATTTGCGGGGGCCCTGCTGCTTTCCATGTTGATCTTTGTCTTCTTTTCTGTCTGTATCCAATCGCTCGCTTTTTATGTCGGCAATGTTGAAGGACTGGTCGGCCAAGAGTTGATCGTCACTTTTGCCACCTATCCGACGGACATTTTCCGCGGACTGACAAAAGTTCTCCTTTTTACAGTCCTTCCTGCCGGATTCATCTCTTACCTTCCGCTCGGCTTGCTTCGGGAAGTGCAACCGTTGTTTTTTGGTGCTGCACTCGGGGTCACCGCGCTCCTTGTTTGCGGTGGCACTGCCCTCTTTTATCATGGGCTTAAACGTTATGGTTCCGGAAATATGATGGGAATGCGTAAGTAGGGATGATGAAAAGAACCGACTCATAATCCTGAGTTGGTTCTTTTCCATGGAGAGATCGGTGTTTTCTCTAAAGGGATCTGAATGTTATTTTTAGCATGAATTTAATTTGTTTTCATTCCTGTTTTCGCATTTGTTATTTTTCTATTTGCATTGCAAACTTGTTTATGTTTTTAACTGTTTTGCAGATAAAACCCTCAGTACCAGATCATTTAACAGTACGATCAATACATTATCTTCTTGGTATGATCGGCAGAATAATGGAAGAAGGATGTTCTGCATCATGAAAGATGGTTTGCCGGGCGATCACCACATCCTCAGCCTGATCCTCACCGAAATTTTTGCCGGTATTGGGATTTCGGTCCCACCGCGGAAAATTACTGCTCGTTATATCCAAACGAATACGATGTCCTTTTTTGAATAGATTGCTTGTTGACCATAAATCGATTTCATACAAGTAAGCTTTTCCCGGCTCGATCAAGCTTGGTGCCTCTCCTTTAGCAGCATTCCGATAACGGGCACGTATAATTCCATCGGTCAGATTTTGTGCATATCCGTCGGGATGAACATCCACCAATCGCGCGACAAAGTCTGTATCTGAGGCACTTGAGCTTGCCCACAGTTTCACTTTAACCGGACCTGTAACCTCTATGTCTTCTTCCAATACAGGAGTTGTATAAACCAATACATCATCGCGTGATTCAATCTCTCTTTGATCAAATGCACCGCTGCCGAAATCGGGTGGCATCATGATGGATCCGCCTTTCGTTATGACCGGATTCAAGGGATCATATGTATAATGATCGGCTGCCTCTTGACCAGGCATGATTGTACTGAGAACTCCATCACCTTGAAGGGTATTCGCATGCCCTTGGCTGTGCAAGTAGTACGGGGTATAAATTGTCCGGGCAAGCGGCCATTCATACTCATCGCGCCAAACATTCTCGCCCATCACAAATAATTTGACAGGTGCTTCACCGATAATACCGTTGTCCTTTCCTTTCAAGAAATGATCAAACCATCGCAATTGGAGTCCGACCAAATCCACGACAGAGGAATTGGCAGCCAATCCAAAATTTATGTCACCAGCTTGATGACTGTGATCCAAATGCATCCATGGACCGATGACCAATTTGCTCTGCCGGGCTTCCGGACTGCCTCCTTTGTTGCGCATTTGCAAAAAGTTTTCAATGGTTCCCTGCAAGAATATATCGTACCAGCCTGCAATGTTAAGTGCAGGAACCGTGATCTTGTCATATTTCCCCTTCAACGATAATGCATCCACATAAGCTTGATCCATGCCGCGCTCAAAATGTTCAAGAATTAGGGGAGCCACTTTATTACGGGCAAAAGGCGCAAAATTTTTCAATGGCAGTGCTTTAATCTCCTTTTTTAGTTGATCAATATCTGAAATTAACTGCGCCAAAGCAGCAGCCCGTTCTTGCTCATCCGAATAAAGTCTTGTGAGTGTGTCCAGATACATTCCCAATTGCCAATAGGCCAAAAAACCGAGTTCCAGCGCTCCTCCCCGGTACATTAATCCGTCAAAGGGATCGCTCCAGGAAAAAGAAGGGGTTGCTGCTTTGAGTTCCTGTGGATTTTGCAGCATGCCTGCCCACTGAACGAATGCGGAATAAGATTCACCAAACAAACCGACTTCACCACTGCTATAAGGAAGCGTGCTTGCCCACCGGATGGTCTCATATGTATCAGAAGCTTCATGTCTGCTCGTCGAAATAAGCTCCCATTCTCCTTCGGAAGCGAATCTTCCCCTTGTATCTTGAACGATGACCACATATCCCTGCCGGACTGCACGAGAAATATCATATAATCCAAAAGAAACAGGGGGATTATCTTTATTATAAGGATGGCGATGGAGCAAAACAGGCCATTTTCCTTCCTGATTGGGCCGATAAATATTAGCGCGCAACACGATCCCATCTCTCATTTCAACAGGAACATTAAATTCTGCAATCATCTGCTTTTCCAAAGAATCCGACATATCAAACACTCCTTGTTCCACGATGATTAAAGTTTTTTGAATAGCAGGCGGCACAGAAGCAACCAAAAAAGGTCATCATCAGCACCTGTTGTCATCCGGTTCATCGCATGAAACCCGCTCCCAAAATGGGCATCTGATGGCATTTCCCCCTCAAGGACAATCCTCTCTGATGACATCCAAGCACCTCTCCGGCAAAACCTTTGCCCCCTCCCCGCTTCCGTTTTTTCTCCGGGAACCTTTGATCTCTCATTTGACGGCAATAAAATGTCTGGGAATCGGAACCGTTTGGACAGAAAGGGCAGAAGCGACGGAGGTCTACCGATTGCCCAAACCCGCAGATTTGATTCCGAAACACACGGCGTTTGATCAAGAGGGGATTCCCATGTACCAGGAAAAAGAGGGGAAACCCTTATATAATCATCCGGTTCGTCTGGCCAATAACATCATCAATTTCATCACCAGTTACGGCGAGTAGAAAAAAGCAATCGGGTCGGATCCCGGTCACCGGCTCAAATCAGCATTTTCAAGTCGA
>NZ_JPST01000074.1 GCF_000763315.1 Thermoactinomyces daqus | reverse complement strand
GACTTTTGGGGTTCATTAAGGGTTCCTCTATCCTATAACATCTTGGCTAATGTCGCCTATGTAAGGAATGAATTAACTTCCGCCCTGGAACTGATTGAACAGGCCATCGATTTGTTTGATCGGGAGGGTGAAAGGCAAGAACAATACTACGTTTTTTTAATGAACAAGGTTTCTTACCTTGAAAAATTGGACAGGTTGGAAGAAGGCGAAACGATCATTGAAGAAGTAATTACAAACAGTCACAAGCTAATCAAAGCGAAAAACCGGGCCAATAGCTACGAGCTTTATGCCAAGGTGATGTTTAAGAAGTCTCCGCGGAAAGCGTTGGAAATAGCAACTCATGGTCTTTTCATAGCTTCGGAAAATTTTTTGCCTGAACGCGTCATTGAATTGCGTACATTGTTGGGAGACATCTATAAGAAGCTCGGAAAGCTTGATGATGCCAAAATAGAATATGAAGAGGCGCTCTCCCTATTTGATCATGTTCAAACCAAATCGCTATTCGTATCTGCATATACTTCATTAGGCTATCTGCAACTAAAAAGCGGCGAATTGGAACAGGCGAAGTATTCATTTTCTCAAGCAGTCAAGATCGGAAAGGAAAAAGAGGACTCACGCTATCTTGATGCTCTGATAGGTTTAGCCCAGTGGTATATCACTGTTGGTAGATCCAATGAAGCTATCCCTTCACTTAAAAAAGCGCTTGAAATAGCCCAACATCAAGGAAACAAACACAAACAATTGAAAATCATCCTCAAGCTTACCCAATGTTACCAGTCTGATCGCGGACAGTTCTTCAACTATTTAGAATCGCTTCAAAGAAATCTCTTGGAATTGGAGGACGAAAATGATTTTTAAAAAGTGGTTGATCATTTGGCTTGTTATCACTTTTGCTGTCTTTTTCGCTGTGGAAGGAACCGCTATTGATCCGACTTACAATTCACCATCTGCCTATGCTTCTGAACCCGATTGCTGTTAGCCCATGAAGGGCTTATTTTTTTTCTTGACATATCCAATTTAATTGGATATTATCTTATCATAAACCAATTGATTTGGATATTTCTTTAGCTGACTCTGAAAGGAGCATTCCTGTAATG
>NZ_JPST01000073.1 GCF_000763315.1 Thermoactinomyces daqus | reverse complement strand
CATCCTCCTTCTCCATCCTTTCTTCATCGCGCCTCTGTTTTGAGTGCTTCTGTCAGCCGGGATCCCTTCTTACATTGATTCACTTTGTGGATGAAGATGATGTTATCCAGGAGGAATCCTTTTGAATCCCTGGATTGTTTCCTGAATAATGGAATTTATAAGCGTTGCAAATGTCCCCGGCAGTAAGTTCGTTCCTCTGTTCCTGTCAGGTCATATGCAGCAAACGATGTTACTTTTGAGTTTGTTGCTGGGAAATGGATGCAGGTGATCAAGCATTCACACGTTTTTGGTCAGGCAGGTGTCAAAGTGTTTATCCGAATTTGTATAATGGAAATGAAGCTCATCTGAGCTGCGTCATCCGGGTTTCCGTTACACTACCCATAAACATTCAAAAAACGACAGGCAGGTGAAGTGAATGGATAAGACTGGTAATCAAAAAGGGGATTATGGCATAGATGCTCCTGGTGTCATTCGAAACTTGGCGTTGATCGGCATCGTTTTGCTTCTTCTCTGTATGGGGACTTTTTTTGCTTTTGCCGGTGCTTGGCGATGGATCGGAACGATTCCCTTCCTTTTGGGGTTGATTTGTCTCATTGAAGCCGTTTATATGATTTGGAGCAGCAAAGTCGGGAAGTATTATGAACGGGAGAAACTGCTTGATCTCGTCCCTTGGCGGGGAGATGAAAAAGTGCTCGATATCGGATGCGGGAGAGGACTCGTTCTGAATGCTGCTGCCAAACGCCTGGACAGAGGTAAGGCAATCGGAATTGATATTTGGAATGAACAGGATCAATCGGGCAATCATCCTGATGTAACTCTGGAAAATGCCGAAAGAGAAGGAGTAAGAGAACGCGTCGAAGTCGTATCTGCTGATGCGCGGGATATTCCGTTTTCGGACAATGAATTTGATGTGATTGTTTCCAGTCTGGCCCTGCACAATATTTACGATAAAGATGAACGTCGCAAAGCGCTCGGGGAAATATTCCGGGTGCTCAAGCCGGGAGGACATTTTGCGATTCTCGATTTCCGGCATGTTGATGAATATGCCGCGATTTTTGAAGAGTTGGGAGCGACAGGCGTTCAGATTGCCGGTCCCCATTATTTTATTTTTCCTCCTGTACGGATTGTGGTGGGTCGTAAACCTTAGAGGATGCATGTGCCTTGACGGGAATGGAACTTATGAGCGTACAAGGAAACTTGGGTCGTTAATTCCGAATTGGAGAATGCCCGTTATCATACACGAGCGGTTGATTGGTTCAGAATCCTTCATCCTGACAGGAAGATCCGGTAAACAGGAGAAGCGCTGTTTTAAGGAACTTTGCATCATCTGATGTTGTCGAAATCAAGGTATCTGCATGAAAGTTGAAAGTTGGGGGGTTTTTTTGACCCGGGCTCTTGCCAGCGTGTCCCGAAACCGGGCGTTCCGATCCTTGTCTGCATTTCCTGCGCCTCTCTTTTTGTTTCCCGCTGGTTCTCCACGGTTGATAAACGTGCCGCCCGGATTCTTTAGTTATGGGAAAACGGTAAAAGCGTTTTTCATCACTGGTTTGAGCAGAAAACACCAGGTTGTTTTTAGGTACTTTAAAGCAGAGGAAAGACATTGATCGATTCGGTCAAACATGGAGAGCTGCAAACTGCTCGAGGGGGGAGGGATCGTTCAAGTCGGCCGAGTGACGGCAAGTATGTTTTTTGTTTCCGTCCGGGTTTACATGTGCATAAAATGATGGAAATAAAATAAATCTCAAAAGAGGTGTTGACAATCAAATAAAAGGGTAGTATATTTATTTTCGTCGCTGATACGACAACATCTTGCAAAAAGCGAGAGAACAAAACAAAAAAAGTTGTTGACAAGCGTG
>NZ_JPST01000072.1 GCF_000763315.1 Thermoactinomyces daqus | reverse complement strand
CCATATCTTATTTTCAAGGTGCATTCTCTCAATTGCGACGATCATTGCGGCGACAAGAAATAATATAGCACGATCTTTAAGCTTATGCAACAGTTTTTTTTTAAAAAATGGAGTTTTTCCCTCATCATTTTTCCTCGAAGCAGTTTCCCCCTTTAGAAACAATCTTAATTAAATACCTGAGCCTCAACAGAATAATCCAGAATCATGAAACTCAACAAAAAGTAAAAAACATGCCGCCTTTGGCGGCATGTTTTCAATCTTACTGTTTACCAAGCCATTCATTTACTTGTTTCGGATGGCTTTTAACCCATTCAGCAGCAGCTTGATCCGGAGACATTCCATCGTGGATCTTCAGCATGACTTCTTCCATATCCTCTTTGCTCCAATGAAACCGGTCCAAAATCGCATACGCTTCCGGCATGTCCTTCTTCAGGCCTTTACGCACAATGGTATGGATCGATTGCGGACCACCATAAACTCCGTCCGGATCATCCAGGAATTTCAATTTATATTTTAAAAACTTCCAATGCGGTTCCCAACCGGTTATCACAATCCATTTCTTCTGTTTATACGCCTTGTCCAGGGAAGCTACCATCGAAGCATCCGTGCCCGAGATCAACTGATAGCCATTCAGTTGATATTGTTTCATTAGTTTCTCCGTCAGTTGCATTTCGCCGGATCCTGGGTCGATACCGATGATTTGCCCGTTGAATTTATCGCGGTACTGATTCAGCTGATCAACGGAATTGATCGGTACATATTGCGGAACAACCAGCCCAATTTTTGCTCCCGTCAGGTTAGGACCCAAATCGTCAAATTGTCCCTTGTATTTTTCGACAAAAATTTTGCTTGATGACGGCAACCAGGCACAGACGTGAGCATCCGCCGCTCCGCTGACGACGCCTTCCCACATGGGGGCAGCTTCCGTCTCTTGAATTTCAACATCGTAACCGGCTTTTTCCAATACCTGTTTAACCACATTGGTGCTGGCAATTTCCGAATCCCAGGCGACATAAGTCAGCACGATTTTTTTCTTGCCGGATCCGTCTCCAACATAGGAATAAACCGTCATCCCCAGCAGGGCAATGATCGTGGCAATCGTCAACCATTTGCGGACGATCACCATCGGCGTTTTTTTATTGACGGCGGCTGTTTTCGCATTTCCGAGATTCTGGGTGACACGGTCAAGGATAATGGCAATGATGGCAATCGCCAATCCGGCTTCAAATCCCTTTCCGACCTGCAGACGGGAAATCGATTGGAGCACAATCTTGCCCAATCCGTCTGCGCCAATCATGGAACCAACCACAACCATTGACAAAGAGAGCATGATCGTTTGGTTGATCCCGGCCAGAATGGTCGAACGAGCCAACGGCAATTCCACCTTGATCAATTTCTGCCAGGAGGTTGTCCCAAAGGCATCGGCAGCCTCTTTCAGTTCTCCGGATACTTGACGCAATCCCAAACTTGTCATGCGAATGGTGGGCGGCATCGCAAAAATGATTGAAGCGATTTCCGCAGGCACATTCCCCAGCGCAAAGAAAAAGACAGCCGGAATCAGATAGATGAAAGATGGCATAGTTTGCATAAAATCAAGGACAGGAAATAAAAAACCTTTCATTTTGTCGCTGCGACCGGCCAATATCCCCAGAGGAATCCCGATCACAATGGAAATCAAGGTCGCAGTGAGAACCAACGCAATCGTCAATACGCTGTCTGACCATAATTGCAAATCATAAATCAGCATTAAACCGATGAATGCAAAAATGGCAATCCTCAAGCGACTAACCAACCACACCAGCAGGGTCAGCAGCAGGATCATCCAGATCGGTGGCACAGCGGACAACAAATGTTGAAAGAAATCAACAGTCGGCCCAATCGCTCCGTTGATCAAATCGAACAGCGGCTTAAAATGAATTTGCAGCCACTGGATAAACGCATCTACCCATTTGTCTAGCGGAATACGCGGCAAACTCATTCGGAATCACCTGCCTGTCCAGCCAGAGCAGCAAAAATGGCTCCTCTTCCGACCGCTCCGGCCAGCCGTCCTTCCTCATCCACCACAGCGGCCGGATAAGAAGAATCGGACTGGGCCATAAGCTGAAGAATCTCCCTTAACGGTGTATCTTTCTGGACGCGGACAAGATCCCGGATCATCACATCCCGCATCTCTTTTCCTTCACGTAACGCCTGTTTTGCCTGCTCAGCCGTGAGCATTCCATGAAGCTTACGATCGCGATCCACGACGAGCATTGCCGGAACACCTTTATCCCGCATCAGCTTTAAGGCAACTCGCAACCCATCCTTGCCGAGAATGATTGATTCCGCTTTTCGCATAATCGACTCAGCGGTCAACACTTTGGCCAGGTTGACATCTTGCACAAATCGCTCGACATATTCGTTGTTGGGATTGGTCAAAATATCCTCAGGCGTTCCGATTTGCACAATTTCCCCATCGCGCATAAGGGCGATCCGATCCCCGATTCTCAGGGCCTCGTCCAAATCATGGGTAATGAAAACAATAGTTTTATGCATGGATCGTTGCAATTCGAGCAACTCATCCTGCATATCCTTGCGAATGAGCGGGTCCAAAGCACTAAAGGCCTCGTCCATCAACAGGATATCGGGATCATTAGTCAGTGCCCTGGCCAGCCCCACCCTTTGTTGCATTCCGCCGCTCAATTGGTTCGGGTAACTTTCCGCCCAGGCTTCAAGCCCCACCAATCGCAAACTTTCCATTGCCTTCTGTTTTCGTTCCTGTTCGGGAGTACCCTGAATTTCCAAGCCGAACTCCACATTCGACAACACTGTGCGATGAGGAAATAGGGCAAACTTCTGAAACACCATTCCGATCTTTTTGCGCCGGACTTCACGCAATTTTTCCTGGGACATTTTGACGATATTTTCCCCGTCAATCAATACTTGTCCATCAGTCGGTTCAATCAGGCGGTTTAGCATTCGAATCAATGTTGATTTACCGCTTCCCGATAAACCCATAATCACAAAAATCTCGCCGGTGTACACAACAAAATCGGCCTGATTGACTCCGACCGAAGCACCGGTTTCTTTCAATATCGTCTTTTTATCCTTTCCCTCCTTTAACATTTTCAGTGCTTTCTTCGACGAACGACCATAAATTTTGGATAAATTTTCTACTTTTATCTTTATTGTTTCCAAAAAAAACACCCCTCTCTCTTAACCTACTAACCGTAAATGTCATTTCTTAAACCACTTTTTTGCTTTTTTTCTTTAATAACCAATCATTACCATAAAAAATTACTTTTTTCTCACCAGGGGTACCGACAGAAAAACGCGATTTTGCCACGCTAAGAACTCAGAGAAGTGAAAAACCCGATTTTCAACCACGTTAAGGGTTGTGATCGGGTTTTGTTGTCTGATTGTATATTTAATCGGTGTATTGATATGTTCCCAATTGAGCGGTGAAAATATGGAAGATCATATTTAGCGCTGTTCCTCTTTGGTATTGGTCAATCAATGAACGTTCTCGCAGTTCCCCTTGACTTATAAAACGTAAAGCTTTCACTACATGATTTTCCCGGTTATATGAACGGAATTTGTTCATAACAAGCGACGCAGAAACACTTTCCCATCTAAGATTGAATGGGAGATACGCAATACCTGATCGCAATTTTGCAAGATCACTTGAGGATTAATCTTTTTAAGCAAATCTGAAATCTTGGGAAACCATTAGGCAGATCGAGGGGAAAAAAAGTGCGCATCCCCTGTATTTCAAATCCCGGGCGCAAATCGAAATCCAAATATATGGCTTAATCCAAAAACTTGATCAGTATAGCCCGCGGCATCCGTATCATGTTTTTTGATTTCTAAATCTGTTTCATGGTGGAGAATCTTATCGATGAGGAGAATTGATCACTGACAAAGCGATTCAGCATAGACGGAAAATCCCCCGGCTTGGACACGCATCCCATCACCCATATTTTTCGTTTTCACTTCTGAGCCGTTTGAAGGATTGAGGAACGGGCTCTCCATTCGTGTCATCTTTCGTCTTTTATGCACCAGAACCCGTTTTATTGATAATGCCGTGTGGATATTTTCGATATTTGAGTTTTCGCGTTGTTGGCAATTCTAAACGAACATTACCTGATCTGGGTGCTCTTCGGTTACTTGTCAAAGTAATTCGAGTATTAGCTCTTCCGCAAGCGAAGTTATTTGTCTAAACCCAACGCTTCTGCAGAGTCCTTCTACTATTTGGAAGGAATTGCACCTTCTGTTCAGGCACCACCTAAAACGTGTATTAGGGATTTGGGTGTTGGGGGGCTATTTCCAGTCCATACATTTCCGAAATTATCCTCGGCGTAGTATGAACGCACTCTTCTGGTGCTTCCAACATAAACACGTTCAGTCGCACCAGGCTCCACTCTAAACCACACTGTCTTCACATATCCCTCAGGACAAGTCCCAGGAACTACCTGATGATTAATGCAAATGAATACGGTATTGGGAGTAAGGTCACGAAACGAGAGGGACATCTTCATCACCTCTTTTTAAATTATTAATCTCACTTATATGGATTTTTTCAATAAAAGTGTTAATCGACTGTGGGGATATAATAGTAGATCCAGAGAAAGAACAGGGATATTTTGGAAATTACGTGATAATTCTGCCAGATTCCTCTCGACTTGGATTATGGCTTCTGGACTTTCTGTGCATGGGACAGGTCGAGAACTTTGTAAAGGTGGCCAAGAGTCAATACTTCATCCCGATGCCCTCTGTATCCAGCTTGGATGAACTTAACCAATGGCAGGTTGAAAAGTGCATCTCTTACGAGACGACCACTGTTCCCCGTACTTCACTTACCGTCAGGGAGGCAAGCCTATGAGGAAGACAAAGCGCACATGTTACCGCTGCCTCCACGTCCGTGAGCTTGCGATCCAACCCGGTATGGGAACAGCAATTCGCTTTCCATGGTCACCTTGGAGAAAACAGCTTTGACTATGCCTCCTCAGAGCTGAGGTGAAAGGTCTTTGCTGAGCGAGTGGAGTTCTGCCACAAGGGAGAACTCATTGAGACACATCCGCGATGTTTGGGACAAGGCCAAGAGGTGCTCAACTACGACCATTTTCTCGATCTTCTCCTTCAGAGGCCGGGCGCGGTCTAGTATGCCCGACCGTTGAACCAAGCAAATCTTCCGCCCAGCTGTGCGCAGTTTCGGGACAAGTGCCAACACTGCCCGGGGGGGATAAAAAAATTTTTCGCATTCTTCTCTCCACCGTGAGTTTGAGCCCTCCCCAGTTGAAATTTCCCATGATGAAGAACGTTTCGCACCAAATAAAAGAAGCAGAGCCAAACTTGGACTCTGCTTCCGTTTTCGTCCGCGATTCCCATTGTGTCGTGAGGAGATTCTTCTTGCTCTGCTTTTCTCCACACGTCGCGACAGGTTGAAGGGATGTACGGAACCCGTCTTCCATCTTCGCTTGTGATCAGGAACTGCTGGAAGAGCTACACGAACTGCTGTCCCGCCAGTGACTGCTGGAAGAACTGTCCCAATACCCCCAATCATGACAATGATGCAGCATATGTTTCAATATCTTGGTGGCTTTTTTGCTGTGCCGGTACGCTTTGTACAAGGAATGGTGATCCATCTTTTTGTAATGATGTTTGGGATAGTGAAACATCGGATACTTGGGAGGCGCAGGAACCATCGGGGGCATGGGAGCCACCGGAGGCATGGGATGCATGGGAGGCTTAATGCGTTCCAACAAAATCCACTCCTTTGGATTAAAGATGCACGTTGCTATCCTATGATCGTCTATCCATATTTGAACCGGTTCATCCGCCCCATTTTCCCATGGTTCCAGCCTGAAAAATTTATTTCAACTTCCCTTGCAAATATGCCAAGCTTTGATGGACGGAGCGCATCGGGTCATAATCAAATTCCTCCTGTTCCACAATCAGCCAGGAAAGGTTCCACTCGTTGGCCAGGGCGACAATTGCAGGGATGTCAAGAGAACCGGCTCCTACTTCCGTACTGACTGCTTTGCCGTTTACCCGTTTCATATCCTTCAGATGGAGTGCAATCAATGAATCTCTGTATTTTTTCATCAATTGAACGGCATTGAATCCGGAATATTCAGCCCAATATATATCCAATTCCATTTTGACCAATTGTGGGTCCGTTTCCGTAAACAGGATATCAAATCCTGTTAATCCGCCAAATTTTTGAAATTCGAAATCATGATTGTGATAGGCGAACATGAAACCGGCCTCTTTGCACTGTTGTCCCAGTTGATTAAACGTTTCTGCCAATCGTTTAAAATCATCAGCTGTCGTCCTCATCCCTTGCGGCAGCCAAGGAACAACCAACAAGCGGTTGCCGATCTGCTCATGATACCGAAACACGGACTCAATCCGATCCGGTGCAAACTCAGACAAGGGAACATGGCTGCCCGCTGCAGTCAATTTTTTCTCTTCCATCATTTTTTTTACCGCCATGGCAGGTGCTTCGAAAAAACCGGCGAATTCAACTCCCTCATATCCCAAGTCGGCTACCCGGCGGAGTGTCCCCAAAAAATCCTTCTCAGCCATGTTATTTAACGTCCAAAGTTGAAGTGCGATTTTGCACATTAACGCCAATCCTCCTCAATCGGGCATGGTTTTTCGAGCGATTTCGCCATTTCAACCCGTCGATTCAACCTGCGGCCATGGGTCAGAAGGGAAAAGTCCGTGGTTCATTTTGCACTGACACCCATTTGGTTGTGGTAAATTCTCCAAGCCCCCAATTTCCGCCAAAACGTCCGTAACCCGAAGCTTTTTCACCACCGAAAGGAATATTGGGTTCATCATTGACCGTTTGGTCATTGACATGAACCATCCCGGCCTGGATTCGCTGGGCGACACGAACTCCGTGCTCAATCGATCCGGAGAAAACCGCGCTGCTCAACCCGTATGAATTATCATTGGCAATCTCTATTGCTTCTTCTTCACTTTCAACGGGAAGGATACAGGCGACAGGGGCAAAAAGCTCCGTTTGGGCAATTTTCATGTCATTACGCACATCTGCAAGAATATAAGGCTCAAGAAATTGATCATATGCTTTTCCTTCGAGAATCAGCCTGCATCCCTGTTGTACAGCATCCTCGATCAAAGAAAGAACGCGGGGAATGGCATTTTTATTGATTAACGGTCCAATAAAGGTATCCGGTTCCGCCGGATTTCCGACTTTCAGCTTCTTCACTTTTTCCGCAAACAAACGGATAAATTCTTCATATCGACTTTTATGTACGATGATGCGGTTAATCGACATACAGATTTGCCCCTGATGCAAGAAAGCACCGAAAACCGCAGCCTGCACCGCCTTTTCAATATTTGCATCTTCCAGCACGATAAAGGGGTTATTGCCTCCCAGCTCCAGATGCAGTCTTTTGAGATGTTTTCCGCAAATTTGGGCGATATGCCGGCCTGTTTCAGTTGAACCCGTGAAAGAAATCAGCCGTGGAACGGGATGTTCAATAAAGGTATCACCAATTTCCTCGATTTCCCCGACAACAACATTAAACACCCCTTTTGGCAGACCGGCATCTTCAAACAGTTTGGCGAGAAAAAGACCACCCGATATGTATGTCTGCGAATCCGGTTTCAAAACAACGCCATTACCTGTTGCCAAAGCAGGAGCGACCGCACGTAAGGATAAAATAAACGGGAAGTTGGACGGGCTGATGATCCCAACGACTCCATGCGGTTTACAATAAACCCGGTTCTCTTTTCCGACGACAAATGAAGGGTGAACCGTTGTGTTCATCTGAAAAGGGTATTTGGCTGCCTCCTTCAACATGGAGAAAGCCGATTTTGCTTCAATGCTGGCTTTGATCCGGGTACTGCCCGATTCGGCAATCAAGATCTCGATGAGTTCGTCGGCCCGTTCTACCATCAGTGCCGCAGCTTTTTCCATTACCATTGCCCGATTGTAGGGGTTCAATTGTTCCCAGGCTTTCTGGGACTGTTTCGCTTTCTCATAAGCTCGGGCAATATCATCGCGATTCGCCAACTGAAGGGTGGATAATGTTTCACCATTATAGGGATTTACATTTTCATAGCGGGTCGGGCTTGAACCATCAATCCATTCCCCACCAATATATTGCTTATTCCAATACGTAAAATCATACATGATTGTTTTCTCCTCCATTTCTTTTTTATTTTATAGTACAATATTAACTTTCAATATTATTGTTATTATACTATAAACGTGATTACATTCAGTAAAAAAAGGGAAAATATGAATGGTTCTCCAGAACTATTCAAGTAGAAATAGCTGCTCATTTCGACAGGAAATCCAGAATTAAAATGGAACTCGCCATGATTGTCATCGTCCCTCCAACCAAGCGATTTCCATTATTCTCGTATCCGTTCTCTCTGTTTTATCCCATATATTATATTTATTTATTAAAATAAAATAATATCTTCAGGTCTAAAGTGTCTTTGTATCTGAAGTTTAAAGTGTCTCACATCTATTAAAATGGAAAGTCTCCATTTCGTTATTAATAAATAAAAAAACCCATCTCGATTGAGATGGGTGAGATTGATGACAAACCCC
>NZ_JPST01000071.1 GCF_000763315.1 Thermoactinomyces daqus | reverse complement strand
GAGTTAACCCTCACTGTTTATCTGTGTAGTATTATACCTAAATTTTCGGATAAAGTCTAAGGGAAAACTCATCGCCCGTTTGCCATTTTTCTTTTTTATATTCGCAATGGTCCAGGATACTTTTAAGGAGAGTGTTTTTTATTTTTGGATCATCTGATTCACGGTAAAGGTCGAGGACATTCTCGATCTTGGGTATAATTTGGTTTTGAGCTTTAATCCGTTCTTTTTCGGTTTCAAGCTCTTCTCTCACCTTTTCTATAGCTGCCCGTGTCTCATTCATTCTGTTAGCTATATTGTTGGAACGCTCAATATAGGTTTCCTCGTCATAAAGCCCTCTTTCCAGAAAATCGTGGAGACGGCCTTTTTGAGTTTCCAGGTTTTTGAGTTCCTGTTCCAAGTTCTTTATTGTAACCTGGTAAAGCTCGATTTTTTGATTGTTTTCTGAAGGGGCCTTGCTTTTTTCCCATTGCAATTTATAATCGCTTAACCAATCTTCGAGGCTGTCGATCAGGCGCGATTCTACAAATTCAAAACGAGTGCTCTTGTTGTCACAGAATTTGTTATAGCACATGAGGTGAGGTTTTTGCCCAGTATAAGGCCTGTAGACCATTGATGCACCACATTTACCACATCTGATCAACCCGGCGAGGGGATTGGTTATCCCATTCTCCAGCTGGTAGGGTGGATGATACTTTCTCTTAAGTATTTCCTGAGCTTTTTGAAATGTATCCATCGAGACCAACGATTCATGTTTTCCTTCCACGTCGATCCATTCAGACTGTGGCCTTGTTTTAGTTTCCTTGGTTTTCAGTGGATTGGATGGTTTTTTGTACTCCTTTTTTTTCCACTGGATCCGGCCGGCGTAGACGGCGTTTTTAAGGATTGCCAAAACACTGGCGCTGGTCCATTTTTTGCCTGTGTAGGATCGATATCCAAGTTCGTTCAACTTGTTTGCGATTTTGTTTGAACCCATTTTTTCATGTGGATCATCACTGGTATACCATTGAAAGATCATTTTCACTACGGGTGCCTGGTCTGGATCAGGGATCAAGTATCGGCCCGTTTGGTCTTCCTTGATTTGATATCCATAAGGTGGCCTGGTCCCTATGTAATTTCCATCCTGAACAGATCGGATTCGGCCGCCTTGGAGCCGGCGCGTGATTACTTTTAACTCTTTTCGAGCCATAAATGCCTCGAATTCGGAGTACTCCTCATCAAATTCATCCTGGAGATCATAAACTTTCCGAGGAGTAATGATTTTCGTGCCAGATTTCTGGAACGTTTCCAGGATGATCCCTTGCTCCCTCATGTTCCCGCGCCCGAGCCGGTCCATGTCCATGACGAGAACGGCATCATAGTGACCGCTTTCTACTTCCCTGAGAAGTTCCATCATCTCGGGGCGGTGGATCAAGCTTTCACCGGAGGCGATCTCTTGCCGTATCCTAATGATATTCAGCCCTTTTTGCTTGGCGAGCTGGAGCAGAGCTTTTTTATGCTTGGCAAGTGTTTCACCTTCTCCACGGGCTTCGGCTTCAATGTCTGCCCTGGATTTCCTGAGATACATACATACTCGGTCCATCGCATTCACCTGCTATAAATTTATGCCTGTCCTCATTTGATCCCTGCATATGCTTTATCGAGGTGATCATTATGCAGGTGGGGTGTAAACCAGATAAACAATATAAGATCGGGAGGACAAGAATAGAAATAATCGGTCCCAAAATTACCGAGGAGGAACGACTATTAAGAAAAGAGGAAATTCAACATGTGGTTTGGATGTTGTGGGACTCATTATCTGATAAAGATAGAACCAGAATCATACAAAAGTATAACACAGATAAACAGTTGTAAGGTAGTCAGGTCGCAGTACATTCTGCGGCTATTTTATTTTTGCACATAAAAAAAGCCGGCCACATGGACCGGCTTCAATCATGTATGAACAGGTTCCCCCTCTGCTTGGTTTGTAATGGTTGTAGTGCCATCGATTGACGTATGAACAGGCTCACCGGCAAGAATTGAAGAACGAACATGTTCCCAATTACCCGCAAGATAAACGAAACCTACAAGAACAAGTAATAAAGCAATCAGTTTTTTCATTTCTTAACTAACCTCCTGCTCCATTTCTAAATAATGTTTTTCAAGTAACACGTTCATCATTTTTTCTTTTTGACCACAGACATCATAGCAATGAGCAAGTTTTTGAAGGATTTCAATTTGTTTCCCATTAATTGAGTGGTCTTTGGATAATTGCAGAGCTTTTTCTAAGGGCTCAATCGCTTCTTGTGTTTCGTTGTTTTTGATAAAGAAGCTTCCTAAAGTGGACAGCACTTCTATAGCACTCTCTTGGTTGTCAATATGTTTTATAAGCTGTAGGGCACGATCGATCATCTGTTTGGATTCGTCCAATCGATCTTGAAACATATAAAGCTGCCCAAGTTTAAGGAAGCTGACAATGAGCAGGTCGTGGCGATGATCTAAACCCAAGTCAAGAGTGGTTAAATAACAAGATTCCGTTTGCCCGTATTCTTTTAAGTCGTACAGAGCATCGCCTAAAGTAATCCAGAGATAATAAGACAAACTTGCAAGGCCGCTTCCAGTATCTCCTATGAGTTCGAGCCCCTTTTTGGCGTATTCAACCGCTTCCTCTGCACGACCGGTCTGTAAATATATTTTTGCTTTATATTCATGTAGCTGGATCTTTATGCTGCTGTTATTGATCTGGTCTAGATCCCGATAAAGATCATCAACGGCCCTTTTTAAATCTGAGAAATCATTCGTTCTTTCCAAAAAGAGAATTTGATTGAACTTAGCATAATGAATGTAACGAAGTCTATCGCCTGAATGATCGAAGGTCTCAATCGCTTGACGAACGAGTGTAAGTGCTTCTTTGATTTCATTACGCTTAAATGCACTTATTGCTAATTCGGTGTAGGCGGCTGTCTTAAGATTCAAGTGGTTGTCTTCCACTTGATCCGATACACGGATACATTCAAGAAAATGCTTCTCGGACTTTTCTTGGAAGCTTTTTTTCACTTTTGCTTTCCTTACATACGCTTTTCCTTTTAAGTATTCAACCAGCGGGAAATAGATGTGATTTTTCGTTATACCAAGATTCTTCAGTTTTTTCAGAGCGCGATCAGGCGAATTTGAATCAATGATATTTTCAATGGTCAATAATTTGAGTTTAATATCCTCCAATTCCTTTTCTTTAAGCCTTAAGTAATCACTAATTGAATTAAAATCCAATCCTAGTTTGTTGAGCAAATATTCGACCTTTTCGCGCCTAACCCCAGCGTCTCCATTTTCGATTTTTGAGATGGTTCCGGATGAAATGTTTTCATCCGCCAACTCTTTGATAACCAATCCATCTTCAATGCGCTTACTTCTTACAACGCGGCCAACAAGAATTGGATTATAAGGTTTCATATTCTTCACCTACTCTAATTATAAATATGGATCACCAAAGAAGGGGTGATTTAATTCAATAGCATTTTGTTGAACCGTTTAGCAAAAAAAGAGCCTTCTTACATCATAATTCCCCTTTTGTTCATTTACTAGCCTATTTTTAAAAGGGTATTTTGAATTTTTAATTTCATTAAAGATTAAAGAAAATAGATCCGGTGATGAAGATTGATTGGTAGTATTTTCTTTGCTTTAATATTGATAGAAAGCGATCAATACGGTAGTTGCACATCTAAAATCAGTACCTTACGTTGTAATATTTTTCAAGAATCTGACTAGGTAAGATGTGTTATAATGAATAAACTCGAACTAATGTTCCTATATCGCTTTGAAGTGGCCATAAATTTATTTCGTCTTCCGAATAATGAATTGGGAGTAATATATATTCCGCATATCCGATAGGAGGCAACTGGATGGGGAAGACAAATAGTAGCCTTAGAAGACTGGTGGAGTATAGTGGAGTAAGTGAACAAAAAAAACACCACTTGCTTGGAATGAGTGGTGTTGCAAATGAAAATGAAATTAGCAAGAAATTAAATAAACAATTCGGAGATTTCGGTAAAGTGATCTATAAATTAAATCAAAAAGGCTTTATTAACGATTTTAATGTTTTCAAGTTACTTCAAACAGTGAAGGGGAATACATAGCCTATATGCTTTCTTTAAATGAAGGTGTTTACTTGTTAATAACCCTTAAACGATTTACATCTTCTTTAAGCAGGTGAATGTCTTTGTCATGTTCACCTGCTTTGCCAGCAAGATAGTCAGCTGATCGGTTAATTCTCTCCACTTCCATACTTAATTCCTTTAGTTGCCCCTCAACACTACTTAATCTAAGTTCCATTGATTCTAATTTAGCGTTAGTTACTTCCTGGCTTGCGCGGATTGCATTTACATTTTGTTTTACTTCCTCTAGTGCCATAACTTTTTTAGTTAAATCCTCTAGTTTTTCTAGGATTAAATCTAATCTGTCGCTCATTTTTAAACACCTCCATTCAATTATTGTTCGTTTTTCAGTATTAATACATCGCGTGACAAATAAGCTGTAGCTTTACTGGTTTGTGTTAGTTCCTTTTTCTGAGCTGCCAAGTCATCTTTTAGTTCATTCACGGCTTGAATGATCGTTTGCTGTCCTTCTTCAAGTTTTTCGATTCTTACGGTTAGTCTTTTCTCCATGCTGTCTACTTTTGCACCGACGTGTTGGATCGCATTGAGTACATCTGCGAGCGTAACATCCTTGCTTTGCGACATCGTCAATTTTCCTCCTCACTTATCTTCTTTTGTAAGCCCTTTTCCTTTTTATCCGCATTCTCTGCTACAACAGGAAGTAAATCTTTTAATAACTTTATAATTGCATCTTTCTTATCGCCTTCAACAATATATTTTTCATCGTTTTCCACGTAATAAAGCTCATCTAATTCCTTCATGATCTCAATCAACTTTTTTAAATCACCAGATTCTATTGCATTAAGCATATCCTGGGTTCGATCAATATCTTTAGATTCTTTTTTGGAAGTTTGATGGTCAGTGCGACCGGCTAAGTAATCTAAACTGAT
Source organism: Thermoactinomyces daqus (assembly GCF_000763315.1). Lineage (GTDB taxonomy): Bacteria > Bacillota > Bacilli > Thermoactinomycetales > Thermoactinomycetaceae > Thermoactinomyces_A > Thermoactinomyces_A daqus. The sequence goes on along the minus strand of NZ_JPST01000071.1, from coordinate 1,354 downwards.
TTCATAAAAATCGGCTATTTTTTGAAGAGTATCGATATCTGGTTCACGTCTATTTACTTCATATTGGCTGTATGTCACACGATTAATTCCCAATTTTTCAGCTAAGTCCTTCTGTGACAGCTTAGCTTTATTTCTTAGCGCTTTTAATCTTGTCCCGAGATCCATACAAGGGTCCTCCTATTACACTTATGTATAAATTATATGATGCAAATTGCATCCAGTAAAGTTAGAACGAAAACAAATCTGTACATGAAATCAAAAATTTGATGCAAAAAGAATCAAAAGGGTGTTGACTTGATGCCTAAAGCATCATATAATGAAATCGATGGATGCGATAAGCATCATAAAAATTGGTTGGGGGTGACAGCATGAAACGAAACTGGTTAATTAAACTTCGTCTTAAAAAAGGTTTGAGTCGGCGAGATGTAGCAGATCAAGCTGGAATTAGCCGGGTTACTTACGGTCAATATGAAAACGGGATTCGCAATCCTAGTGTTGCTGCAGCTCAAAAGCTCGGAAGCGTTCTTGGTTTTGATTGGACAATTTTTTTTACCATTAATAGATGCGATTCGCATCAAAATGATGAGCATTTACAATCGACCGGCACCGAAGGAAGGAGCTGATCCGGATGGCCATACCTGCTAAGAAATTACCTGAAGAAATTCAGGTTCTCCAAAAAGATGGTTCCGGCGCATGTTACAAGATCGGCAACACCCAAATCGAAGTTTTCGCTCCCCAGATCGGAGAAGAGGAACGGGCTCGCCGCTTTGATCAGATTCAATCTGTAGCCTGGTATGCTTGGGACCAAATATGTAGATCAAAATGATGGCTGATAGTATTAGCAAGTTATGTAAGAAGATTCGTAATACTACCTCTTTATCTGTTCTACCAAATATCCGCAAGTTATACAAGAGATTCATAGAATCGAATTTTTGGATATGGAGGGCATTCCCATCATGATTGGCAAGGAAGTCATTTACCGCGGACGGCGGTGGCTCGTGATCGGTGAAACCATTCAGCATTATTACTTGGTAGATGAAACCTTCGGATTCCAGACTGCACGTAAAAGCAAGGTGAAGGAGGTCAGCGGAGCATGAAGACTTATCCAATTCATCTAACAGCCCGAGAAATTGCCGATCTTGCAGCGGCAATCGAAACTCGCAAACAACGCATCCAGGGAATCCTGCAAAAATCGGAGTCCCAAGAGATTATCAAAATGTATAAACGCGAGATGAAAAAGTACCAGACGCTGAGGAAAAAGCTGTCTGCCGTGTTGTCGGTCTATCCGGGTGAATTCTCCGGCCGATCGACATCGGGGGGAGGTGATAAAGTGAATATCCGGTGGCGCAGTTTC
>NZ_JPST01000069.1 GCF_000763315.1 Thermoactinomyces daqus | reverse complement strand
GAAGCGTATGGGGTCATTATACTACTATGACATGTTTCGATGCCCGAAACGATTCATCTCTAGCCAACTCGAGGTACTCAATAGCTTCCTCTTTTTTTCCCATTCGCTCTAGTTCAGTGCCTATATTAAGATAACTCATAGCGAGAGTAGCCGGATGATCAATTGCTTTCGCAATCTCATGCATCTTGCGAAATTTGTTTAGAGCCTCCTCATATCGCTGATTTTCAACGTCGATTACAGCATTGAGACGCAGAACTTGGGCGTAGAGAATTTGAAAACGCTCATCCAGACGTACAGGAGGCGGTGTATTCGTTCGTAAATAATCAAAAAGCCGATTCAGATCATTGACAGCCTCTTCAACATACGGCAAAGACATAACACGACGAAGATTCCATGTCCGCTTTATCAAACTTTCGGCTGTGTTCAATGTCTCGTCATACATAAAAGTTCCACAAAAGGTACTTGGATTAAATGGGTCGTAATCAGAAAGTCCTACTTTCCAGAGTGGAATCTGTAAAATATTACATAAACGTCGAAGCGTTTGTGGATCAGTGATATGCTTTTTGCCACGTTCCACATCAGAGACGTAATTCACACTAACGCCGGTTCCCCCACCTGCTTGGGGCCACTTCTCAGCTAACTGCGCCTGCGTCATATTTAACTTTTCCCTAGCTTCACGAATCGTTATCCCATAATGGTATTTCATATCTTTACAACCTCACAATCACGAATAGTTACCCCATAATTGTATTTTCTACCTTTACAACCTCACAATCAACCTATTGGTATGAATATTCTATATCCAATTATACAAATATTTAAACTCTCTTGGTTGTTCTAATTTGTTATGATCTCGGTCACAATATTACTAGGCTTATCATGTATATCCTTCTTGTTCAAACAGTCAAGTGATCACATTTTTAATAAGAGGGGGTTAAAAGATTGATAAAACTTCAAGTACTGGGACAACCCGACCAGGTCAAATCATTTCTGCAGGACATCAGGCAACGTCCACAGATTGAACTTCACCAAGAAGGCATGCAGGAAATGGCTGATGAAAATGGGATTTGTGTCACATGTGAAGTGGATTTGCAACCGTCAAGTCGGATAAAGATTGTCCATCTTAGCACACAAGATGGTGGGGAAATTCGGATGCCTTTGCAGGATCTTATTTATGCAGAAATCGAGGAAGGAAGAAAAATCTTGGCGGGTAAATCGTTTGATATTTTTTCAGATAGAAAAAAAGAGCCAGAAATAATGGCCCACACAAAGTAGAATTATTTACCCAATTATATCATGGATGGGAGATGGAGGGAACCGGATCGAAGAGGTTCCTAAATGAAAAATGAAGAGGGAAAAAATTATTTACTGATGGGATGAATCAGAACGAGTGCTTATTGTCGTTTGTCCTTCAAGAAATAGACGAAAAAGTATTAAAAATACTTGGAAGGTTGGGGAGAGGGGCGTCAAACTTTCTGGTGGGGAGAAACAAAGAATCGCAATCGCTAGGGCATTGGTAGAGATCCGCAAATACTTTTACTCGATGAGCCTACTTCTGCATTAGATGCAAGGACTGAATCTTTTCTATAGCGCTCCCTTTTAAAATGCGACGGTCTACTGTGTAGAGTTCTCCAATTTGATAGAATCAAACTGGAGGAGGAAATCAGTATGAAGCGTTGCAAATGGACTCCAGAGGAAAAAATGAATATCGTCTTAGCTGGGTTGAAGGGGGACGTTTCAATCGCTGAATTATGCCGTCAGCACAATATCAGCCAAACCCTCTATTACCGTTGGAAAGACACTTTTATTCAACGAGGATTGGAAGGGTTGGCAGGAAAACAGTCTCTTGACAAAGAGCGTGAGCAATTGCAAGCGAAAACAGCAGAATATGAGCTACTTATCGGTAAATTAACAGTCAAGCTGGCTCAATTAAAAAAAACGCTCGATCTTTAACACCCAAAGCGTGGTAGTTGCTTTTTGAATTGGTAGAAGAAGCCCAGTTTCCGGTGGAAACTGTATGCCGTCTCGCTGGAATTCATAAAAGCACTTTTTATCGCTAGCCGAACCCGGCTTACTGAGTCTACTCGTACTCGACTCTGTTTCCGCCAAAGAGAAATTCGGAAACACGTTCGATCCCTATGTGAAAAGTATCCGACTTATGGCTACCGACGAATCTGGGCTTTATTGTGTCGAGAGGGTGTTCGGGTAAATCTTAAAACCGTATACCGTGTCATGAAAGCCGAAGGCTTGCTCCAATCCGTCAAACGATATGAAGCGAAACGGACTCGTCAGACGTGGGATATGACGCTGTCTTGCTCGAACCAGGTTTGGCATATTGATATGACAAAAATTTGGACGGATGAGGGTTGGGCTTACTTGTTTAGCATTATTGATGCCTATGATCGTCGAATCGTAGCCTGGGAGCTGAATCGGTTCTGCCGAGATGATGAAGGAATTCGTGTGCTTGAAAAAGCAGTAAATCATGCATTTCCTAATGGAGTACGTGGCAGTGGACTGAAGCTGGTTCAAGACAATGGTAGCCAATTTACCAGCAGAGATTTTGTTCAAACCTTAAAAACGCTTGAAATTACTCCTATTCGTACTTCTTACCGCCATCCTCAAAGCAATGGCAAAATGGAACGCTGGTACCGAACTCTCAAAGAAGAAGAGGTATGGCCTAATGAATACCGTTCGTTACAAGAAGCAAAAGCTTCTCTTGATCGATATATCTGTTTTTACAACTATGAACGAGTGCATTCTGCACTCGGATACTTGACCCCTATGGAAGCTTATTCTGGAGATCTCTCCACTCAAATTGCTTGATTTTGTCGCATTACGAGGGTAGCATTACATTTCTCCAAGATCAGCTGGAGTCGCTTTTTGAAGATAAGACACTAATTGTTATGGCACACCGACATGCTACCATTCGAAACGCAGATCGAATTATTGTTGTGAGAGATGGGAAAATTGACGAAATCGGTATGCACGATGAGTTAATGCAAAAAAAATCTTTTTATCATCAATTGTACACAGAACAGTTCGAAAACCCAACTAAGGAAAAGGCAGTTCAATAAATCGTTAATGCCAAAAATAAAAACAAGGAGGCACTTTACCTTTGAAATACACGTCTTCACTTGAGGGAATCTTATCCACCAGGCGGTAAACTTTTTTGGTATTAGTGATTTTTCTGATTTTATAGAAAAAATCAAAAAATATGGCCCGACAGTCCCCGATTGTAAACTGGTGTCCATTAAGTTGGCGGAAAAGGATAAAACCTTTCTGATTCCGCTCAAACACTTAATTAATGTCAAAGGATTAGAGGATACACAAATCGTCACTGGTTTTCCTACGATATTTTTTCGGTGTGATTCGAGTGGATCTAAAACGGAGGAGGAGCGAAATGACTACAATTGCGGAAGCGTTTCATCGCGTAAACCGGGAAGAGTTTGTTTACAAGGCGGACGGGAGTCTTATTCCTCAGATCACATCTGATGCCGGAATCCGTGCAAGCCTTGAATTGTTAGATGTGCAAGAAGGGCAACGAGTGTTGGAGATCGGCACAGGATCAGGTTATAGTACGGCTCTGTTAGCCTCTCTTGTTGGTCCTAACGGCAAGGTTGTTTCAGTTGACATTGAACCGGAACTCACCACTCGTGCACGTCAAATGTTTGAAGAGCGAAATTTGCATCATGTGCAATTCGAAACACAGGATGGGCGAAAAGGTTGGGAAGATGCTGCCCCGTATGATCGGATTGTTGCTTGGACAACCCCCGATCATATACCAAATGCCTGGAAACAACAGTTGAAAGAAGGAGGTTGGATCGTTTCCCCTTTTCGAGTACTGCCTATTGCTGACAGCAATGTCGTGGTTCGACTGATAAAAATGAATGGTGAACTCAAAGGAGGTGATGTTACCCAAGGCTCTTACATTGCGATGACGGATCAAACGCCGGAGAAGTTTTTTGGTCCATGGATTCACGCAGAATGGGTAGGAGAAGGAGAGCATCCGTGGTGGGTTAGTTCATCATGGATGAAAAAAACCTTTGATTCAAATTGGGTCAATCGCTTTCTCAATGTGAATCCAACGGCTCCCCATTTCCCGGAGGTTGGCAATGACCTTCGACCGTACTTACTCGCGGTTGCCCCTAACGGTCTGACAACAGCTGGCCATCCGGAGCACGGAAGTTTCATCGGTTATAGCAGTCAAGAAGGGTTTGCATTGATCTCCCTAAGTGATCGTCAATGGCTCGCAACAGACGAAAGGCATACAAACATCTTGATCAGCTGGTGGGAGTCGTGGAAAAAACAAAAACAGCCATCCTATAGCTACATCAAAGCCCACGTTGTTGGCAACCAGGTGCTTGTCAAGATTAAAAATGAGGAGGAATTCTAATGGATTATCAAGCTCCTAAATGGCGTTGATCCAATATTTATTTGGCATTCGATCCATGAGTTATGGACTCACAGAAAAAATTGTAGTGCGCCCCTATTTGTCAACAGAACTAAGCAGTTTTTAGTAGAGTTTCTTTAATGACGAAAGATTCTGGAGATAAATAACCCAATGCGGAGTGGATTCTCTCGGAGTTGTAAAAATGGATATAATCACCAATTTCTCTCACAGCTTCGTCGAAGCTCTCAAATAAGTTAGGCCAAATACATTCTTCTTTCAAGGTACGGAAAAAGCGTTCAATAATCGCATTATGTTCTGGTGTAGCAATAGCGGTAAAAGCTAAGTTAATCGAACACCGTTTCACGGTGTTCACAAAGGAATGACTGGTTGGTTGGCATCCATTATCTACCTGTAGCGTGAGACTTGGAGCCATTTCACGAATTCCCAATGGAAAACGTTTGTTCACAGCTTGGTTTAAAGCTTCCAGCCACTCTTGAGATCTTGCACGTAAAGTAATATGATGTCCGACAACCTCTCGAGTATAGGCATCAATGACAGCAATGACATTAACCCATCCTAAGCCATCAATAAAAAACTTGGTCAGGTCCATTTGCCAAACTTGATTTGGCTGACTTGGTTTTTCAATTCTTTTGTACTGATGTTTGATCCGAGCAATTCTCTTGGTGTTCCATTTCATCTAAGCTAAAATTCGCCTCATTCGCTTATGATTAATCACCCAACCAAATTGTTGGCGAAACAGAGCACACAAACGGCGGTATCCATATAGGTAGTAACGATGATCTAGATTTCGTAAAGCATTCCTTATTTCTTGATCAGTTGGCTGTTGAGAGCTGGTGTAGGTATCTATTATGCAACTCATAGCAAGCAATTGTCATCCCAGATCAGCCGTTGAAATTGATGATTTCTTATCTGGACCAATATTTCGAAAATAGTAAAATGATCAGGATTCTCGAAGATTTCAAAGTTTTAACCGAGCACGTGGCTCATGCGAGAGATTGGGAAATTGCAAAGTTTCCACTCCCCCAAGCGTGATTGTATATTGAGGTATGTTGGTACAAAATGAAAATCAGCATACCTCCCCCCCCATATAATAATAAATATTATATAGAATGAGGATGATATAATGTCGATCTCTAATAACAATACACAAAAACTATACTGGGTTAGTTTACTTAGTGGATTTAATCTATTAGAGCCCATTATGACATTCTTTTATTTGTCGGTTGGTTTGAATTATACAAATATTTTTGTTGTTTTGCTTTGCTTTAGCGTATCGATTTTGATTTTTGAAATACCAACAGGGGCATTTGCTGACCGATATGGCGCCAAGAAGTCGCTTTTAGCTGGAACTTTGATTAAAGCCTTGTCACTTATTTTGTTATTACTGGCAACTAATGAGTGGTATGTTTATGCGAGCCAAGTTTTGTCCGGGATGTCTGCCGCTTTCTTTTCAGGAACTGTGGAAGCCATTCTTTATGAATCGTTAAAAGAGGATCGCCGGGAAGAAGATATGGCGAAAGTTTACGGAAAAATTGAAGGGGCCGGCATGCTTCCCAAAATGGTGGGGCTTATACTGGGAGCATGGTTGGCAAAAGATTTGACTCTGCTGCAATTCCATATCCTGATCGGGCTGAATTTGTTGTTTGTTTTGCTTCAAATCTTTTTCGTTCTTCGAATTATCGAGCCAGCCAGCTTGGAGAATTATCGTGATCACCCGTGGAGCCATGTGAAAAAAGGGACGAGGGAAATTATAGAGAACCCCAATTTGCTGTTCCTCTTTGCCAATGTCACCATCATTTTTATTGGAACAAATATATTTACAAATTTTGAGCAGCCATGGTTTAAGAGATTGGGATTTCCGGTTGAGGCTTTGGGGATTGTTTTTGCTATTGGTTATCTTCTTTCTTATTTGGTTTCCACCTATGTCGGTTGGCTGACGAAAAAGGTGTCGGAAGTGGCTTGGATGTATATATCCGGTGCTTTGATCATCGCTTCTTATGTTTCTACAGTGATATTCGATCATTCGTTGGCTGTTTTTATTATGTCTGGTCTGATGATTCGAGCGGCCAGATCCATTCGCTGGCCGATTTCTTCTAATATTGGAAACCAATATATCTCAACGGGAAGCCGTGCGACCACGTTATCTATGTTGAGTATTCTTGATTCCGTTTTTGATGTCATTTTTATAGGCTCGTTGGCTGTTGTTTCCAAGTGGGGGATTTCGGATATTTTTTGGGGCTGTGCGGTTATCTCTTTACTTGGAATCCTGTTCCCTGTCCGCAAAAAAAAGAATCCATCAAAGGTTGAAGTAAAGTCTGAACCTAACGGAAGCGTTGAGAAAGTAGAGGTACAATCATAACCAAGGGACAGAAGTTACTTCAAATGATATCTAGATTCATTAGGTTTCATGTAAATAATGTCTAAATAGTATTGCAGAAAAACCAGCATTCTTGTGATGAATTAATATTAGCTTTGAAAAAGAAAGAGTACCTACCTCCTGTAATATACGGGGTGTCAGGTTGCGCGCACTGATCTCTCATTTTTACCAAGGAGGTACTTAATACGAATTTTAACCAAAACGAAAAAATAGATCATATATAATGACCCCATACGCTTC
>NZ_JPST01000068.1 GCF_000763315.1 Thermoactinomyces daqus | reverse complement strand
AGTGGCGAAAATCCAAAGAAAACCCTCAGCCAAAAGTCACACGCATAAGTTGAACGCCGACTTTTTCTGACCGTGGAAATTTACACATAATTTTGGACTTGATCAATACTTAACCCAAGAGATATCAGATTTATGCAGAGTACTGTAGTAATAAAACCGGTGATTATACAGTACTGAATAACGCCAAGACATTCTCTCAAGACCCTTCTAAGATATTTGAACTTCCACCTATAAGGGTTTGGCAAGATGGAAAAGGTAACATATGGACACTAGACCATAGAAGGCTAGCGGCAGCAAGACTTGCAGGTATTAAAGAGATTCCAGTTCAGTGGGTTTCAAAAGACGAGGTTTACAAAGATGCATGGAAATTCACTACAAAAGTGGACGGTAAATCTGTTGTACTAAAAATTGGAGATGGCTCGACGCAAGTTATTAAATAGGAGGAGTTAACATTGGGGATTCAGGATATGTTAGAGAAGGTTGAGAATAAGGATGATTTTATAAAGTTTATTTCTCTTTTGGTAAAAGATTTAAAACAAAACTCAAATGATTGGGTAAATACAAGCCTTGAAGATTATTTAAATGGGATCGCATCATGGGTTGAAGATGTGGATGGACTAATTACTGACCCAAGCGAAGATTTCACAGAGGGTATTGATTGGAATTTTGTTGCTACAATTTTATTTGCAGGAAGTCGTTATGAGTAATGACTTCCTGGTAGATTAAAATACAGAAGTTTGTCGGCGAAGTCTGTTACCGCAGACAGGTCGACAAGCTTTTTTTTGAATCATATTAGTAGAAAATTATAAAATGGGGGATTCCTTTTGTTATCTAAACATGGAAAAGGCAGTCGAAACCAACTTGAGATCATCACATTAGATGATTTTTAGTACCTGCGGACCATTAGGTTCGAAAGATTGAAGACAGATTGATTTTGACTTTATCTATGACCTTGTTGAAGACTATTATTGCCTTGACAATGGGAGACCCAGTGTTGATCAGTCTTCTTAATTAAAATGGCATTGATCCAATATTTATTTGGCATTCGATCCATGAGCCAAACCATTAAGGAGATTGAAACCAATGTGGCTTATCGTTGGTTTCTTGGTTATGGACTCACAGAAAAAATCCCCCATTTTTCAGTTCGGAAAGAATTAAGTCCGTTCGCTTTCAAGACACGGATCTATTTGAAATGATTTTTAATCACATTTTACAAGAAGCTATGAATCATGGTTTTGTCAATCCAGAAGTCATCTTTATTGATTCAATACATGTGAAAGCCAATGCAAATAAAAAGAAATATGTTAAGAAGCTGGTTCGAGCGCAGGCCCGAACCTACCAAGAGCAACTTGAGGATGAAATCATCCAGAATTGATTGGCTTATGGAAAAAAGATATTGACTCCCAAAACGGACATTGAAATTAAAGAGGTTAAGGAAAGCACAACTGATCCGGAAAGCGGGTATTTTGTCAAAAATGAACGACAGCGAATTTTTACTTATTCCTTTCATACTGGCTTTGATCGGAATTGCTTTGTCTCGGGAGCCATTGTAGAGCAGGTAATGTCCATGATATCCGGGGTTTTCCATCTCTTTATGAACGGATCAAAACAACTGTTACTCAGCGAACAGCTGTTGCTGATGATGCTGGTTATAAAACTCCTTAGTCGGCATATGAAAAAAATCTCGCGCGTAAATCAAAAGAAGGAAAGCCACCAAGAGACTGCTTGTGATTTGGCCAAAAGTAAATATGGCATTGAAATAAGGTTCAGGGAGGAATAAATCGTGCAGGTCTCACCAGAAATGCAATTACCACCGGAGATCAGAGCAGCATTGGAGAAGATTGATTTTATTAACAGGTACAAAAACATTTCTGCGAAATATGACTTTGACGAAGAATTTGATTATGATAATGATAAAGCTTTGAGGATATTTACTGAATTAGGTTATCCGGCCCGATATGACAAAAGGGAAAATTTCTTTCAAATTGTAGAGGAATACCCTCCTTTTCAATTTAAATTCAATATTTCTCTCAGATATGCACTTTTGGAGTTTATCTGGGCAGTTTGGAAGAATGGAGAGTTACTGATTGGTGATCCATGGAACTGGTTAAAGCAGTTATTGGATGGTACAGACGAACGTTTCAGAGCAGCCGGATTCCGCAATTACGATGATTTAAGGGAAGTATTGAAAGAAGCGTTTGATATGTATGAGGATTTCAAACGGGGGTGTTGCTGGAAACCACTGATTCTGAATAATTATATTCCCCGGGCGACCCATATCGCCCTTTTTTTGTTTTGGCATTTATTTCAAATAGCAGGAAAGCCAAGGAGGAACATTCTTTGGAGAAGGAAGGATATGTATCATTGTTTATTGGTAACTTAAGTTCGTTTGAAGAACTCGAAAACTATGTGATGCAAAGTTATACGGAAGACGGGAATTTGGTCAATTCGGAATTCGGGAAGGATTTTAACATTGAATATTACGATGACGATTTTAGAGAAGTAGAGTTTCACAATGAACCATCGAGGGATTTGCGAGTTATTCTTAAGAGCTTTTCATATGATGAAAAAATAATTCCTGAATTTATCGGGATTTGCGGTGAGCATCTGGACCAGGAAGCGAATTCAGTTATTTTACTTTATAACTTTGACTATGATGGAAACGTAAAAGAATCAAAGCAGTTTCGATTTTTAGGAACGTTACAATATAAGTAAATGTATAATGATCCAAACGATGAACTTAAAGTATTGTAATCCAGTTGAAAAAATATATAAAGCCAAGACCGGAGCAATTGATCACCCCACATGGGAAGGAGTCCAATAGGCGGTTAAATCCTTGGATGAAGGCCATTTGTTTTAACAATTTTCCTGGTGGGATACGAATTGCCAACTTTTATCTGACGAAAATGAGGATAACACCATGAAGTGGTACGAGAATGTGAATGCCGATGCCCGGGTCGCTTATTTATTGGCATTGACCGAAAAAAATTGATCAAATCGACAATGAAGAAGGGGATAGACAAACGAGGAAAACAATGGACATATGCTGGGATTGGGTAGAAGAGAAGAAACAAGGTGGAGATGCGCTTTATGATAAGTTAGTGAATGAAGACGATTCAGAAGTGGGAATTTATATTCAGTTTACGGATGATCCACAGCAGGAGACAATATGGCTTTGTGTCGTCTATGCTTAATGAACCCCAAAAGTC
>NZ_JPST01000067.1 GCF_000763315.1 Thermoactinomyces daqus | reverse complement strand
TCTGCGTTGGGGTACCTGTCTCCAAAAGAGTTTCGCCAACTTTTTACTTCAAATGCGGCTTAAATGTCTGGACTTTTTGGGTTCATATTGGGGCGTTTCAGGGGTGCGAAATCCGGTCGCGCTGATTACTGGAGCAAGGTATTTTAATTTGATTCTATATTTAAGGGGTAAACATTTTATGGAAATTAGAAAACCTAGTAATACAGAAATTAAAACTATTTTAAAACTCTCACCACAAGCTTTATTTGAGGGAACGATGGGTAGAATCCTACCAACAGAAGAAAAAATCCAGCAACTTATTAAGCCTCTTTTGGAGAAGGGTTGTTATTACTTAATAGCTATAGAAAATGATAAATTGCTGGGATGGATTTTAATAGGCGCAAATAAAGATCAATTTACTGATACTATGATTGGTTTTATATACGAACTTTATGTAATACAGGAGTTCAGAGGAAAAGGGATTGCTAAGCGACTGTTAAAAAGTGCTATTAATAACCTGAAAAATGAAGGTTATTCTGAGATTCGTCTGAGTGTTTTTACTGAAAACCATGCCATTCAACTCTATAGACAAATGGGTTTTTCTGAAAGAAACATCACTATGAGTTTGCAATTGTAACCCCAATTGTAAGCAACAATTGTAAAATACCCAATATCAGCAGTTGAAAATTCCCCACTCAGGTTAGACAATCTCTCCAGGAGGGGAGAAAATGATCCGAAATGGGGAATTTTTCATGATCAAACAAATGCAGCAAAAAGGCATGACGATCTCACAAATTGCCAAGGAGCTTGGAAGAGATCGAAAGACCATTCGGAAATGGTTAAACGAGGAAAAGCCAAGTAAATATCAACGCGTCCAAGCAAATTGGAACCCTACAAAGGATACTTCTTTGAGCGGATGCAGGAAGGCTGGCAAAACGCAGTGGTCTTGTTTGACGAGATCAAGAGTCAAGGATATACCGGTAGCCTAACACTTTTCGCTACTGGATAAGGCCTTTGCGTAAAAGCACAGGCCAAAGGCCCGTGCAGCGTTTTGAAACGCCACCAGGGAATCAGGCCCAGGTAGACTGGGGCCAGTTTACGGTCAATTGGGGTGGAAAGAAAAAGAGGATTTATGCTTTCGTCATGGTATTGGGGTACTCCCGGATGATGTATTTAGAATTCACTGAAAATGAGCGTCTGGAGACACTCATGGGATGTCATGTCCGGGCTATGGAGTATTTTGGCGGGCGAACAGAAACATGCTTATACGACAATATGAAGACCGTTGTTACTGGATTGGATGAAAGCGGTCATATCGTTTGGAATGAGCGGTTTGCCGGCTTCGCAACTCACCATGGCTTTACCCTAAAAAGATGTGCTCCTTACCGAGCGCAAACCAAGGGCAAGGTAGAAAACGGAATCGGCTATGTGAGAAAAAACTTTTAGCCTCGTGTACGAACATTTACCAATCTTGAGAACCTGAATCAACAAGCCCGCTCGTGGATCGACACAATTGCTGTCAACGCCGGGATTAAATT
>NZ_JPST01000066.1 GCF_000763315.1 Thermoactinomyces daqus | reverse complement strand
TTACAGGAATGCTCCTTTAAAGCATTGACTTCAATCGCAAAATCGCCTGCGTGATCGCTTCAAATTCCAATGCATTCCGGGTGGTGGAAACGGGCAATTGCTGCTCCTCAATGCACTGAAAGCAGGCAGGCAGTTCGAGATCGGTGTCGAGATCGAGCACCAGTTTCAGCCCGGTTCTGCTTTTGCGGCTCCCGCAGAAGCGGCAATATCCCGTTAAATCGGTTAAATACGGCTCCGGTCCCCCATGTTGAATCGTTTGCAAAATATTTTTTTCGTAATAGTCGATCAATTGCTCGAATTCTTTATCCTTGCTCATAACCATCCCTTTCTTAATCCCTTCTTCTTTCTTCCGGTATTCTTTCCGGTTTGGCCGGCAACAGGCAGATGATCTTCCGTTCAAATCAGGGACAATCCAAACTTTTCATCTGATCACCTCCGGCCGCACACCGTCTTTCCAATGATTTGGATTCCCTGATTCCGACAAAAACATCCAGGGCCAAAAACGGCAAGATGATCGGTTTGCGATTAACTCCGAGAAGGATCATCTCACAGACTTTTCATAGAATATTTTTTATATCTCTGTCTCACATTCCTTCTAATCTGATTTGTTGTTTTGTTGCCTCAACCGAAACAATCCATTTTTCACCATACCCGCGACTGTGGACGAGCATTTGTGGCAATAGACCAGGGGATCAAGGCATTTGCAGAAAACAGGGAACGACGGAAATTCAAAATCATGTTCACCTCTCAGAGGTTATATTTCTTGCATATGTGCCGGAACATCCCCATAGCCGGCAGGAACAAAATCCGGCCCCCGTCCGGAAGACCCGAAAGCCGGTGAGAAAGCAAGGAAAGTATTTTTGCCCGTACAAACCTTTGGTAAAATTAATGAAAGAGTTCAATGGATGAAACATCGCATCAGACTGACTTCCGTTCGCACCCTGAATATCAAAGCTCCCGCTTCCTTCGCAGCACAAAAACACCCATTCCCTCCTATTGAACTTTGTCCACATCCTCCCTTTTCATTTGGAAAGACTTTTTCTCTTTTTGCAATGCGCGATTCCGATCGGAAAGGAGGAATAAAGCACATGCTGATCAAATGGATCGTCTGCCAAGTGCCTGAAGAAAAGCGGGCTGACTTTTCCAGAGCACAGGAGTCCTGGAAGGATCTGGCAGGCGCAGACGGATTTTACTGGCAGCGGCGGCTGGAACCGACATCGTCCCTCTGAGGCTTGCATCCTCTTCTGCTGGCGGGATCAACACGCTTATGATCAGTTTATGGCCTCACTTCATGACACCATTTTTCAGGCGAACCACCAGCAACAGACGTACGAATCCATTGCCGTCACCTTGGCCGATATCATCATGGAAATCCCGGACAAAGGCAGCATCACCCGCACCTTAAAGGGAAAATGGCTGCGGGCCGCTGACTGCATGATTGCCCCTGGTCAGGAGACACACTTTCTCAACGTCCAGCAAACGGTTTGGAATCCGGCGCTCGCCCAAAGCGCAGGCATGTTCGGCGGAATGGTGGCAAAAGCGATCCATCCCCCTGTCCGTTACCTGATCTTCAGTTTCTGGGAAGAAGAAGCCCAGCGGACATACACAAAAAAAGTTGCCCAGCTGCGGCAACAAGCGGAAACAGACCGAGATACAATCACGATCACCGGTTATTTGGTTGAAGAAAATGAACGTTGGCTGGTGACAGGCTAGCATCCCCCGCCTGCCGACTGCGAACGATGCAGACGAATCCCGCCGGCAAAGCGGTTCAGACCCCCGTTTTGCCAGCGGGATTCGTTGACCACCGACGTCTGGCCGTTCCTGCAACCGGCTGAACGTTTCCTCTATTTTAACCTTCACCGAAACGAACGAACCATCACCTGATAATTGCCTTCCTCACGCTTCACTTTAAAATCAAGGCGGTCATACAAACCCTTGGCCGGGTTGTTTTTATGAACCGTCACAGACAATCCCGGATACCCTTCGAGCCGTGCCTGGTCAATCAGACGGGTGAGCAGTTGCCGGCCCAGCCCCTGATTTTGATATTCCGGCAACACAGCCAGAATCAGTTCGGGAATTGCCTCGTCAACGAAGCCGAACCCGGGTTCCTCTTTGCTGAACTGACGAAACCAGACAGCCCCGATCGGCTTTTTCTCCTTTTTCAAAGCAACAAAAAAACCCAAATCTCCCGGTTGTCCCCAGTTGTCCAAATACCGCCGATGCTCCGGTTTCTCAAGCAAACTCTCCTCTGCGGCTCCATCCCCGGGAACAGTGAGCGCCATAGTCAAAAAATCCTTGAGAAAGGGGGCGTCTTTCGGTCTGATGATGCGAAATACAAGCTCCAAGGTGTTTCATCCCCTTTTGTCATGATCAGCCACATTGTAAGCCAAAGTGTGAGCTTCGGATAAGAACCTATATTCGACCGTCACCGACAGTTAACCTGCTAAACATATAAATATTATAGAAAAAAATGTGAATAAAAACAGCGGTGCGCGTTACATAACCGTTTTTTGAAAACAAACCTGCTTTGCTCGCTGCCAACAATTTTGACAATGAAAATAATTTGAGCAACACCGTAAAGATCCCCGTCGCAGGCGCGTTGATTTGCAAACCAGCTATGTACAGCTGTTGTGTCAACAGGACAATCCCTCTTCAACCTGTTCAAGTATAACAGACCAATATGACTCTTCATCCGATAAAGCTTTTGAATCCGCTTGATTAAATTGCCGTTTAATCTCATTCACTATTACTGATCTCTTTTCTTCATCATCTTCGCACTCCATCGCATTCACCAACTGAGGGCGGTAACGCAAATAGATCTTTAAAAACATAAGGAATTTCCCTATATCCGAATTAATAAATCTCCTTTGTACAGAAACTGGATCAGCACTTAAAAAATAGAGTTCCCCTGTTTCAACATATATTCCTATCTCGCTTCCTTCATTATCACCTAGAATGATATAATCACCGCCTTGAGCTAAACGGGGTTCGTTATAAAAATGGATATAAAAAGGATCTTCTTTCATTTCTTCTGCATTCATCGGTAATCCAACCGTTGCAAGAATTTCTTTGGTTTGCTGTGTCAGGTCAAACGGATCAAGTGTTCCATCATTGATTGTCACCGGATCCTTATCCCAACCATTCATGATTTCGTCCCTTAAGAAATCCATATAACCTTCTTCCTCTCAGATTGATGTCTTGGGCCGATTTTCAAATCCTGTGAATGCGAAAACATGTCGATCAGTTTTTTGTTGTTTTGGAGAAACTGAAGTACGAGGGAACATATCTACATTTAATTAATATTAAAAGCAAAACCTGCCACGAAAAAATCGGACAGGTTTTGTATATAAGCTGATCCTATTGCTTTAGCATCCTTTAGACTCCATAGGTTTGCCCATCAGTTTATTTGTCAAAAACAGTGCGGGCAGAATGCTAATCACCATGAAGATTAAGCTCGTAATAAATCCTGTGTGGTAAGCATCAGTAATGTTAACTGCCGTAACATCCTTCACATATTGAGCGTTACTGACTACTGTTGCCAAAATTGCGGAGCCAAAGGCGGCCCCAACGTTTTGGATAATGCGGGTGGCAACGCTGGCTGCCGGGACCTGCGGCTTCTGAAGTCCTACGTAAGAATCACTCATCACAGGGATCGTGATTCCTCCAACGCCTATTCCGCGTACGAACAGTACAAGCCATATGAGCCACTGCGCTGTTCCGGCATCAAAATATACAAATGGAAGCGTAGCAATGATGGTTATGCCGATTGAAGGCAATACGACAAACCTGGCTCCGAACTTATCAGTCATTTTGCCGACCAAAGTCCGTATTACCAGCGTTCCCACACCTTGGGGAATCAGCCAAAGTGCCGATGTAATGACGTTCAGGCCGCGTACATTTTGAAAAAACATCGGAAAGAGAAGCATAGGCCTATTGGTGGCGAATCCGGCTAAAAATAAAGAAAGAAACGATGCGCTGAAATTTTTTGATTTGAACAAATCCAGCGGTATCAATGCCTGATCCTTTCTCTTCCATGCATAAAGCAAGTATGCAATCAGCGAGACGGTGCCAATCACAAATGCAAGGATGCCTGTTGCTCGCATGCTCTGTGTCCTGATCTCCGTCACTCCAAAGACAAACATCCCCGATAACATTGCCAGCAACAGAATACCAAACCAGTCCAGTTTTGCAGATTTATCCACAGCCTCGAACTTCGGCAGCTTCCATTTTGTAATAAATATTGCAATAACCCCAATAGGAAGGTTTACAAAAAACAACCATTGCCACTGTAGGTGCTGTAAAATCAATCCTCCGATGACCGGCCCGACAATCGGGCCAAAAACAATCGGAAGCCCGACAATGGACATGATACGCCCCAAGTTTTCACTGCCGGCGGCTTGCACAATCAAGGAGGTAAGCGTTGGAATTATGATGCCTGAAGCAAAGCCCTGCAGCGCGCGAAATGCGATTAAGCTCTGCATATCCCATGCAAGGCCGCATAGCAGAGATCCTGCCAAAAACAAGCCCATTGCGCTCATATATACTTTTTTGCCGTCAAACCTTCGCATCATCCAACCGGAAAATGGAACGGCAATTCCCAAAGCCAAGACATATCCGGTCACAACCCATTGCGTAACGACAAAGCTGGCAGAGAACACTTTTGCCAAATTATTTACTGCAATATTGACAATGGTGGTATCCAGCATCGGCGGGAGTGCACCGAACACTAAAATCCACGCGATGCTGATAATTCCTTTTGGTAATTTTTCTTTTTCCAATATCTCCACCCCTTAAGGTACACTTTGCACCTTATAAGTATACACGCTTTTAAAATAAGGTGCAACATGTACCTTATTTTAATCCCGACAAAATGGTATAATGTTTTAGAACCAGTTGCAAAACTTACTTGTATACTTAATTATTGCTGGAAAGAGGTTGGACACAGGAATGAACAATTCAGGCAGGAACATGCGCAGGCGCGGAGACGCACTGAGTGAAAGCATTTATGATGCCACTATAGAAATGATCCAAAAAGTTGGCTATACCAATCTTACATTTCAGCAAATCGCGCAAGCCGCAAAAACAAGCCGTACCGTAATGTACCGCCGCTGGAAAACCAAATATGATTTGATTCGCGAAATAATGGTATATAAAATGACGAACATACTGGGCGGTGAATTGATTGACAGGATTGAGGACACAGGAAGCCTGCGTGGTGACTTGCTACAGTTGCTTACACTTTATCAAAGCATTTATGCAGAGATTGGACCTGAAATAATGAATGCGATTTTATTTGAGATAGGGCAAGACCGCAAAAAAAAGATTGAAATTGAAGTTAACGCCACAAATAAAAATATCCTGGTCATGCGTAAATTGCTCGGGTTCGCCAAAAACAGGGGTGAAAAAATAAAAGAGGTCAGCGATGCGACACTGACCCTGCCTTTTGACTTGATCCGTGTAGAAAATCTTCTGCGGAAAGATGTGATTGACAGAAACCGGCTTGAGTTATTGGTTGATGAAATACTGCTTCCGGTTTTTCTTGCATAACGTCCATTCCCAAGGAACCGGAAAAGTTCGATGAACGACTGGCACAATTTATGGAATGATCTAAATATGTTTTTGAAAAAAACCAGAATAAGCTCCGGAAGAAGAATAAAGCACATACCAAATCAGCAATCGGGAATAAACAATGAACTTTCGTGATACTCCCAGGCAGGTACCGGTTATGTAAGTATATTATAAAAATTTCATTTATCTGATAATAACCATCCGGGTTTCCTGACATTGTCACTGCCAACACAGTGATTCCGCAAAAGCTCAATGCCTGGAAACCCTTTATTTACAAGTTTTTCAGCCCTTCTATTGATCCTCCCTTGTCATCAATGTCACACTCTCGACATGTGCCGTTTGCGGGAACATGTCAAGCGGGACCACTTTTTTCAGGCTGTAGCCCCCGCGCAGCAAACGGTCGCAATCTTTGGCCAGCGTGGCCGGATTGCAGGAAACATAGACGATCCGCGGCACTTTAAGGTTGAGAAGGGTGTCGATCAAAGCATCATGCAGACCGGTTCGGGGCGGATCGACGACCACGACGTCCGGCCGCAGCCCTTCTCCGGCCCAGACAGGCAAAAGCGCTTCCGCTTGCCCTGTGTAAAACTCGGCATTTTCAATCCCGTTTCGCTTTGCATTCTCTTTCGCATCAGCAACCGCATCGGGAATGACTTCCACCCCGATCACCCGTTTGGCTTTTGCCGCCAGCCAAAGCCCGATCGTTCCCACACCGCAATACGCATCGACAACCGTTTCCGTTCCGGTAAGGTGAGCCACCTTGGCCACTTCATCATAAAGCTTTTCCGTCTGCAACGGGTTTAATTGAAAGAAAGCACGCGGGGACAGCAGAAAAACCAGATCACCGATGCGTTCTTCCAGTTTTTCTTTCCCCCACAACAGGCGGTTTTTCTCACCCAGAACCAACGAGGTTCGGTTCGGATTGTGATTGAGGATGATGCTTTTCACCTGCGGAGCCTGTTTGCACATTTCCGCAACAAAGGCTTGTTCCTGCGGGAAAGTTTTCGTCCTGGTCACGAGAACCAGTTGTATTTCCCCGGTTGCAAAGGAAATTCGCGCCACCAGATGACGCAAAACCCCTTCATGCTTCTTCTCATCATAGATGGAGATTCCCAGTTTCTCCGATATATCCCTGGCGGTTTGCAACGTTTTGTTGATAAGAGGATGCTGCACCAAGCAATCACTCACATCGACCAAACGCCGGGATGAGGCAGAATACATCCCCATCACGACCTTTCCCGCGATCATGCTGACAGGAAGCTGTGCTTTATTGCGGTAAAACCAGGGATCATCCATGGTAATCGTCGGCTCGATCGGAATCGTGGAAAGCCGGGTGTATTTGACAAATGCCTCCTCAAGCAACTCCCGTTTCAAACGTCGCTGCATTCTCCGATCGATGTGTTGCAGTTGGCAGCCGCCGCATTGATGGTAAACCGGACAACGCGGCTCGACCCGGTAGGCTGACTTCTTTTTCCATTTGATGAGCTTCGCCCGGACAAACGAAGGTTTCACCTGAGTGACGCGGGCGCTGACGATTTCTCCAGGGATAGCGCCGTCAATAAACACTACTTGTTGCTGATGGTAACCGATCCCTTCGCCGTTGATGCCGATGCGGCGGATCGGAACTTCAATCACCTGTCCTTTTTTCAAGCGAACTTTATGCTGATACTCCGTTTTTCCCATCTGACTTATCCCTTTCCCATATGATCTCATAACGATTCCTTGAAGAGCATGGACTGCCTTTTTGAACAGCTCCGGAACCTCATCCCCGCCCCGTCCCCTCTTTGCGGCAGAGCCCCTCTCCTCTTTCATTACTCCGTCCCGCACTCCTGATCCCAAACATTTTACCATTTTCCCCAAGGCATGGGACAGCAAGTCAAAGAAAACAAAGATTGTTGAAAGAGTTATTAAAGCGGAGTCTGCCGGATCCGGGCGTTTCTCTTTGCCCCCGGTTACTTTCCATAAAGGACGCGGCTGAAAAACACTCCCCCGCTTCACCTGAACATCTGCCAACTTTCAGCCATCGCTTTCCGATGGAGCATCCTTCTTCCTCTCAAATCTTTTTTCCGCTATGATATATTAAAACGAAATAAGCCCGGAAGCTTCTGTTCCTTCCGGGCGATGAAACAATGACGGCTGATGGGTGGCAATGTCATTCCTTTCAAGGGGGGGTTCTTATGAATATTCGCCCTGCGATGATCGCAGATGCCCAGGAAATCGCCAAAGTGCATGTGAAAAGCTGGCAAACCACGTACAGAGGCATCGTGTCAGAGGATTATTTGACCAGTCTCAATCCGGAAGAGAGCGCAGCCCGCTGGGAAAAACATCTGCGCAGTGACAGTGTGACGTATGTGGCAGAAACACCGGAGAAAAAATCGCCGGATTCATCTGCGGCGGCAAAATCCGAAGCCAACAGCCGGTGCAAACCGGAGAGGTTTATGCGCTTTACCTTTTGCAAGAAGTACAGAGACAACAACTCGGAACCCGGTTGATGCGGCAGCTCGCCGAATCGTTAAAAAAGCAAGGATGCAATTCTCTCGTGGTCTATGTAATAAAAGACAATCCTGCCAGGCGCTTTTATGAAAAGCTCGGTGCCATCCCCGTGAACTCGGAAACCTCTTGGATCGGGGATCAGGAAGTAGAAGAAATCCGGTATGAATGGGTCTCGCTTGATTCACTTTTAAAAAAGGCTGAGCAATCGACCACACATCAATGATAAAAACTCCCTCTTGCAGTCCACCGTGCGACAGGCCGCTTTTCACGGGATCAGGTCAAGAGCCGGAGAAAAGGCTGGACGGGGTAAGAACGGAAACAAATTTGTCACAAATTTCTATTTGATATAATAATCAAATCATTCGATAAACCATTTATAACATCTATTGATAAAAGCATCGGACAAACAACAGAACCGTTTAAAATTCCGATCCTTTTCTATCGAATTCATTCTGACAGTCGGAGGAGGAAAGGAGTATAATAAAGAAAGGCAGCACGACAACTTCGTATCCCTCCCTCCCCCTCGTTGGCAGGGGGGCTTTTTGTCACCCAATCTATTATTCGCATCCAAACTTCGTTTTTTGTCCCCGTCGGACGATTTTTTTGTAAAAAAACAGACGAACATGCCGAAGATGTCCGTCTCAGCCTCGTAACGGAGTTTCAAAAAAAGTCACCGGATCTTGGTGCTGTTCTTTGCTCCCGGTTCCTTCGTCACAAAATACCGTAATCCCCCGCAGTTTTATCCAACTGTCAATCGCGCCATTTTTTCTTCTTTGCTTTTCACTGATCCTCCCAAAAAGACCGGACGCTTGGTGACGATTTGTGCATTCCGTCCCGTTTTTGTGATCAAATCCGCCTCTGTCTCTTCATTCCATCCCGATACGATGCAGCCGATTTCCGTTTCCCTCTCCTTCTGCCTGAACGCCCAGCCGTGGAACTCCATTCCCCGACCGCTCCAGCGCTTTACCTGCTCCTCCCAGTCAGATTCCGTAACCGCATCTCCCGAGCGCAAGTAAATTAACTGTGTTCCCGCTTCTGCCGCCCCTTCGACAATCCAGGGTTCGGCCTTTTTGACCCGTCGGAAGGACTGCCAGCGTTCGATGTTGCACAAATCTTCGACCATGGCACTGGCAGTCGGATTTTCACCCGCTCCCTGCCCGATCAAGGTGAGATCCTGAATCCGGTCACCCTCGAGGTAAACGGCATTGTATACATCATTTACCTTTGACAGCAAATGCGATTTAGGAATGAGCGTCGGACAGACAGAACAGGCGATCGGCCCGCTTTCGCCAAATTGCTCCGCCTGGGCCAACAGTTTTACCGTATAGCCGAGCCTGTCCGCCAGTTCCAGCTCACCTGAAGTAACGTCGGTAATTCCCCTGCAGCGAATTTGCTCGACGGGAACATCGGCATCAAATGCCAGCCGGATTAAAATGGACAATTTATAAGCCGCATCACGCCCTTCGACATCGGAGGAGGGGTCAGCTTCAGCATATCCTTTTTCCTGCGCCTCCTTCAGAATTTCTGTGTATTCGCGTTTTTGCTCACTCAATTGCGACAGGATATAATTCGTCGTTCCATTTAATATCCCGCAAATCCGATAAACATGATTTGCCTTCAGGAAATGTTCCAGGGTGCCGATCACCGGAATTCCGCCGCCGACACTCGCTTCATACAAGAGCCGTACCCCATGCTGTTCCGCCAGTTCTTCCAGCTCGCGGCCGTGTTTGGCGATTAACTCCTTATTGGCTGTCACGACATGACACCCTTTTTTGATCGCTTCGATCAGATAGGTGCGGGCTGGTTCAACACCTCCTATCGCCTCAATGACAACATGGATCTGCTGGCGCAAAATCTGGTTATAATCGTCGGTCAACAGATGATGGATCTCCTGTATTTCCCGCTTTTTCTCGAGGTTTTTGACCAGAATGGAACGAATATTGAAAAATCTGCCCGTGCGCCGGGCGATCACATCCTGATTCTGTTGAATCATCTTAAAAACTCCGCTTCCCACTGTTCCCAAACCGAGAAGTGCCACCTGAACTTGTTCCACGCTCTTCCCCTCCTGATCCAAAATAAAAACCCCCTTCAGATAAGAAGAGGGTTCTGTTCCAAGAAAAACCTTTGCCTTCTTATCTCTCAGTGCCAGATGCACTGCAGGAATTAGCACCTTGTTTGCCCATACGGGCAAAACGGTTGCCGGGCTTCATCGGGCCAGTCCCTCAACCACTCTTGATAAGAAATGAAGGATATTCTCTTTATCGTGACATAGTTGAAATTATTATGGAATGGATAACCCTGATTGTCAAGATCCAATGTCAAATAATTTCGTTTTTCAAAACGCCGAGCCTCTCGATCTCCAGTTCAACCTGATCACCGGGTTCCAGCCAGCGATGCACTTCTTCCCCCAATTCCAAGATACAGCCGGTGCCCACCGTGCCGGAGCCAATCACATCACCGGGGGCCAATACACATTCGGACGAGGCCCGTTCAATCATTTGCGCAAATGTCCAATAGAGATCCTTGACATTGCCCCTGGAGACTTCGCGGCCGTTGATGCGCGCGGTCATCTGTAAATCCCAGCGCTCGCCCTGCCTGCGGTCCTCCAGTTCATCCAGGGTGACCAGATACGGACCGAGCGATGTGGCAAAATCTTTTCCCTTGGCCGGGCCCAGACCTACCGCCATTTCCTGCCGCTGCGCATCCCTGGCGCTCCAGTCATTCATGATCGTAAAGCCGGCGATATACTCCAGTGCCTTGTCACGGGCAATATTTTTTCCTTTTTTCCCGATAATACAGGCAATTTCCAATTCAAAATCGAGGCAATGGGTATACGACGGCTTCTTCACTACATCTTGGTGGCCGACAACCGCATGGTGATTGGAAAAATAAAAGACAGGAATCTGGTACCATTCCGGAACCATATCAAGGCCGCGTCGGGCCCGGCAGGTTTTCACATGCTGTTCAAAGGCGTAAAAATCACGGACGCTGGGTGGAACCGGAAGCGGGGAAAACAATTTTACCTCTTGCAGGGGAATGGTGACAGGTTCCCCCTCGACAAACAATCGCTCAAGCGGCTGCAAACGAATCAGCCGATCCAGTTCCTTCAGTAAAACCAGTTCCCCCTCCCCTCGTTTTAAACAAGATAGCAGATCGGTGGCCAATTCGTACGGAAGGGAAACACCTTTTTCTACTTCCAGCCACTTTTGCGCAAATCCGACATCAACCACATGCCGGCCGATAATCCAACCGAACCTCGCCCCGGCATCATCGCGGGTATGAATGTTCAGGTCGTCCTCTTTCACTTTGTATGTAACCAGTTTCAAAGCGTATCCCCCCTTAGCTTAAGCATATTCGCGCCAAAATATCTTTTGCAAGTGCCTGAAGAAAAACAGACTTTATCAAGATCGGCTCGCACGATCTTCATAAAGTCTGTACAACAGGCTCTTTCGCCGTCAGTGTTTCGCGCACGATCCGCCGGCTTGCTCCCGGTGAGAGAAGCGGCGTAAATCTCTCACGAATCCGCTGGCGATTAAAGCCGGGCGAAAAAAATTTTTCAATCTGAATGCGAATGGTGGAGGGACGTGTAATCATCGCCACCCGATGATGCAATAAATACTGCTGGTTTGCTTCTTCCTGGCCGGGAAAAGCCTCAAAAAGAAACATCGGTAATCGCTTGGCAATCGCTTCACTGATCGTCAGGCCACCCGGTTTTGTCACAAGCAGATCAGCAGCCGACATGAACAAGGCCACATCGCGCCGGAACGCTTCAATGAGAATATGGGGACAATCGTGTTTTTTCTTGAGACGTTGGTAGAGATTGTGGTTTTTTCCGGTTAAAACGACAAACTGAATCCAGGTGAATCCCTTCAGCTCTTCGACAATTTGTTCCAGCGGACCCAGGCCTGTACCGCCGCCCATGATGAGCACCACGGGCCGGTTTGGATCAAGCCCCAACTGCAAGCGGGCCTCCAAAGCGGAAACTTCTTCATAAAACGCGGGATTGATCGGGATGCCCGTTTCCAGCAATTTCAATCCCGTTTTCCATTGAATGCGTTCCAGATCCCCGCGCCTGAGCAACTGTTTCGGTACACACAAAACATCCGGAACCCTGGCGAGCCAAATCGGGTGCAACTCATAATCGGTAACCACGCCGACAGTAAGAACGTTTTCCCAGTCAGCCGGACAGAGCAGTGTGCCGAAGGGATGGGTCGTCACAATGCGCGCCGGTTCATCCGGAAAGAGCTGGCTCAGTTTTTTCCGGATCGTCCAACCCATTTTTTCGATCATCTCGCTCGAGACATAGCGAATAATTTTATTGTGATGAGTCCAATCATAAAGGTAATGATACAGGGTTGGAAATTTATTCAACATACCCTGATAACCGGATTGCAACAGGGGATGGAAGGATCCAGGAATCAATTTTAAAAGGTCGACCACTTCAACCGAAAGATGCGGCCGTTGTTTTGCAAATTGGCATTCTAATGCTTTCGCAGCAGCATTATGGCCTGTCCCAAATCCCATTGAAAGCAGCAATATGCGTTCGATAGCGATTCCCCCCCTTTGCACCGTTCATCCCCATTATACTTTTCCCGTCCCGTCAATGGATAAAATCCACATTTTTTATGAGCAATATTAACCATCTTTCAATCTTTCCGAGCCATCGACCGTTGCGCCAAGCGGACCATTTCTTTTACCATGTTTCCGCCGATGAACCCGCCGATTTTCCCTGCATCTTCTGCCCGGATGTCTCCATTTCCTCCTCTTTTCCGGAGGGGGATATCAAACTGTTTGGCCACTTCCATTTTTACGTCTTCCGGATTGGTTATATTCGTCCCGAGCACCTGGTTTACCACTTCTTTTTTAAAGCGGTTTACCCCTTCTTCAGCACCCGGAACCAACAGGCGATTTCTCCCCCGCCTCGGCATGCAAACCACCTCCTTGAAGGTAGTGTGCGAGTTATGGACCGTGATTATGAGGGGAAGCCGTATTTTTATATTCTACACTATTTTAAACACCGAGCAAAAGAAAAAGGAGATGGTTATTTCAGAAACAGATGATTGCCGATGTGAATCGCTTTTCGGTGCTTCGCCTTTTTCTCCATCCAGGTGGAGGTGGCAATTTCAGGGTTGTAATAATAAAGGGCTCCATGCGTCGGATCCGCCCCTGCCAGCGCTTCTTTTACCGCCCGATACGCTTCCTGATCCGGTTTTAAATGAATCTGCCCGTCATCGACCGCAGTAAAAGCGTTGGGCTGGTAGATCACCCCGCGAATGGAATGAGGAAATTCATCGCTTTGGACGCGGTTGAGAATGACGGCGGCCACAGCCACTTGTCCCTTAAACGATTCTCCGCGCGCTTCCCCGTAAACGGTGTGGGCCAGGAGGGCTAATTCCTCCGGCGAAACACGCATCTTGGGGCGATGCCGTTCCGGATGATGTTTCACTTCGGTTTCCCTGCGCATATCCCTGTCGCTCTTGCTGACTTGTAGTAAATGATATTTCCTCGTCACGTATTAAACCGCTGCGTCCGCAAACGTGGTCTTATTTGTCCAGTCTTTATAGTTAAAACCCGCTTGTAATTGCTGTTTCATTTTCATGGCAACACTCTCTTGTTTCATCTTGACCAGTGTGATCTTCTTCTCCGCTTCAGCCTGACGCTGTTGAAAGGGCAATATCCCCAGCGTCAGCAAGAATGAAACGACAAGCGGGAAGGTTATTTTCGCAATATTCACTCAATTACCTCCCCTATTGTTTATTCCCTTTCACACCGCCGTTTTATGAATGAACCTGCGCCTGAAAGGGGTGAAATTAAATACAAGTATTTTAATTTTACATCAGTCATTCTATAGCAATCCTCTGTGCACCTCAATAGTAAGTTCCTGCCAGTTAATCCGGACAAACGCGTACTCTGTTCGATTCGCCCCCGGCACCCGAAAGATGCAAAAAACCTCCAGCCGGGAAAGGCTGAAGGTTTTTTTGTACCTGATATATTAGCCGCGTGCAGCGAGGAAGCGTTTGTTTACTTCTTCCCAGTTGACCACGTTCCAGAATGCTTTAATGTATTCCGGACGTTTGTTTTGATATTTGAGGTAATAAGCATGCTCCCAAACATCGAGCCCGAGGATCGGGGTTCCGCTGCCGTCCATCAGCGGATTGTCCTGGTTCGGGGTGCTGAGGATTTCCAGTTTGCCGTCTTTGACAACGAGCCAAGCCCAGCCGCTTCCAAAACGTTTGGCCGCAGCATCGGCAAATTTTTCTTTGAATGCGTCAAAGCTGCCGAAGGTTTCGTCAATGGCTTTGGCTACTTCGCCGGTCGGTTGTCCGCCGCCGTTCGGGCTGAGAATTTGCCAGAAAAGGCTGTGGTTGGCATGACCGCCACCATTGTTGCGGACAGCGGTGCGAATGCTTTCCGGCAAGGCATTCAGGTTGGAGATGAGCTCTTCCACCGTTTTTTCCCCTACGTTTTGCCCTTCAATCGCAGCATTCAGATTGTTGACATAGGTTGCATGATGGCGATCATGGTGAATTTCCATGGTTTGCGCATCAATATGCGGTTCCAGAGCGTTAAAAGCATAGGGTAAAGCCGGCAATTCATATTTAGCCATATCAAACCCTCCTATGTAATCATTAAAAATAGATCCTTGGCAAAGGCCAAGGGAGTTAAATCAAATTGTTACACCTCTTTATTATTATGCTAAAAATCGATTCTTATAGTCAACCTAAACGGACCCGTTCGCAAAAATCTTCTCCAGGCAAGTCACATCTTCCAGGATAAAATCAGCACCCAACTCTTCAAATTTCGCCCGTGCCGCCTGCCCCGTCAACCCGGTCAAGGTGGCGGCAAAATCGCACCCCATCTTGCGGGCGGCCAGGAAATCCGCAACCGAATCTCCGACGATCAAAATTTGTTTTCCATCGGCAAGCGGTAAAGCTTCCCGCAGGCATGCAGAAATTTCAGCTTCTCTGCCCAGATACGCTTTCACATAGGTATACGGCTCCGGCTTTCCCAGCGGGGCAAACTCCGGATAAGCCTCTTCCGCAGCAATGACATCCGTGGCCGTCGCAATATGATTTTCCGCAAACAGCGGGAAGAGATCCAACTGTTCAAACGGAACCTTTGTTTCCAGGAAGGACCGTCCCGTCCCGATGCCGATCGTAATCCCTTGCTCACGCAAACCGGTCAACAGCTTGCGGATCTTCTCCGGCTGTGCCAGCGGAATCTCCTGATATAAAAAACCTTTTTTGCCCGATTCCCTCGCGTCTCTCCCTTCGGTCTGCCTGTAAAGCTCCGCTCCGAGATACCATTCCTGATAAACCGAATATCCCAGTTCCCATAATGAGCTGTTGCGGGAAAACTGGGTGACCGGAATGGAAAACCACTCGGAAGCGAGTTCATTGAAATAGGTGAGCAACTCATGTTTGCTGATCGCTTGCTTCCCTTTGAAAAGTTGGGGAAATGCCGCAAATGATGGCCGGAACGAGGCGATTTCCGCTTTGCCCCAGCCGGCCAAGGAACGAAGGGATTCTTCGGTAATCGGTTCAAGCAAAAACCGTTCCACCTTTTCTTTATGCCGGGGTACCAGAGTTTTCAAAAGCTGCAAAAGCTGTGCGGAAAATCCCAAAAAAACCATATCCCAATTGGAATTGATTCCCTTTGACTTCATCCAGTCCAAAACGCGGTCATGATCAAACACGGTCTCCCGGATGAATCGAATCTGCTCTTCCCCGGGCTGCGTCGTATGCCTGTCTTTTTCCGCCGCCAAAAAATGCGGAGCGTAGAGCAGTTCCCAAATCGACAAGGCCGAAGCATCAAAGCAGCGTTCTTCACTTAAAAAAACTCCATCGACATCAAATAATATCATCTTGTACAAAGCCGGTTCCTCCTACCGATGTGCAATTTGCTTTATTGTAATAAAGGAAACAGAATACTGCAAGGCTTCCGTCATCGTGATGTGCATAAATTTGGATGACCGCATCTTTAATAATTTACTAATCTCGTAAAAAACAATACTTCACATCGCATAATGAATAGATTATGATCGAAATAGACAGAAGAAATTTGCCATTTTTTGTCCGTTGCGAGCATAATTCCCAAACATAAATGGGAGGGGAAGACTCATTGCCAAAGAATAAATGGCTTCGCTATCTTTCCTGTCTTGTCGCGCTCGCGCTGATTGTGATCCTGTTTCCTGCCAACACGCACGCGGCCGCTTTTCCCGATTACAAGATCGAAGTGAACAAAACCACCAATAAACTCTATCTCTATCAAAACGGAAAAGTGATCCGGTCCTATCCCGTTGCCACGGGGCGAAGCAAGAATCTGACGCCGGAGGGAACTTTTCCGATTGTTGTGAAAATCGTAAACCCGGGATGGAAAAACATTCCCGGCGGACGGGCCGACAACCCTCTCGGGGTTCGTTGGAACGGAATCAGCGTTAACGGCGACCGCGGACGTACTTATGGCATCCACGGGACAAACAATCCCAATTCGATCGGAAAACATGTTTCCAATGGATGCATCCGCATGAATAACAAAGATGTGATCGCCTTATACAACACGATTTATGAGGGAACCCCCGTCTGGATTCACTCCGGCAAAAGCGATAACCATTGGCGGGGTGACAGTCGCGTCGGCTTAAAGCCTGCCACGGGTACGGCCACCATTACCGGACAAAATGTGAATGCGCGCACCGGCCCTTCCACAGGGTCATTTGTTCTGACCACCTTAAAAAAGGGAACGCGTCTGTCGTTGACCGGGATCTCCGGTGACTGGTACCAGGTGAAATTGCCAAACGGGCGCACCGGTTTTGTCTACAAACCCTACGTAAAAATCTCGGGCGTTAAGACCGGACCGGCACCGACTCCGGCTCCGCAGTTCCATTCGGCGAACGGCCAGATTGCCATCACGGTTAACAGGGCCAATATCCGCACAAGTCCCAGCTTGAATTCAGCCATTTTCACGCAGGCCGGCAAGGGAAGCAAATTTACATTGACTGCCGACAGCACGGAATGGTATCGGATTCGCTTGAGCAGCGGAAAAACGGCCTACGTCCATCATTCCGTGGCAAAGGTTGTTTCAACCGCAAAGCCACCTGCATCCAAACTGACGGTCACGGCCTATCTTGCCAATATCCGTTCTGCTCCCTCGCTTTCCGCATCGGTTCTGCAACGCGTAAGCAAGGGCACCATACTTACGAAGACAGGGTCTGCAGGCGATTTCTTTCAAATCCGCTTAAAGAGCGGGCAAACTGCTTATATTCATAAGTCCTGTGTAAAATAATTCCATGATACTCGCAACGGTTTATCGGGCGCCGGGGAATGCGCCCGTTTTTCTTTTTGCCTCCACTCCTCAGGGGCTGTCGGCACCATGTATCTCTCTTTTTCCGGCTCGTGGTCGCTGCCCGATAAA
The DNA here is from genome assembly GCF_000763315.1 of Thermoactinomyces daqus. GTDB lineage: Bacteria > Bacillota > Bacilli > Thermoactinomycetales > Thermoactinomycetaceae > Thermoactinomyces_A > Thermoactinomyces_A daqus. The sequence goes on along the minus strand of NZ_JPST01000066.1, from coordinate 16,821 downwards.
TAGAAAGGAGTGGAATATCTCCACTCCTCCACATTTCATTTTAACGACAGCATGCGATCCAAAGCTACTTTGGACCATTTTTTCGTTTCTTCATCCACTTCGATTCTGTGAATCGGGCGGCCTTCCAGGATACTTTCCAATGCCCACAGCAAATGCGGACGGTCGATCCGGTTCATCGTCAGGCAGGGGCACATGGTGGTGCTGAGCAATACGATTTTCTGTTCCGGATGCTCCTCCGCCAGGCGGTGAACCAGATTCACTTCGGTTCCGATCGCCCATTTGCTTCCGGGCGGAGCGGCTTCAATCGTTTTAATGATATAGTCCGTTGAACCCGCCTGATCAGCGAGCTGCACCACTTCAAAAGAACATTCGGGATGGACAATCACTTTCATCTCCGGATCCTGTTTGCGGATGCGGTGAATCTGCTCGGGGGTAAATTTTTGATGCACGGAACAATGCCCTTTCCACAAAATCATCCGCGTATCCTGCAAACTCCCTTTGTTCTCTTCGAACTGGCCGCTTTGCGGATTCCATATGACCATTTGCTCCAGCGGAATGCCCATTTTGTAGGCTGTATTTCTTCCAAGATGCTGGTCCGGCAAGAAGAGGATGCGTTTTTTCTGTTTAAAGGCCCACTCCAGAACGAGATGCGCGTTGGACGAAGTGCAGGTCGTTCCCCCGTGCCGTCCGACAAACGCTTTGATCGCCGCGGTGGAGTTCACGTAAGTGACCGGAATGATCGTGTCCCCAAACTCCTCCTGCAACACTTCCCATGCTTCTTCCACTTCTTCAATATCAGCCATGTCCGCCATCGAACAGCCGGCCCTCAAATCGGGCAAAATGACCAATTGCTCATCCTGCGCCAGCGTATCCGCTGTTTCGGCCATAAAATGGACGCCGCAGAAAATAATATACTTGGCCTCTTTCTGCTCTGAGCCAATCCGGGCCAGGCGCAGGGAATCACCGCGAAAATCGGCAAATTTGATCACATCATCCCGCTGATAATGGTGTCCCAGGATCACAAGATCTTTGCCCAGCCGCTCCTTGGCGCTCCGGATTCGCGCATCCAATTCTTCGCTTCCCATCGTACGGTACTGTTCAGGCATTTCCATATCGACATAGCCAAGCAGATCCATCGCCATCAGGCATCCCCCGTTCCTTTTTCAAAGTCCAAACTGATATCGAGTGAGGTGACCGAATGTGTTAACCAGCCGAGCGAAACGGCATCCACACCTGTTTCGGCAATCGCGCGAATCGTCTCCGGTGTGATTCCCCCCGACGCTTCCGTCCACACTTTTCCATCGATCAGCCGTACGGCTTCCCACATGGTCTCCAGATCCATATTATCCAGCAAAATGGCGTCTACATCGTATTTCAAAATCTCTTTAACCTGATCCAGCGTGTCCGCTTCCACTTCGATTTGCACCATATGACCGACATAGTTGCGCGCCTTTTCAATCGCTTTGGCCAGACTGCCCGCCATCGCAATATGATTGTCCTTGATCATCACCCCGTGGCTTAAGCCAAAGCGGTGATTGCTCCCCCCGCCGACGCGGACTGCATACTTCTCCAGCTGGCGCAAACCCGGTGTCGTTTTGCGGGTATCCAGCACTTTGCAATTCAAACCTTCCAGTTTCTTTACCAACCGGCGGGTGATGGTGGCGATGCCGGACATGCGCTGCAACAGATTGAGGGCAACCCGTTCCCCGGTCAAAATGGCACTCGTCGGACCGGAGATTCGCGCAACCGGAGTCCCTTTTTCCACTTCCGCCCCTTCCTCGACCAATGCCGTCCAGGCAATCTGCGGCTCCAGCTCTTCAAACACCATCTTCGCCACGGGCAAGCCCGCAATGACGCCGGGTTGTTTGGCGATAAAGACACAAGAGCTTTGATGCCCGGCAGGAACGAGCGCTTCGGTCGTCAAATCCCCGACTCCCAGGTCTTCGTTCAAAGCTTCACGAATAAATTGCCGTAACGCAACTGTGTTCATCCTTGGTCCCCCTTAAATCACATTGTGCCTTTGCACCCAATCCGGACTTGGATCAGGATAGTCAAAGCGATAGTGACCTCCGCGGCTCTCTTTGCGCCACAATGCTGCTTTCATGATGATTTGTGCAGTTGTTAACATATTTAAACATTCCAGCATACCGGGTCTCACTTGTTTTTTTACTTCATCCAACAGGGAAAGCCCCTGTTTAAGCCCCTCGGACGAGCGAACAATTCCCGCGTGATCCCACATGATCTCCCGGATGCGGTCTTTGATCGTTTCCTCAGTTTGCTTATCACTGCACAAAATTGGAGATACAAATTCTCCGTCAAACGCCGCTCCACTCCGCTCGCTGTAGGATGAAAGCTCCGCCGCCACTCTCTGCGCGAAAACCGCCCCCTCCAAAAGCGAGTTGCTCGCCAGCCGGTTGGCTCCATGCACTCCGGTGCAAGCGACTTCCCCACAGGCAAACAACCGCGGAAGCGAAGTCCGGCCTTGGAGATCGGTACGAATTCCGCCCATGATAAAATGAGCCGCCGGTGTAACCGGGATCAGGTCATGTTCGGGATCGATGCCGCAAAGCACCGCCTGGCGATGGATTTTGGGGAACCTCTCCTTAAATGTCCGTCCCAGCTTCGTCGCATCCAGATAAACGGATCTCCCTGCTTGCATTTCCATATAAATCGCCCGGGAAACCACATCACGCGGCGCCAAGTCTTTCCAAGGGTGAACCCGCTCCATAAATGCTTCACCCTCATCGTTTACCAGAACCGCTCCTTCTCCCCGAACCGCTTCGGAAACAAGAAACATCGGGTTTTGCTCGACTGCCAGCGCGGTCGGGTGAAACTGGATAAACTCCATATCCATCAACTTGACTCCGGCACGGTGAGCCATCGCAAATCCATCGCCCGTCGTGACAAGGTGATTGGTCGTATACCGGTAGATTTGACCGCAGCCACCGGTCGCCAGGACAACCCCTTTTTTTGCAAAATAACCAATCGGTTCCCGATCCGGATCCGCGACGACCACTCCGGCACAAACTCCGTCTTTTACCAGCAAATCGGCTACCATCGTATGCGTTTCAAGAGTGATGTTTGCATGCGCGACGGCCTGCTTCAACAACGCGGATGTGATGCCGGCGCCGGTTGAATCTCCCATCACGTGCAAAATTCGGGAAACGGTATGCGATCCTTCCCGACCGAGGGCAAACTGATCTCCTCTTTTGTCAAAGGGAGTTCCCCAATCCGATAACATCCGGATGGTTTCCGGAGCCATTTTTACCATGCATTCCACCGATTTCGGATCACAAAGTTCCACACCGGTACGCAAGGTGTCCTCGAGATGCAATTCAGGCGAATCGTCTTCCCCGATCGCCGCCGCAATCCCCCCCTGGGCCCGGTAGGAATTGCTGTCGGCTTTCTGCGACTTGGTCAAAACGGCAACTTTTCCCGTTTCAGCCAAAGAAAGCGCTGTCACCAATCCTGCAATACCGCTCCCTACCACCACGTAATCGGTCATTTCTCGGATCATGTTTGTTTATCCTTTCACAAATTCTTAACAAATTGCTCACCTTTATTTTCTCAGGATTGTTCAGAAAGTCAACCACCAAAATTATCTTTTTCATTTTAAATCAGAAGGTAACAGAGAAAAATGTGATTAATCTCACTTGCCTCTCGATTGGTTTTTTGACAGATTGGCAAAGTGAGACCTATCTTTTTCTTTTTTCGCTATAATAATGAAAGAACAATTTCAGGAAGCGGAGTTGGGTGTATGAAAACCATTTATCTCGATTATGGAGCCACCAGTCCGGTCAGGGAGGAAGCGCTTCAAGCCATGCTCCCTTATTTCAGGGAAAAGTACGGCAACTCCGGCAGCATTCACGACTTCGGGCAAGTCAGCCGCGAAGCGATCGAACACGCCCGCCGGCAAGTGGCTGAAGCGATCGATGCCGACTCTCCGCGCGAAATCATTTTTGTCGGCAGCGGCACCGAAGCCAACAATCTCGCCTTGATCGGAGCAGCTCGCAAACACAGAAACAAAGGCAACCACATCATTACTTCTTCCATCGAACATCCGTCTGTGCTGGAAGCCTGCCGTCAACTGGAAAGAGAAGGATTTGAGGTGACATACCTCCCTGTCGACCGGTTCGGGCTTGTCCGCAGCGAAGATGTGAAAAAAGCCCTTACGGATAAAACGATTCTCGTCAGCATCATGGCGGCCAACAACGAGGTCGGAACGATACAGCCGATCGCGGAAATCAGCCGGCTGCTGAAGAGAAGTTCCATTTTGTTTCATACCGACGCCGTGCAATATTTCGGAAAAGTCCCCATGTCCGTGGCCGATCTGGGCGTGGATCTGCTCTCGATCGGCAGTCACAAGATCGGAGGTCCAAAGGGAATCGGCGCTTTGTACATCCGTAAAGGGGTGCGAATCGAACCCCTTTTCCACGGCGGCGGTCAGGAACGGGGATTGCGTCCGAGCACGTTAAATACCCCGGCCATCGTCGGGTTTGGTGCAGCCGCCTATTTGGCCGCACAGGAAGCGGAAGCGGAATCCGCGCGCTTAACCCGATTGCGGGATGCTTGTTGGCAGCGCATCCGTGATGAAATCGGCGAAGTGGTGTTAAACGGTCATCCCACCCGGCGCTTGCCAAACAACCTTAATCTGAGCTTTCACCGCGTGGAGGGGCAGGCCGTGTTGTTGGAGCTTAGTCGCAATAAAATTTATGTTTCCAGCGGTTCGGCTTGCAGTGCGGGAAAACATGCCGCTTCCCATGTACTGATGGCCATGGGCACAGATGAAGAAACAGCTTTTCAAAGCCTGCGAATCACGTTTGGAAAAGAAACGACCGAAGCTGAACTCCAGCGTTTTATCACCTGTTTGAAAAAGGTGATGGATGAACTGCGCTCTCTTTTAATCAATGAATCCTAAAGATGGAGGATCGACTCATTGGGTAAGTTTTTCTCCGTTATACTCAGACTGATCGTCATTTTCGCTGTCGCCTTTGCCGCCTGGATTTTGTTCTTCACCCTGCAACAGATGAACTATACGGAGCCTGACCAGGTATACTTAAGCGGAACACCGATCTCACACGCTTTTGTGTTCGCCTTTTTTTGCCTGGTCGCCCTTTTTATCACCATGTTTATTCAACAACGGAAAAATCCGGGCCGTCTCAAACGGCTGTTCTTCCTTTTTTCGGCCTTTTATCTGCTCTGCAGCCCGTTTGTGGTTCTCTCCTTTGACAACTATCTGCTGGTCACCCGGCGTGGTATCGCCTACAACGAATTTTGGAATATGGAAACCATGAAAGCCAAGCGCTGGCAAGATATCGATCACATCGAGCTGGATTATCGTCCGGAACGTTGGCCGTTCAATCCAGGCCCTTACCGTTTGGTCTACCTCGTTTTCTTTAAGGACGGGCAAACAGTGGATTTGAACAATTATAATTCTCCCCTGTACGACGCCAGGGAGTTTGAGGCGATTCACCGGACAATGATCAAGCAAGGGATTCCGATCGAGATCGCGCGGCAACTGCCCGGCGATACCAATCCGCACTCTTTTCTCTACAAGATCTATAAGATGGAACCATGAGAAACCCCCCTCTCACCGGAAGAATCGAGAGGGGGGTTTTGCATGTTATTTGGCCAGTTCATAAATCGCCTGGGCATAGATGGCCGTCGCTTTTAACAAGTCTTCAACCACAATGTGTTCATCCCGCTGATGTGCCGTTTCTTCCCGTCCCTTGAACAATGGCCCAAAAGCGACTCCGACATCGAGGACGCGCGCATAAGTGCCTCCGCCAATCGCCAACAGTTCTGCTTTTTCTCCGGTTTGCTCCTCATAAACCTTGGACAAGATCCGAATCAGGGAATGATCGGGTTCAACAAAGTGGGCGGGTTTATGGTCGATCTCCGTGATGCGGAAATGATCGTCCGCCAGTTTTTCTTCAATCGCCTCGCAAATTTTTTCTCCCTCACCCGATTTCGGATAGCGGACGTTCAGGCGAATCATCCGTTCACCTTCCGCTTCATAGCTGAAAATGCCGGCATTCACCGTCAAACGGCCTGTAAACTCGTCTTCCATGGCAATCCCCAGTTTTTCTCCGAAGAAGCTATCCACCAGATAGCGATTGATTGTCTCAATGAATTGCCGCCCTGCGGAATCGAGCGGAATTGCAGCCAGGAGCCGGGCCATTTCCAATGCGGCATTCAACCCTTTTTCCGGTTCCGATCCATGATGGGCACGCCCTTTGATCGAGATGGTAACTCCTTCATTTCCTTCTTCGGCATATCCCTGTATTCGATGGGTCAGCAAAAAGTCCTGCACTTTCTCTTTCAGTTCAAACACATCGCCTTCGCCCGCCAGCTTCACTTCTGCCAGGTCAGGAACCACATTGACCCGCTGTCCCGCTTTGAATTGCACCAGTTTCCATTCGCCGTCTTTCGCTTCGCTCTTTTCATTGGTTCCCGCAAAACGAAGATCCAAAAGTCCTTTTTCCGCCGAGATAATCGGAAAGTCAGCATCGGGAGAAAATCCCATTGTCGGCATCTCTTCACGCTCAAAATAATGTGCCATACAACGCCACTGCGATTCTTCATCTCCGCCCAAGATGAGACGAGCGCGTTTGGACAGCGGCAAACCGAGTTCCTTGACGATTTTGAGGGCAAAATAGGCCGCCATCGCAGGTCCCTTATCATCGATGGCTCCCCGTGCATACAATTTTCCGTCACGAATCTCCGGGGCAAAAGGAGGAGAGGTCCATCCGTCACCGGCCGGAACGACATCGACATGAGCGAGCACGCCGATCAGTTCTTCTCCTTCCCCGTATTCGATATGCCCTGCATAGCCATCGACATTTTTGGTTTTAAAACCGTCCCTCTCGCCCAATTTCAGCATATATTCCAGCGCTTCGGCAATTTTCCGGCCAAACGGGGCTCCCAATCCGCTGTCGGCCTCATCTAAAACGCTTTCAATCGCCAGGAACTCTTTCAGTTCTTCCAGCATCTCGTCTTTGCGTTTGAGGACTTCATCGTACCATGCCACCTCTGTCATCAACGACTCCTCCTGCTTTTTCCATATCATATGCCGTTTTTCTCCCCTTCCCTTATGTATCAGCCCAAACCGGAATTCATACTTTAAATTTAAAATAATTGGAGGCATTTGAGCCTTTAGCTTGGAAATTTTTGCTTTATTTTTTCACTGCTTTTACTATATCACGCCTGTCCTGTTTCCGCCAAATCAGCAACGAAAAAATCGTTCCTTCATGCCGTGCCAAAAAGAAAAAACAGACTGTTCGTCATGATGAACAGGCTGTTGCCGCAGCTTAGGGTTCAAGGAATTTCAAGGCCATATACAGTAAGTACGACATCACGGCTGTTCCCGGCAAAGTGAGCACCCAGGCGTAGATAATTTTGCCGGCAACGCTCCAGCGGACACTGCGCAAGCGTTCCGCCGCTCCCACCCCGATGATCGAGCCGGTGATGGTGTGTGTCGTACTGACGGGCACTCCGATTTTCGCCACCGTGGTCAGCAAAAAAGCAGCTCCCGTCTCTGCGGCAAAACCTTGCGGGGTTTCCAGGCGACTCAGACGCGATCCAATCGTATGAATCACTTTACGTCCTCCTGCCGCTGTTCCCACCCCCATGATCAGTGCCGATGCAGCTGTGGCCCACCATGGAACCGTAAATTGCGAGTGCGAACCGAAAGCGAAGAGAGCCATCCCAATCACTCCCATCGCCTTTTGCGCATCAGACGCACCATGGCTGAACGCCATAAAAGCGGAGGAAAGAATCTGCAAATACTTGAAGATCGTTTTCACCCGCGAACGGGGGATATTGCTGAAAAATCCGCGAATCAATTTGATGATGGCAGCACTGACGATCCCGCCCAGAACGGGAGAAATGAGCATCGCAATTAAAATCGTAATAATGCCGTGATATTGCAGGATCGAAGGACCCTTGTAAGCCAGGGCGGCACCGATAATGCTGCCGATCAGGGCGTGGGAAGAGCTGGTCGGCAATCCCATTAAAACCGTAATCACATTCCAGACGATCACGGCGATTAACGCGGAAAGAAGCACAATTAAAGTAACATAATGGATGTTGACAATATCTTCCCCAATCGCTTTGGCCACTTCCGTTGAAAAAAACGCACCCGCCAAATTGAGAACAGATGCCAGCAAAATGGCCATCCACGGCGACAGCGTCCGCGTACCGACCACCGTCGCAATCGCATTGGCGGTATCGTGCCAACCATTGGTAAAGTTAAAAACCAGAGCAAGCGCGATCACAGCCACCAATATCCAAAAAGGATCAAGCATACTTCATGACCACGCTTTCCATGATATCCATCACGTCTTCAAAGGTATCTGTCACGTCCTCCAGTTTTTCGTAGATTTCTTTCATCTTGATTAACTGGATCAAGTCGACCGGCTCCTCAAACAGAGAGCTGATTCCTTCACGCATTAATTTATCCGCTTCATTCTCCAGCATATTGATTTCAATCGAGATCTTGCGAATCCCGGCATAGTCCCTTTTTTCCAAAGCCCTGAAGGCGTCTTGCAGGTACACGGCCGATTTTTCAAAGATCTCCCCAAATTTGCTGAGATACGGGGTGGGATTGTCAACATGCATATAAACGAAACGGGCGGCACACGCTTCGATCCCGTCGATCACATCGTCCAAGGTTTGTGCCAATTTTAAAATATCTTCATGATCGAGCGGAGTCACAAAGGTTTGATTCAACTCTTTGATGAGCAGGTGAGTATACTCATCCCCTTTGCTTTCCAGCTCTTTGATTTGCTCCGCATATCTTTCTTTCTCTTCGAGTGTTTCCACATTCTCACGGAACAATTGCACAGCTTCAATGATATTGGCTGTGGCATCCACCATCATTTGATAAAAAAGGCGATCCTTAGAGCGGTTAAAAAGCACGTGATTTCCTCCCAGTCAACCAAAATTCAACCAAGAATATATTAATCTTTAATATTGTGTACTGAAAACCGGTTCAACACACTTTTTATAAATCCTTTAATCTTGATTAACAAAAACTTTACAATGGTAAATTATGGGGATAAGTTGCCGGTGAGGATCATCCCGATCGCTGCGATTCCCGCACCGGAAATGGTCAAGGCGACCAGCCAGTCCTGGCCTTTGAACAGCTTTCTCTTCCTGGACAGTTGCATGGGGATGTAGAGCACAAATCCCGCCAGATAAAGAGAAGAGACCATCAGCAAATAATCCAGGCCCGCGGCATACAGGAGCCAGCAAGAATAAAGTGCAGCCAGAAATCCGATCAGACCATCCCGCACTTTATCTTTATCATTAAGATAAGTTTCCCCCGTTTTTACCAACTTTAATTGATATAGTGTTGACAGGAGGTAGGGAATTAAAACCGCCACACTGGCCATCGAATAAACCGCCTGATAAGTGGATGCGGAGAAATGAACGATAATGACGAATGCTTCCGTGATCAGGCTTGTCCACCACAGGGAAACGATCGGCGTATTTTTGCGGTTTTCCCGCATAAAGCTGCGGGGAAACATGCCATCCTGCGCAGCCACATAGGGAATCTCAATCGTGAGCAGAATCCAGCTCAACATCGCTCCCGCAATCGAAATGATCAACCCGACATTGATAAGAACAGCCCCCCACGGTCCGACGATCTTAGCGAGAACATAAGCCATGGACGGCTCCGGCAACGCCTGCAGTTGCTCTCTGCTCAAAACCCCCAAGGACAAAATGGAGATCAGCATATAGACCAACAATGTGCCCAATAAACCGAATACGGTCGCCGTGCCGACATCCCGATGCCGTTTGGCCCTTCCGGACAAAACAACGGCTCCTTCAATACCGACAAATGCCCATAAGGTAACCAGCATCGAATCCTTTACCTGTTTCATGATAAGAGTCCAGGAAAACGAACCGTTTCCCCAGAAGTCCGTGAAAAAGATTCCGCGGTGAAAGGCAAAGACCAGGAAGATGATGAAAATGAAAATAGGCATCAATTTTCCAATCGTGGTGATAAAGTTGACAAAAGCCGCCTCTTTCACCCCGCGCATGACCAAAAAATGAAAAGCCCAGACAAAAAGGGTTCCGCCCAGCAGAGAAGGAAGATTGTTTCCCTCTCCAAAGATCGGATAAAAATAATTCAGGGTGCTGAACAAAAGCGGAATAAAGGAAACCAGTCCCAAAATCGAGGCAATCCAATAACCCCACGCGCTGTTAAACCCGATAAACGCTCCGAATCCCGCCCGCGCATAGCTGTAGATTCCCCCGGTCAGTTCGCTTTTGCGCAAGGTCAAATTTTGGAATACCAGGGCCAGCATCACCATTCCCGCCCCCGTAATCAGCCAGGCGATCATCACCGCTCCGCTGTTGGCGGCTGATGCCATATCCTTGGGCAGATTAAAGGCTGCTCCCCCGATCACCGAACCGATGATGGCTGCCATCAGCGCCCATAAACCCAATTGCCTTTGTTGTCCCATTCTTCATTCACTCCATTGATGAGCTTTATATCGATATAAATGCCAATTTTATCGCACACATTTATGTATACTATATTAATTCGTTAATTTAGTAAAGTGATAAAGATTGGAAGCAACATAAAAGGCGCCAAGCTCCTTTTCGGCTTGGCGCCTCCGTTCAGGCGTGAACATTTGCGGCCAGATAGGTTCCTTCAATATGTAAGTATAGGATATTCAAATCGCAAATTCGCCTTGACAACTCATTCATTTCCTCCGTCAGCCGCAAAAATGAAGTTTCGTCGTCCATTTCCTTCAGATCATTGAATTTCTGCATATACTCCCTTTCCAACATCTTGACCCGTTCAGGAATTTGCGAACAAATCTCCTGGCATTTCAATTCAAATTCATCTTGAAGTTCTTTAGACAACGCCTCATATTCCTGATGTAAAAAGGGACGCTTGATCCCCAGCCGCTGGTCGTATCGAAACTCAAACGGCACCGTATCCATCGATGATTCTCCCTTGCCTTTTTGTCACTAGTGCACGTCTGCTTGATTTTGTTTCAGTTTATACAAATCCATTTGTTTTTTCAACAGATCGTTTTGCAACAATTGCTTGGCCTGTTTAATAATCTCGGTTTTATCTCCGCCTTCTTTGCTCCAGTCATCAAGCAGAACGTTCGCCTGATTTTGCCAGTTCTTATCCAGCTCCATAGAGATTTCCTGCTGGCGCCGATCGGAATAATCCTTCAATTGGGATTTGCGTTCATGAATCCAATTATTAATCGTGTCGAAGGTTTCCGTATCGACTTTGCCTGTCTTTTCAACGAAATGGTTCGCCTGATCCAGGCGGTTGTATTCTTGCTCGATCTTGCCGACCAGATTGTCATGAAACTGCTCCAGCCGATTTTCATCCAAACGGTGCTCTTTGATGATCGAATCAAGCGCTCTCATTTGCCATGGAGAATTGGCCATTTTCAAAGAGAGCTTTCGCTCTTGAAAGGCTTGATCCAATTTTTTCGGATCGTCAACCGCTGTATAGTCGCCACCTGTGACATCGGTCACTTGCTTCAGTTTGGTTTCCGTTTTCGGATCGACATCGATGCCGATGACATGAACATTGGCCAGCGCGTTGGAGAGGTGGAGATTCTCAGCCGCCTTAACCGGATCACCGCCACAGTTTTCATAGCCGTCGCTGACGATGATCAACTGATTTTCCGCTTGCGTCGGAGCCCCCGGCATCATGTCCTGCTTGCTGGTTAGAATCGCGAGGGCCATGGGAGTATAGCCGGTCGGTTTGATCTTGTCCAGCACTTCCTTCCATTTGGACTGATCCGGCACGGCACCCGAAACCAATTTGGCGGTGCTTTGGCAAGAAAGCGGTTTGTCCTTTTCCTCGGCACTTCCCTGATTGCCGTAAACCCTCAACTGAAAAGCCGTCTTATCCTTGGGCAGGGAGTCGGCAAATTTTTGGATCGCCTCTTTGGCATAATCCATCTTCGTCTTTCCATTTATTTCCCCGTCCATGCTCTTGCTTGTATCCAAAAGGACGACAAAATTTATTTTTTTCGGAGCAGTGGGTTTTGCCGGCAACGTGCTGGCTGAAGCAGATGAATTCGCACCGGATTTTTGCGTTGTGTCTGCCTTCCATCGGTTAGCGACCTGCTGCCATGCATTCACTTTATCTTCATAGCTGGTTTTACCCAATTCATCAAAAAACTGAACATCATTTTTATAATTTTCGCCAACCAACCCTAACAGATAAGCATACGCTTTGTCATCCGACAATCCTTTCGGCATCTGCTTCAACGCCTTGATCACCCTTGATTGGTTGTACTTGTCGCCGGCGTATTCTCCTTCTCCCCGGTCTGCAAGGATATCCGGCAAGTCCGTATGTGGAGCCGGGCTTCGCGGAAGATCATCTTGTTCGATTTCCTTTTCCTCCTGGGTTGATTGATTGTCTTTGATCGCCAGTTGATCCAAATGATTTAGTTGGTCCGGCTTATCAATTTGGCTTCCTGCCGTCTGTTTGATTTGCTGGAGCACCGGAGAGCAACCACTCAGAGAAAAGGCAGCGACAAGCATCCCGAATAGCAGAAAACAAAACTTTCTTTTTTGCATAAGCCCTCCTTCTGAGTCGGCTTTTTGGTTGAAGGGATGTCCCTTCACCTTCTGGTGTACCAGTTTGATTTTAGCTTACTTGAACTGTACTCATTTGACAACATCCGGCCGGCGGAGCGATTGACAATCTTGCGGCATTTTTCATTTCCCATCCACGTTTTTCACTTGCACCGCTGTTAAGGAAACTTCCTCCCGAGCGCTACGACAGCCGATGGCTCGCTCCCCTTCAAACATGGACGGGGATGATGTAAATCCAGTTTATTCAATGTTTCCGGCAAAATGAACCGTTCACCAAGATCGTTCTCCTTCAGGGGCAAATGCAGGCGCTACGATTGTGCCATTTGGTTCCATTGATTCCTTTGTTTGTTGAAATAAAAGGATTTCGGTATAATAACGGTTAGGGACAAGTTGCCCTGACAGAGGAGAGCTGTTAAGAATTTTTCACATAGGACGGATCGTTATGAGCAAAAACAACCAATTGCGTGTCGTAGTCGGCATGTCCGGTGGTGTCGATTCATCGGTCACCGCTCTGCTTTTAAAAGAACAAGGCTATGATGTGATCGGCCTGTTTATGAAAAACTGGGACGACACGGATGAATTCGGACACTGCACGGCAACGGAAGACTTTGAAGATGTGCGGCGTGTCTGTGCGCACATCGGCATTCCCTATTACTCGGTTAATTTCGAAAAAGAGTATGAGCAAAAAGTCTTTCAGTATTTTTTGGATGAATACCGCAAAGGCCGCACGCCGAACCCCGATGTGATGTGCAACCGCGAAATCAAATTCGGGGAGTTTTTAAATAAAGCCAAACAACTGGGTGCTGATTATATCGCCACGGGCCATTATGCTCAAATCATTGAACGGGACGGTCAAAAATATCTTGCCCGCGGTGCTGATCCAAACAAAGACCAAACCTATTTTCTTTATGCTGTGCACAAACCCCAGCTGATGCAGGCCATGTTTCCCATCGGACACATGCAAAAGAAGGAAGTGCGGAAACTGGCTGAGGAAGCGGGTTTGCCTACTGCCAAAAAGAAAGACAGCACAGGCATTTGCTTTATCGGCGAACGGAATTTCCGTGAGTTTTTAAGCCAGTATCTCCCTGCACAGCCAGGTGAAATTCGGACACTGGACGGGGAATATAAAGGAACTCATGATGGTTTGATGTATTACACGCTCGGGCAGCGCCAAGGTTTGGGCATTGGCGGCAGCGGAACCGGTGAACCCTGGTTTGTCGTAAAAAAAGATTTGTCCACCAATACCTTATATGTTGCCCAGGGGCATGATCATGAAGCTCTTTATTCGAGCGGACTGATTGCAACGGATATCAACTGGCTGGGCGATGGAACCCCGCAAAGTCCGTTTGAATGCACGGCCAAATTTCGCTATCGCCAACAAGATCAGCCCGTTCTCGTCACCCCGCAAGCGGACGGCACATTTCGCGTCGAGTACAAAGAGCGGCAACGTGCAGTAACTCCCGGTCAGTCCGTGGTCTTTTATCAGGATGAAATCTGCCTTGGCGGAGGAATTATCGATCAGACCTTTTAAATAGAACTTGGAAAAGGGCTCTTTCAGTAAAAAACTCGAAAGAGCTCCTTTTAAATTTCATCCTCGCTCTGTGGAAAAAGTTTCTTTGGATACACCGGAATCATGGAAGGAATTTCCGCGTAAGGTTGCGAATTTATTCTATTACCATCGACATAATCTTTTCTTTATTCCCTCTATTTTTAAATCCGTCGAAACCGCGAGGCAGGGAGGTTTCCTCAATGAAAGGTAAACAGAATACTCCGGTTCGCAAGCCGGACGATTTGTCTCCCGAAGACTTCAGCTTACAGATCAGACGAAAAGCGATTGGGTTTATCAGTGCCGGCGTTGCATGCTCGATCATGTCATTCGGCGCCTACTGTCTCACTTCCACCGCTGCGGTCAGAAATCAAACCGATGCTGCACCAGTCATCCAGAATCCTGAACCCAAAACAGAAGTGATCCAAACAGCCACGGATCACAAGACTGAAAGCCCGTCACCCCGTCAAATCGCTTCCCGAAGCAATCCACAAACGGAAAAAAGCACATCACTCCCCGCAAATGAAACCGATTCGGCAACGAACCAGGAACGGATCAGCACGCATGTGCCCCATTTGAAGGAGAAAAGCCCATCCACCCATTCGACTTCCCAGCTTTCTCCTGTCGTGGCTCTCAATGATTCAACAAAAGATTCCACAAAAGAAAAAGAGGAACCCGTCTATGAAAGTGATAAGAAGGCAGCAGAGAAACAGCCCAAGCCGATCGATTATTTCGATTTTGATCAACCCGGTCTGATCCAGGAACTGGAGAAAAACGTTAAATGGGCCCAGCCAAAATCAGATTATGCGACCAAATAAAAATAAAAAGGATCGATCAAAACGACCGATCCTTTTTTTGGCGTGCCCTGGAAGATTCGAACTCCCGACCTTCTGATCCGTAGTCAGACGCTCTGTCCAGCTGAGCTAAGGGCACATATTGGTGCGGACGAAGGGACTCGAACCCCCACAGCCTTGCGGCCACAAGAACCTGAATCTTGCGCGTCTGCCAATTCCGCCACGTCCGCACGATTATCAATTTTTCATGGAGGCGGCACCCGGATTCGAACCGGGGGTAAAGGTTTTGCAGACCTCTGCCTTACCACTTGGCTATGCCGCCATATGAATCGATTCATCAGCAATACGATCATACTGGCAGGGGCGGTAGGAATCGAACCCACACTGGAGGTTTTGGAGACCTCTGTTCTGCCATTAAACTACGCCCCTTCAATGGTGCTGGTGAGAGGACTTGAACCCCCAACCTACTGATTACAAGTCAGTTGCTCTACCAATTGAGCTACACCAGCGAAAGTGGTGGCTCGGGACGGAATCGAACCGCCGACACGAGGATTTTCAGTCCTCTGCTCTACCGACTGAGCTACCGAGCCTTATTCAGTCCTCTTTCCTCGATCATCATTTGTTAAGTGGCGGAGAGAGAGGGATTCGAACCCTCGAGACGGGTTTTGCCCGCCTACACGATTTCCAATCGTGCTCCTTCGGCCAACTCGGACATCTCTCCATGTTACTTAGCAAATCATTTGTCTCAATCGAGGCATTTTTTACTTCGTATCGCATCGACAAATATTATATTACACAGGTTCAATTATAATGTCAACAGGAATTTTGATTTAAATTTATTCTGAAATTTTGTTGCCCATGTTTGTATTTTTACGTTTTTTGGAGCGTCATTCTTTCTTTCTGTAAAAGTGTATTGCAGGTACGGGTTGCGTTGTCCCTGCAATCTTCCCGTATTTCCAAATCCCTGTCTGCGACGGATCATTCCCCGCCCCGCTTTTGACAGCTTTCATGCCCTTGTTGTCATTGCCAAAACGCGGGAGGTTTGTCTTTGCTTCTTTTCCCGTAGCAAGAACGGTGAAAGGAAAAGTTTTGCTAACCCTTGCCAAAACTTCTTCCAAACCAATTTTGCCTTATGTTCCAACATGGCGTCAAACTCAGCCCATCGGCATCCGTGATGGATTTTTCCGGCTTATGTTTCCTTACCATGTGCTTGACTTGAGAGCCTTCCAAATTGTTCCGCCGAGAGCACCACTGGATATCCTGGTGCAGATTCTTTGATCTTCGCGGATCCATTTGGTGAACGTGCAACGGTGCAACTAACTGAAGGGGCACATTTGGAGGAATCAATACACAATCCATCCTTCTCCTGCTCTTTTGCATACCATTAACATCTCTTCCATCTGATCTCCCTCACAGAGGAAAACAGCGCTCTTCATCGATATTTGAGAAGAACAGCAGAATCCTTGCAGTCGATCATAACATCCGGATTGCTTTGAACCGTTTCCCATGTATCATCTGTTCCAATTTCACCACGATCCCAGAGAGTTCAAAAAAAGAGTGCAAGACCAGCTCATCCCCTCATCTGACGCCCACTCCCATCTAGCTGGAAGAACTGAAAAAGTTCCTGGCGATTGAAAGCGTTTTGGATGACGCCGACAGCGGATTGGGAGCCCCGTTTGGCCGGAAAATTGCCGAAGCGCTGGAATATATTCTCAAATTGGGCGAGAGGGACGGTTTTAAAACCAAAAATGTCGATGGCTATGCAGGGCATATCGAATACGGCATAGCATATCGAATACGGCATAACTGAAGTCAGAGGTTGGTTTTCTCGATCGTTTCTTGACCCACTGGCTTTTACAGATACAAAAAAACCACCTCCAACGAGGTGGCTTG
>NZ_JPST01000065.1 GCF_000763315.1 Thermoactinomyces daqus | reverse complement strand
AAATCTTAATTTATTGAGGGAGTGTGTAGCCATGCATACGTGTCCGCGATGTGAGTCGAAGAAAGCGGAAGTGGTGACCAAATCACCGGTTGAAGGGGCCTGGGAAGTATATCAGTGCCCGGTTTGCCTGTTTACCTGGCGTTCGTCCGAACCTGAAACGATCACGGATCCGAAAAAATACAACAAGGCGTTTAAAGTTGATCCTGCCGATGTTCCGCGTGCGACCAAGGTGCCGGCTGTACCGGAGCGGATCGTCAAATGATCTCCACTGGCGTGACAGCACCTTTGCGAAGAAGGTGACAGCCGGTGCAATGAAACGGGAAGCTCGCTGTTTCAAAAGCGATGCTGTTCAAGGAAAGAGTGAGAAAGATGGAAAATCAGAGGATTTCCGAAGAATTATGCCAGCTCTTCAATGGCCGGTCGCTTGAGGAGAAGCAGCATGAGGCCATGATGTTGCTGACTGTGACGGAAGATCTGTGGCCGCATATTGCCATGGTGAGTGTGGGGGAAATTCTGGCGCTTGACCGGACGCATCTGCGCCTGGCGCTCTGGCCTGGAACGACTACAACAGCGAATATCCTCCGCACAGGGAAAGCAACGCTTGTTGTTTTCTTTGCAGGAAAAGCGCACTATGTCCGGCTCTCTTTGAAAAGATTGCCCGAATTGCCGGGGGCCAGACACAAGCGGGAACGTTTTGCGGCGTCCGTTGTTTCCGCACGCGAAGATGTGGCGAAATACGCGGAGATCCGTTCAGGCGTCACAATCGATTTGAAAGATCCGGATGCGGTTCTCACCCGTTGGAGTGAAACGCTGGAGGAATTGGCCAAATAATAAAGGAATCAGGTTCGCCGAGAGTTGTTCTGTGACGAGACAGAGCAACTCTTTTTTCATTTACACGTCTTTGGGATATATCGCTTTACAATGGGATATCACTATGTTAGGCTGAACATGAGGAAAGTAAGTACTTACCTTATTAAAGTTCGGGCTGGAAGGGGATATGTCGGGTGGATTCATATATTTTGTTTTTCGATCAGGTGGATCGATCCAGCCTTTCCGTTGTCGGAGGGAAAGGGGCAAACCTGGGTGAATTGACCAAGGCCGGTTTTCCGGTGCCGGACGGTTTTTGTGTGACAACATTCGCTTATCAGGATTTTATGGCCACAAGCCCGGAAATGGATGCAATGCTTGATGAACTGAATGCCGTAAACCCGAATGATTTACCACGGCTGCGGAAGTTGGGAGAGCGCATCCGCGCACATATCCGGCAATTGGACATCCCTGTCCGGTTGGCGGAGCAAATTGTTCAAGCCTGGGAAAAGGTCGGAAAAGAGTATGCTTATGCGGTTCGTTCCAGTGCGACGGCGGAGGATCTGCCTGCCGCTTCCTTCGCCGGCCAGCAGGATACTTTCCTGAACATCAGGGGACAGGATGAATTGTTGCGTCATGTCTGGAAATGCTGGGCATCTCTGTTTACCGACCGCGCAATTTCATATAGGTCCAAAAACGGCTTTGATCACCGCCAGGTTTATCTTTCGGTCGTGGTGCAGCGAATGGTGAATCCGGAAATATCGGGGATTATGTTCACGGCTGATCCGGCTTCCGGGAACCGCCAAATCATTTCCATCGATGCCGGTTTCGGCTTGGGGGAAGCGATTGTATCGGGAATCGTCTCACCGGATTTATACAGGGTGAGAGCGGGACGGATCATCGACAAAAAAATCGCCGAAAAGAAAATCGCGATTTTTTCCCTGCCGGAAGGGGGAACGGTGAAAAAGGAGTTGCCCCTTGACCAACAAAGACAGCAAGCGCTGACAGACGAACAGATCGTGCAGCTGGCTAACCTGGGAAAAAGAATCGAGGCCCATTTTGGTTCCCCGCAGGATATCGAGTTTTGTCTGGAAGACGGACGGATTTTTGTGGTGCAGAGCCGTCCGGTCACATCACTGTATCCCTTGCCGGAACTTCCGCAAGAGCCTCTGCATGTCCTGGTCTCATTCGGCTATATGCAAATGATGACCGATGCCATGAAACCGCTTGGGATCTCCGTAATGCGAACGGTTTTTCCGAAATCCGTTCTTTTGGAAGCAGGAGGACGTCTTTTTATTGATCCGACCTAATTGCTTCGCACCAAGCCGGGAAGAAGAATAGTGCCCAAAGCGTATGAGCAGTTATTCGATGAAGGACTCGCCCGGGCGATTGATGAAGTGATTCGGCGGCCCGAGTTTGAACGGGTTTCTCCCAGGCCGGGATTGATCAGACTCATGGTCCGGATGATGGTTCCCATCGTGAAAGATATATGGAAAAACTTGTGGAAGCGCGATCCGAAATCGGCAAAAAGCAAAGTTGAAAGCTTTATGGAGAAAAAGCAATCGGAAATCCGTGCAGAGTTGCAGGGGAAAAGCGGGGCAAGCCGGCTGGAAGCAGTGCAACATCAATTGGGCGTTTTGGGGAAGGAGATTGCCCCGAAACTCTTGCCATACGTCGCCTGTTATCCGATCGCCTTTCTTCTGTTGAAGAAAATGCTGGGGGATGTCAAAGAATTGCATCAATTAAATAAATCCCTCCCTGGCAATATCACGAGCAGAATGGGGCTGGAGATCGGCGATTTGGCTGATCTGGTGCGGGAATTGCCTGAGGTAGAAGCATATTTGCAAAAAGCAAACGACGCGACTTTTTATGAAGGGCTTTTACAAGTTCGCGGAGGAGAGCGATTCAAGGCAGCCTTTGCAGCTTTTATCGCCAAATACGGAATGAGATGCCCGGGGGAAATCGATTTGACAAGGCCCCGCTGGCGTGAAGCACCGACCCGGCTGGTTCCCGCCATCCTGGGACACATGCGCAGCGTGAAGTCGGGAGAACATCGGCATAAATTTATCCGTGGCGAACAGGAAGCCCGGGAAGCGGCACAGCGGATAATGGATCAGGTAAAGCAAAGCGGTTTTAAGTCCAAACGGGTTCGGCGTCTCATTGAGGTGTACCGCTATATGGGCGAACTGCGGGAGCACCCCAAATATCTGTTTGTTTCCATTCTGGATGAATGCAAAAAAGCGATCCTGGCCGAAGCGGAAGAACTGGTGAAGAAAGGAATTCCAACGAGAAGGAAGATGCGTTTTTCTTTACTCTTGACGAGTTGATTCAACTGACAAAGGGAGAGTTTTATCGGGATATCTTCGCTTGTCTGGCCGATCGCAAAGAAAAATACGAATGGCATCAGACGTTAAAGCCGCCAAAGGTTATGACGAGCGAAGGAGAGGTGGTTACCCCTTCCCCGAGAAAAGGAGAGTTTCCCGGCGGCGCGCTGATCGGAACTCCCGCTTCTGCCGGAGTGGCAGAAGGAATCGCCCGGGTTGTTCTCAAACCGGAAGAAGCTCATCTGAACGAAGGAGAGATTCTGGTTGCCCCTCATACTGATCCCGGCTGGACTCCGTTATTCCAGTCAGCCAAAGCGCTGGTCACCGAAGTGGGCGGGTTGATGACACACGGTTCCGTCGTGGCCCGGGAATATGGAATCCCAGCTGTGGTCGGAGTCGACGGGGCGACCGGAAAGATCAAGGACGGGCAGAGGATTCGGGTGGACGGAAATCAAGGATTTGTGGAAATCTTAGCGCAAACGGCCGGTTGAATAGAAATCAATAGCGGGGTTAAACTATTATCTGAATCGAAGGTTCATACCCCTTTATTTTTCCTGTTCCCTCGTTGATCGGGGGAATTTTTCTGTGAAAGCGGGAATACCTCTCGACTGGCCGCTTCCGGAAGGCATGAATGTTTCCCGTCAAAAGAAGAGATTCTTCCTCCTGCTCTCCTTTCCCGTAATTTTGTGGTACAATGACGGGAGGAAGCGGGGAGGTGATAGGGTGGCGAAGGTGCTTGTTTTGCACGGTCCCAACTTGAACTTGCTGGGTAAAAGGGAGAAGCAGGTTTATGGTCAGACCAGTTTGACGGAGATTAATCGCCGATTGATCTCCATGGGGAGAGAGTGGGGACTGGATGTCGAATGTTTCCAAAGCAACATCGAAGGGGAACTGATCAATCAAATTCACGGCGCAGAGAGCCGATTCGACTACATAATTTTCAACCCGGGTGCCTATACCCATTACAGTTATGCTCTGCGCGATGCGATCGCTTCCGTCGATGTTCCCGTAATTGAAGTGCACTTATCCAATATCCATGCCCGGGAGGCATTTCGGCATACTTCTGTCACTGCGCCCGTTTGCCGTGGACAAATTGTCGGCTTTGGCCCCTTGAGTTATGAATTGGCCCTGTCGGCAGTCCGGCAGTGGAGCCAGACCTAATCTGATAAAGAACGGGGTGAAACCAATGGAACAGAGGATTGACCGCTTGCGCACAAAAATGGCTGAAGCCGGTTTGGACAGCTTTTTGATCAGCAATCCGTATAACCGTCGCTACATATCCGGGTTTACGGGTTCGGCGGGCCTGGTGTTGATCACCGCTTCAGAAGCGATCTTGATCACCGATTTTCGCTATTTGACGCAGGTGAAAGAGCAGGCCCCCCATATGACATTGGTTCAGCACACGGGGTCGATTTTCGGGACGGTTGCCAAAGAATGTCAGAAACTTGGCGTGAAAAAACTGGCCTTTGAGCAGGATCATCTGACTTTTGCCGAGGCGATGAAGCTCAAAGCCACATTGGACAGAATCGAAACGGAACCGGTCAGCGGGATTGTTGAAGAAATGCGCATGATCAAAGATGCGGAAGAACTGAAGATCATCCGGGATGCCGCGAAAATCGTCGACCGCACCTTTGAAACCCTCATCGGGGAGCTGAAACCGGGGATGAAAGAAAAGGAGGTCGCTTTGCGCATTGAAGTGCTGATGCGGGAAATGGGAGCCTCTTCATCCTCATTTGAGACGATCGTTGCTTCCGGAAAACGTTCGGCGCTGCCGCATGGAACGGCAAGTGAGAAAAAACTGGAGAAAGGTGACCTGGTAACGCTCGACTTTGGCGCCTATTATCAAGGATACGCTTCCGATATCACGCGCACGGTGGTGCTCGGCAAACCGGACGGGAAACAAAAAGAGATTTATAATATTGTATTAGAGGCTAACAAACAAACCGTATCCGCGGTTCGTTCCGGAATGACCGGGCGCGAGGCTGATCGCGTCGCCCGTGATTACATCAGCAAACACGGGTATGGCGATTATTTCGGCCATGGAACCGGCCATGGGCTGGGCCTGGAAGTTCACGAAGCGCCGAGGCTTTCCACCATGGGTGACACGGTGCTCACCCCGGGAATGGTTGTTACCGTGGAACCGGGAATTTATCTCCCTGATTTTGGCGGGGTGCGCATTGAGGACGATGTCGTTGTTACGGAATCCGGCAATGAAGTGATCACCCATGCCAATAAAGAATTGATTATCATCGATTAGAGTTGGAGGATGCAAGCATGATCAGTGTAAACGATTTTCGTACCGGCCTTACCATCGAATTGGATGGTGATGTTTGGCAAGTATTGGAGTTTCAACATGTAAAACCGGGGAAAGGGGCAGCCTTTGTCCGTTCCAAACTGCGCAACTTGCGCAACGGAAATATTCAGGAGCGCACATTCCGCGCCGGTGAAAAAGTGCAGCGCGCGATGGTGGAAACCCGCCAAATGCAATATCTGTATGAAAGCGGCGGAGAGTACACGTTTATGGATAATGAAACTTACGATCAGATCACCCTTCCGGCAGAACGCCTGGAATATGAGCTCAATTTCCTGCAAGAAAACATGAATGTGAACATCGTCTCATACAAGGGTGAAACAATCGGGATTCAATTGCCCAACACCGTGGAACTGGAAGTGGTGGAAACCGATCCCGGCATCCGTGGGGATACAGCAACCGGCGGCAGCAAACCGGCAAAGCTTTCCACCGGATTCGTCGTTCAGGTTCCGTTGTTTATCAACGTGGGAGATCGCCTCGTGGTCGATACCCGCAGCGGAGAATATGTGTCCCGCGCGTAAGTCTGTCCTCAAAAACCTCTGTGGCTCAAAGGCTATGGAGGTTTTGTATTATTTCCGTGAAGAGGAGGAGAAGAATGAAAATTGTCTCAGTTGAACCAACACCCAGCCCGAATGTGATGAAACTGAATCTGGATGAATCGCTTGAACCGGGCAAGAGCTATAATGTGAGCAGAGAAAAGCAGGAAGGGGCCCCCGATTATCTGCGGAAACTGGTCGCCATCGACGGTGTGACCGGAGTGTTTCAGGTTCTTGATTTTATTTCTCTTGAGCGCCATCCCAAAGCCGACTGGGAAACGGTGTTGGCGGCGGCCCGGGCCGTTTTGGGAGAGACTGAGCCGACAAAAGAAACGAAGACGGGAAATCTTGTGACGGATACTTCGGAGGATGCGTCGTTTGGTGAAGTGGAGGTGCAGATTCAGCAGATTAAAGATATTCCTATGCAAGTCAAAATCATAAAAAATGGGGAGGAAACGCGGTTTGGACTGCCGGAGCGGTTTAAAGAGGCCGTGATGGAGGCGCAAAAGGCGACGACCAATCTCGTTTTTGAGCGGAAATGGGTGCAGCAGAAACCGCGCTATGGCGATGTTCAGGAAGTGGGGGCCCAGGTGGTTGAAGAGATATCGGCCGCGTATGATGAAGAGCGCCTCAAGCGCCTGGTGGAACTCGCCTTTGCTTCCGATCAGGAGAAAGAGAAGCAAAAAACGGCCATCAGCAGGGAAGAAGTGCTCGCCGCTTTTCGCGAGGAGGATTGGAAAAAGCGGTATGCAGCCCTGGAACAGTTTGAACCCAGTCTGGATGATACCGACATTTTGGATCTGGCCCTGTCCGATTCCAACGCTGCAATTCGCCGCTTGGCGGTGGTTTACCTGGGGTTATTGGAAAACAAAGAGGTGCTTCCCTTTCTTTATCGCGCTTTGAAAGATGCGTCGCCGATTGTGCGCCGGACAGCAGGCGATACGTTGTCGGATCTGGGGTATGCAGAAGCGATTCCGGCGATGTGCGAAGCGTTGACGGACCCGAACAAATTGGTGCGGTGGCGCGCGGCGAGATTTTTATATGAAATCGGCGATGAAACGGCTCTGCCGGCACTCCGACATGCGGCAAACGACCGGGAATTTGAAGTGCGTTTGCAGGCCAGAATGGCGCTGGAGAGGATTGAGCGGGGAGAAGAAGCCAGCGGAACCGTGTGGCAGCAGATGATGAGGAAAATAGAGGAAGACCGCGGAAATCAGTGAATGAGAAAAGCCCTTCGCCCAAAAGTGAAGGGCTTGCAATCTATTCAGTTTAGCCACCATTTAAACAGTTTTAATAAAAAGGCGGTGATTCCTGCGGCCATCAGCGGTCCGACTGGAATGCCCCTTAAAAATAAAATGCCGAAAATGGAGCCGAGAACCATGCCGACGATCAACTGTGGATCGACTTTCAGGAGATCAAGCCCTTTTCCGTTCATGTATGTCGCCAGTGCCCCTCCGAGGAGCGCCAGGATCCCGGGGAGAGTTAAGAAGACCTGAGCGATATCTTTCGATTGAATGCGTCCGCTGGCGAAAGGGACAAGAACGGCGATCGTCAGAAACAGAAGGCCAAACTCCATGCCGCGGCGCTCCAGCGCAAGAAAGTAACGTTCCAGGTGAATAAATTTCAACATCAGCAAAAGGCTTGCCGCAGTTGAGATAATGGGCGATCTTCCTAACATACCAATAATAATGAGACCGACGAGCAAAAGATCGGGATTCATGAAATTTACCCCTATTTTGTGGTGTTTGTACCACTTTATGAGGGGCTTGGTTATTTTATTAACGAAATTCACCGATCATACCGCAATAGTCGGTAAACGTATCCGCCCGGAGTCCCCGCCGCAGGCATTCGAGCGCCAAAATATCGTAATGCGGAATATTTCCGAAATTGGCATTGCTTCCAAGGATCTTTAAAAGCGTGATTTGCTGATCTTTGCAGGGAGCCTCCCAGATCAGGCGGTCGGGGTTTGTTTGTTCAATCAGCTGGTAGAGAACGGGTAACCTGATTTTTCCCTCATGGTCAAAGATGCCGATTTCCTTGCCATTTTCCCTTCCTTCCACAATCACGTAGGAGGCTCCGCTCTCCAGATCTTCCTCATAGGTTTTGACAAACGAAGAAACAGGATAGAGGTAACCGGATTGCTTTTTTCCGATTTCCGTTACTACATGGAGTCCGCTCTCTCGGCAGCGCCTGATGATTTGTTTCCGGTCGTGGGAGGGAAGATCGATCGTCCCTGCCGAGACCTCCATCCACTCCATCCCCAGTTCGGCGACTGTCTCGATGAAGAGCTCCCATTTATTTTTGCTGTAAGCAATCTCAAAAAAGGTTCCCCCGGGGTAAAGGAAGACGCCGTGCTGCTTGGCCAGTGCGGCTTTTTCCCGCAAAATGTCTGCCGGAGTGACCGCGGCGGTACCAAAACCGATCTTGATAAAATCAAGATGGCTGCCGGCAAGTTCCAGCAGATCGCGAAACGCCGTTAACCCCAGCCCTTTGTCCATTACCATGGTCAGGCCGGTCTGCCGGGGTTTTTCAGCTCGTTGCAGGCTGAGATCGGTGAGCTCCTCATGCCAAATACATTGTTTTTTCTTCAAGCCATTCGCCTCCTCTAAATGGGCTTCAATTCCAGTTTATGCATAGGCGAATGACCTTGTGCCTTTTCATTTGCTTAAACAGGGGAAAGGCGTTTTTTTCGCAGCAACAGGCGTGATTGCCCATCTTTCCCTTTCAGGCGCTGGGGCCGCCGGATAAAGATGAGCGCCAGGAAAAAGGTAATGATCAGCATGATTCCAAGCCCGATAAATAAGGGGAAAGGCCGGTTGGATAAACTGCTGAAAACGGGTGGCCCCAATGCGACACCAAAAAAGCGGACGCTGTTGTATAAGGCGGTGATGATTCCGCGTTCCTGAAGTCCGATCGCCGATGTGATCAGGGTATTGAGACAGGGGAGGATCAACCCGCTGCCAATCCCGATGAAGAAGGAACAGCCCACCAGCCAATACACATTTTTAAACCAGGGCACTGCGGCGACGGATAAAGTGGCCAAAACGAGGCCGATCAGGATAAATTTTTTCATTTTGTTCGTTTTTTCTTTCACATGGGAACCGCTTAGATAGGCGGTCATACATAACGCAAGAAGCGGAATGGCCAATATGACCCCTTTGAACATACCGTCAATTTTATAAATTTTTTCCAGGAAATCGGACAGATAAAAGAGAACGCCGAACATCGTAAACATGATGATTGCACCGGCCAGGAAAGCGACGGACATCCATTTTCCCTGGCGGTGAAAAATCTTTATGATATGTTGTTTGTACTCGGAAAGAGGCTGCGGTTTTTCTTTTGCCGCCGGTTCATCAACCAGTTTCCACAGGGCGACCGCAGCCGGCACACAAAGCAGGGGAAAGGCGAAAAACATGGCATACCAGGTGATCATGGCGATCAAGGAACCGAGGATCGGACTCAATACCTTTCCCATCGCGTTGGAAGCTTCGATGATGCCCAGGGCTTTGCTGCGGTTTTGCTTTTTGTAGAGGTCACCGACCAAAACCATCGCGATGGGGGCTGTTCCGGCTGCACCAATGCCCTGGATGATCCGGGATGCGAGCAGCAACGTAAAAGAACCGCCTTTCCATATGGAAGAAAATCCAGCCAACAGGCCCCCGAGACCGTACAGCAGGAGGCACAGGATGACCACCTTTTTTCGCCCGACCCGGTCGGATAAAATGCCGGCCAAGGGAATGACGATGGCAGCAGGAATGGAAAATAACGTAATCAACAAGCTGACCTGAAAAGACGTTACGTTCAGCACTTTGCCGACTGTGGGCAAAACGGGTATGAGCATGGAATTGCCAAGAACCATGATAAACGGGATGAAACTTAAAGTGATGAGAGCCCAAAGAGTCGGCGCACGGTCTTTGCTCTCCACAGTTGAGGCTTGAGCCATGAAGTTCACCTCTCGTGCAAATCAGATTGATCTTAGCTTTCCCTGCCAAATCATTTTCTATCTGCCAGTTATTGAATGATTTTTGGCCGGGAATCGTGGAACAATAACGATAACGCTCAAGTGGATGAGGTGAAATGACATGTACGAAAGTTTAAGACGGGAAATTTCTTATATCCAGGGCCTTCTGGAGGGGGATTCCAGCCACCAACACCATGTTGAATATAAAGGATTAAACCGCTTGCTCGATATCATCGATCAGTTGATCGAGGCCAATGAGCAAATTGCCCGCCGTCTGACGGAACTGGAAGAGTATGTGGAAGCAATTGACGAGGACTTGAATGATGTGGAGCTTCTCACTTATGGTGAGGAGGATGATGAAGGGATGGTTGAGGTCGTCTGCCCGGAATGCGGCGAAGAAGTGCTGCTGGATGAAGAGGATTTGGAAGATGATTCCGTCGAACTCCTCTGCCCCAAATGCCATACGCTGCTTGAAGTGGAAGATGTGAACGAAGAGGAAGTGGATGATTTAATTACCGCCACTGAATAGATGGATCCCTTTTTGATCTGGATGGAGCGGAAAAGGCCGCTCTTTTTTTATGCTTGTCATAATACGAACAAGCTTACATAAGAATGGGAATAAAAGATTTTTCTGGGACAGGAGGTGCTCCATGTCGATCAAACCCGTTTTGCGCATTCTTCCCCTAGCTCTTCGGGAATTGATCCAATCCCTTCCCCGGACGATTTTGGAGTCTCTTGAGGAAATCAGAATTCGGCAAGATCGGCCGTTGGAGATCATCACTTCGGAGCAATCCTGGTTTGTCAATCATTTGGCCCAGTTGACACATGCTCCGCGCGGTTCGTTTCTTCCCGGCAAAGAAGATTGCCTGAAAATACTGAACCTGATCAGCAATCATTCATTATATGCCATGGATGAAGAACTGAGAAAAGGTTTTGTGACCATCGAAGGAGGCCATCGGGTGGGACTGGTGGGCAGGGTTGTGATGGAGCAAGGAAAAGTAAAGCTACTGCGCGATGTCACCGGATTTAATGTGCGGATTGCCAGGCAGATCAAGGGGGTGGGGGAATCACTGATTCCGTTCGTTTTCCCGCATGGGCGTGCGGAAAATGTCCTGATCGTCTCACCGCCACAATGCGGCAAAACCACGCTGATTCGCGATCTGGCACGGTTGGCGAGCCTGGGCGGAGATCATCACCGGTCGCATAAAGTGGGAATTGTGGATGAGCGATCTGAAATCGCCGGCAGCGTGGGCGGGGTGCCGCAACACGATCTGGGGCCGCGAACCGATGTTTTGGATGCGTGTCCGAAAGCAGAAGGCATGATGATGATGATCCGCTCGATGTCCCCCGACATTCTGGTTGTGGATGAAATCGGCAGCAAAGAAGACAGCCAGGCCGTCCATGAAGCGGTCTATGCCGGGATCCGCCTCTTTGTTACCATTCACGGCCAATCGGTGGATGAGATTCGGCGGCGGCCCATCTTGTCCGAGCTGATGGAGGAGGAAGTTTTTTCCCGCGTGATCGTCCTGAGCCGTTCCAAAGGACCGGGTACGGTGGAAGCGATATATAACCACATGTTTGAACCGCTTGACTTGTCCGTGTCCCGTTCGCGGAAGGTGCATCCCCTGTGATTAAATGGGCGGGCGCGATTTTCATTCTGATCGCTTCCACATGGGCGGGGTTTTTGCTCGCCGGAAATCTCCGGGAAAGGCCGCGGCAAATAAGGGAATTGCGCTCGTGTCTCGCCTTGTTGCAGACGGAAATCAATTATGGAGTCCGGCCATTGGCCGACGCTCTGTCCCGGATCGCTGAAACAGCCGGCGGCGCCCTTGCGCGAATTCTCGAAAAAGGCAGCAAAAATCTGCTCAGCATGGATGGTGAATCTACATACCAGTGTTTGCACCGGGCGATCGAGGAGGAGTGGCGTCATACTGCCCTGTCCAAAACAGAGAAAGAAATTCTGTTGAAATTGTGCCATGTGCTGGGCAATTCAAGTCGCGCGGATCAACTTCATCATTTGCAGCTGGCCGCCACCCGGCTGGAAATGGAAGAGAGCAAAGCAAGATCCGAACAGGAACGGTATGAAAAAATGTATAAAACGATGGGGATTTTGACCGGTGCGCTATTGGTAATTTTGTTGATTTAACGTGGCGGATGGAGGGTGACTATGCCGTACCATTTGGATTCAGTCTTCCAGATCGCAGGGATCGGGATCATCGTCGCGATGATTCACACGGTGCTAAAGCAGATGGGAAAAGAAGATTTCGCCCATTGGGTGACATTGTTCGGATTTGTGGTGGTGTTGTTTATGGTGGCGATGTTGGTTCAGGATTTGTTTCAAACAATCAAAAATGTGTTTCTTTTTCGCGCATGATGGGAGGCGATCCGCTTGGAAATTATCCAGGTGGTGGGTCTGGGCCTCGTCACGACGTTTCTGATCTTGGTCATTAAAGAGCAAAAACCGGTTTTCGCCTTTTTGCTGGCGACCTTTGTCGGGATTATCATTTTTATTTCCCTTGTCGGAAAAATCAGTGAAGTGATCGGCGTACTGGAAAATCTGGCCCATCAGGCGCACGTGAACAACTTGTTCCTTGAGACGATCCTCAAGATTATCGGCATTGCCTATATCGCTGAATTTGGCGCCCAGGTGACGCGCGATGCGGGACAAGGAGCCATCGCATCCAAGATTGAACTCGCCGGCAAGATTCTCATCATGGTTATGGCAATTCCGATCATCACTGTGATCATCGAAACGATTATGCAAATTTTACCTTCGTAAGGATGAACCCGTATGAGATGGAAAAGGCGATTTTTCTGGATGCTTCCGGTGATCCTGGCCCTTTGGTTCACCCCGCTCATCGCCGGGGCGCAAGAAGGCGGGGAAGGACAGGATGCTTCGATCACCAATCAGCTCGTACGATCCCAGCTTAACCAGTTGCAGACAAAGCAGGTAGAGTCGTTTTGGAGCCAGCTCAGCGATGATTACGGCCAGTTTTTCGACCGGGGAAACTTTCCGAACCTGTTTGACATGCTGTTGTCCGGCAAAAAGGAATGGAGCATCAAAGATGTTGCCCTGGCTTTTCTGCGCTATTTTTTTCATGAAATTCTTTATAACGGGAAATTGCTTGGCAGCATTCTCATCCTGACTGTTTTCAGCATGATTCTGCAGACCCTGCAGACGGCCTTTGAACGAAATCAAGTTAGCAAAGTCGCTTATGCGATTGCGTTTTTGGTTTTGATTATTTTGATGGTGAACAGCTTTCATGTGGCCGTCGAAGCCGCGAGAACCGCGATCGGACGCATGATCGATTTCATGCTCGCCCTGGTTCCGCTCATGTTGACACTGATGATGACGATGGGAAATATCGGATCGGCCACGTTGTTTCACCCGTTTATCGTCTTTATGATTCATACGAT
Source organism: Thermoactinomyces daqus (assembly GCF_000763315.1). Taxonomy (GTDB): domain Bacteria; phylum Bacillota; class Bacilli; order Thermoactinomycetales; family Thermoactinomycetaceae; genus Thermoactinomyces_A; species Thermoactinomyces_A daqus. The sequence continues at coordinate 1,883 of NZ_JPST01000065.1, read as the reverse complement.
TGGGACCTTTATCTATACCCTGGTCTTTCCGCTCCTTTTTTTCTCGGCGATCCTCAGCATCGTCAGCAGCTTGTCGGATAAATACAAGGTAAATCAGCTGGCGGGGCTGATGCGGAAAATCAGCATCTCGTTGCTTGGCGGATTGCTGACCATATTTCTCGGTGTCCTGTCCATTCAGGGAACGGCTTCGGCAGTGACGGACGGCATTACTTTGCGCACGGCCAAGTATATTACCGGCAATTTCGTTCCGGTCATCGGCCGCACGATCTCGGAAGCGGCTGACACGGTGGTGGGCGCTTCGCTGTTGGTGAAAAACACCATCGGTCTGGCGGGTGTCATTATTTTACTGATGATTTGCGCCTTTCCGGCGGTTAAAATTCTTTCGCTCGCGCTGATTTACAACTTCTCTGCGGCGGTGATGCAACCTTTGGGCAACAGCCCGATCATCGAAAGCCTTGAGACCATCGGCCGGACTTTGATCTACATTTTTGCCGCGCTGGCGACGGTCGGGCTGATGTTTTTTCTGGCAATTACGATTATCGTCGCTTCCGGGAACATCGCGGCGATGGTCAGGTAGGTGGTTACATTGATCGAGTGGCTCGGCGATTGGTTAAAACAAGTGATACTGCTGATTCTCATCGCCGCTTTTATCGATTTGCTGCTGCCCAATCATTCATTGGACCGGTATGTGAAGCTGGTGATGGGGCTGTTGATTATCATGGCGATCTTGTCGCCGATTTTCCATCTGCTTTCCAAGGATCTGGATTTGTCCCGGATCGCCTTTGGAACAATGAATCCGACGGGAAAAGGCATGGAGCCGATTTCGCAAATCCGGGAGGACAGCGCAAAAGTGAAACATTCCCAGACGGAGCAGATCCGCGACCGGTCGGAGCAGGCGATGGCTCAGGAAATCAAGGATCAGATAAACCGTCACTTTCACATCACGGTAGCCGATGCCGATGTGACGTTGGCGCAAAAGGAGAATCAATGGGAAATCAGACAGGTTCGGATTCTGCTGGAAGAAGGGAAAGCGGATGAAAATCCGGCCAATCCGGCAATGAAGCCGATCGAACCGGTACACATCCAAGTCGGGGATGAAAGTCCGCAACGGGCCAAAAACGACGAACAACAGCGGATCGGCGAGCGCATCTCCCGTTTTATCGCCGACAGCTGGGATCTGGCTCCCGATCAGATCATCGTCACCTTTACACAGCCGGATGGGTAGGAGGTGAAAGCATGTTTAAGAAATGGCTGGATCAAATCATCGGGAAAATGGGGGGGAGTGAAAAGCAAAAAAACCGCTTTGGCCTGATCATCATTATGGGCGGAGTCGGGCTGATGATCATGATTTTATCCTCATTTTTCAACGTCAGGGAAAATGACGGGCCTGAACTTTCCACGGGCAATCCTCCTTCGCTGGAGACCGGGGCAAAACCCCTGCAAAGCCGGGGTGACAGTGGAAGCATGCAGGAGTATGAGCGGATGTATGAAACGGAATTGAAAGAAGTGCTCAGCGAGATCGTCGGGGTTGATGATGTTTCGGTCATCGTGAATTTGGATTCCACTGAAGAAGAAGTGGTACAGACCGATGAGCGCGAATCCGAGCAGGTGACCACCGAACGCGATAAAAATGGCGGCAACCGTTCCATCACCCAAAACACCATTGATCGCAAAACCGCGTATTACCGCGGAGAGAACGGGGAGGTGCCCGTGATTGTCAAACGGTTGAAGCCAAAAGTGAGAGGGGTGCTCGTCGTTGCCAGGGGCGTGGAAAATCTGAAAGTGAAAGCGCTGGTCATTGAAGCGATCCAGCGTACACTCGATGTTCCGCTGCATCGAATTTCAGTTTTGCCAAGAGGATAAAAGGAGCATTCCTGTAATGG
>NZ_JPST01000064.1 GCF_000763315.1 Thermoactinomyces daqus | reverse complement strand
ATCTCCGGTGAGCAATTACGGAAAAAATTTCCCTTTCCTTAAGTCCTTGACAAATGGGCATGGTGAGATAACCGGCATCCAAGGCAACTTCCTCGACACGGAATCCGAAACGGTTGATCTGACGATCCAATCGCTTGAGATAGGGGATCGAATCATGAACATTTCCAGGAGTCACATAAACATCCGTGACAAAATTGTACTTTCCGTCAACGGTTCGGTGGTCCAGGTAGAAGAACCCTTCGGGTTTCCCATCCCGGACCATATAACCACTGTCAGGATCTGTGGTGCTCACCCGGATTTCTTTTTCTTTCAGTTGGATTCGTTTTTTTTTAAACGGTTTTTTATCGTGTTGAATCCGATCTTCGTCGATGGCTTTTTCTAACTCATCCATATAGTCCTTAGGTGTTACAGTGACTTTCTGTTTCTTGAACTTGCTTTTGCTTGCATTCGCCTTTAAAAACGTAGAGTCTGTGAATAATTGCTTCCCATCAACAAACCCGTGGCCAATTGCCTGAAGTACGATTTCATCAAAGATTTCTTGGTAGATGGTGGACTGTTGAAATCGCCGGCGGCGATTTTGGCTAAAGGTGGAGTGATGGGGTACTGGATCAGTCAGGGAAAGTCCGACGAACCAACGGTAAGCGATATTCACACGGATTTCTTCAATGAGCCGCCTTTCCGATCGGATTCCGTACAGATAGCCAATGAGCAGCATTTTGAACAGCATGATAGGATCTATGCAGGGTCTGCCATTGTCTTCACAATAAAGCGGCCTGCATTTTTCGGCAATAAACGAAAAATCAATCGTTTCGTTGATTTTTCTAAGTAAATGATCTTGTGGGACCAGGTCTTCTATGTTGACCATCTCTGGA
>NZ_JPST01000063.1 GCF_000763315.1 Thermoactinomyces daqus | reverse complement strand
AGGAATTTCGCTACCTTAGGACAGCCAACACCTTTATCGCCAAGGAATTACATCTGAGCATGGGAACCATGGGCTTAATCCTCTCCGCTTTCGGTTGGGCTTATCTCTTCTTCAATATTCCTGCCGGTTGGTTCGCCGACCGGTTTGGAGCCAAGAAAGTCTACGGAATCACAGCGGCAATCTGGTCAATCGCATCCGCGGTCACCGGACTCGCTCGCGGAGCCCCGTTGCTGTTCGCCAGCCGCATCTTGGTCGGTTTGGGTGAGGCCGCGAATTTCCCGGCAGCGACAAAAATCGTTGCGGAAAACTTCAAACCTTCGGACCGCAGCACGGCAACGGGCATTTATCTTTCTGGATTGCGACTGGGATACGCTTTAACGCCAGGCATTATGATCGGCCTGATGGTGTACTTTGGCACTAAGGAGCAACCGGACTGGCGCATGGCTTTTTATATTACCGGGCTGGGCAGTCTTCTGTGGGTAATCCTCTGGTTCGCCACCTTTCGCGAGAAAAAAACGATTCCCGCCGGCAACGAAGTCACCCCTTCAAACAAAATCACTTCATTCCAATTATTAAAGCACCGAAACACCTGGGCGATCATCATCATCAAATTCTTTCAGGATTACCTTTATTATCTCTATCTGACCTGGTTGCCGGGCTTTTTGATCGAAGCACGAAAACTGGATCTGGACGCCGTCACTTTTTACGCAACCCTTCCCTGGGTGGCCGGGATGCTGGCACAACCTCTGATCGGAGTTTTGGCCGATTATTTAATTAAAAAAGGTTACAACCTTACCATTGTGAAAAAAACCCTTTTAATCACCACTCAAGTGATCGCATTATCCGTCATTGGAGCTGCTTATGCCAAAGATGCAGAAACTGCCGCCTGGCTCCTAATCATTGCCATGGCCGCCGAATCGGCATCAACAGCGATTCTATGGACGCTTCCCCAAGAGCTCGCTCCGGAAGGAGCCGCCGGCACCCTCGGCGGGATCATGAATACAGCCGGTGCATTCGCTTCCATTGTCTCTCCGGCAATCACCGGCTTTATCGCACAATACTACGGTTTTACGGCTGCACTTACATTTGGCGGATCAACGATGCTAATAGCTTCCCTCAGCGTTCTGTTTTTCCTGACAAAAATCCAACCGATCCGAATATCCACAGCAAAAACGAAGACAAAAAAAACAACATAATCGACAAATACAGAAGCATGGAATGCGCGATATTCAAATTTCTTCCAATTACTTACTTTTATTTGGACCGGCTTACCCGGAGTCAATGTACTCAAAAAAAAGACCCATTCCCTCCCTTGCACGGGGAGAAAATGGGTCCTCTCTTCTATTTCTGATCTGCGCGTTTAATCCACTCCGGCAGCTCTTTCAATACTTCTTCAACTGACAATTCCTTGCTTTCCCCGCTGCGGCGCAATTTGATCTCGACCAGTCCCTCTCCAGCTTTTGCTCCGACTGTGATCCGAACCGGAATCCCCAACAGATCAGCATCTTTAAATTTGACGCCGGCCCGCTCTTTGCGATCATCAAATAAAACTTCGATTCCTTCTTTATTCAGTTCCTCGTACAACGCTTCGGCAAGACGGGCTTGGTCTTCGTTTTTCATATTGACCGCAATCAGGTGAACCGTATACGGCGCAATCGCCACCGGCCAGATAATCCCGTTTTCATCATGATGTTGCTCAATCGCTGCGGCAACAGTCCGGGAAACTCCGATGCCGTAACAACCCATGATAAAAGGTTGTTCTTTGCCGTTTTCATCGAGGAAACGGGCATTCATCGCCTCACTGTACCGGGTTCCCAGCTTGAAGACATGGCCCACTTCAATTCCGCGTTTGAACTGAATCGTTCCCCCGCAGCGCGGACATGCATCACCTTCCTGGATATTCCGGAGATCGCCGGCGAGATCGACTTGGAAATCGCGGCCGATCTGTACATGCATCAGATGAGCGTCAGCTTCATTCGCTCCGGTGATCATCTCATTCATTCGCATGACAGCATGATCCGCCAGGATTTTAACCGGTTCCTTCAATCCGACCGGTCCGACAAAACCGCTTGAAGCCCCTGCGATCCGTCGAACGGTTTCTTCATCCGCCAATTCGCATACGGCTCCCTCAAGCAAGTTTTTCACTTTCACATCATTGACTTCATGATCCCCGCGGACAAGGACGAGCACGGGTTCACCATCGACAGTAAAGAGCAAACTTTTTACCAGCTGGTGCGGTTCCACATCGAGGTACTCGGCCACCTCTTCAATGGTGCGTTTCCCCGGGGTGGCGATCTTCTCACGCTCCGAAACCGGTGTTTTGTCCGAAACCTCCTCATTTCCGACCACTTCAGCCATCTCGATATTAGCTGCGTAATCGCATGCTTCACAGATGGCGATGGTATCTTCACCTGCGTCGGAGAGTGCCATAAATTCATGGGTTCCCTTTCCTCCGATCGCTCCCGCATCCGCTTCCACCGCGCGGAAATCAAGTCCGACCCGGGTGAAAATATTCATATACGCCCCAAACATATCCTCATAGGTTTGATCAAGCGATTCGCGATCGGCATGGAAGGAATAGGCGTCTTTCATCACAAATTCCCGGCCGCGCAGCAAACCGGAGCGCGGTCTTTTCTCATCGCGGAATTTCGTTTGGATTTGGTAAAGCGCCATCGGCAGCTTTTTATATGAATTGATCTCGCCCCGCAAGAGATCGGTGATCACTTCTTCATGGGTTGGCCCCATCGCAAAACTGCGGTCATGCCGGTCGTTGATCTTGAAAAGCTCCGGCCCGTAGTTTTCCCAGCGTCCGGATTCATGCCAGAGTTCGGCAGGATGCAGGACGGGCAAGAGCAATTCCTGCGCCCCAATGCGATCCATTTCCTCACGGACGATTTTCTCCACTTTATGTAATACGCGAAATCCGAGCGGCAAGAAGGTATAAACCCCAGCTGCCAACTGCCTTATAAAACCGCCGCGCAATAAAAGGCGGTGACTTACCATCTCCGCTTCTCCGACATTGCGTAACGTCGGAATCAGCGCATTTTTTTGCCGCATAAAAATCCCTCTCTTTACTTAAACTGCATCAAACATAATCATACACAAAACCAGCCCAAGAAAAAAGCAAAAAACAAACCCAGTTTTCCTCACCGGGCGGAAAACCGGGTTAACGTTCACATCAGGCCAATCAAGGTTCCGGGCAGGAACCCATTGTTCCCTCAGCTCAAGTGAAAAAAATCGTTTTAATATCATTAAACGTGACCACCAGCATCAGCACCATCAGCAGAGCAAATCCGACAAAGTGAACCAGGCTTTCCTTGTTGGGACTCACCGGGCGGCCACGAATTGCTTCGATTGCAATGAAGACGAGGCGGCTGCCGTCAAGGGCGGGAATCGGCAACAGGTTGAAAATCCCCAGGTTCAGGCTCAAGAGAGCCATCCAGCGAATCAGCGAAGCCAGTCCGCTTTCGGCCGCCTTACCCGTAATGCTTCCCATTTGCACAGGACCGCCCAAACTTTTGATGGACAATTGCCCTGTAACCAATTTACCGAATCCGTCCAGAATAAAGCCGGACCACTCATATGTTTCCCGTACTCCGTCAGTCAATGCCTCTCCGATCGTCGCTTTTCTTTTCATTTTCTCCTGGTTGAAATAGGCGCCGATCTGGTAGACATCCCCGTTTTTTTCGGGCGTAACAGGGAGATTCAGCTTTTTCCCGTTGCGCTCGATGGTGATTGTCACTGTTTTTCCTTTGGAATCGATCAGGTAATACCGCAACGAATCCATGGTATGAACTTCATGCCCATCGACGGCAACGATGACATCACCTGCTTTGATGCCCGCTTTTTGCGCCGGTTTTCCCGGCATGGTGCTGTCCACGGGCAACTGGTCTTCAATGCCGGCCATCAAAGCGTAAGTGGCGAAGAGGATCACAGTTAATATAATGTTGAACAGGGGTCCGGCAAAGATCGCCATCGCCTTTTGCCCAACGCTTTTGGAGCCAAACTGACGATCGACCGGAGCGATTTGCACATGGGTTTTTTGATCATAATGAATAATGGTTTGCGGATCGAGGGCATACCTCATTTCCACTTCATTTTGATCCTCAAGGACCACATACAGCTGTTTCTCCAGGTCCGCTTCCACCAACCTGCCCACAATCAACTGTTCCGGCAAATCGGTTGGCTCATACAAGTAGAGATGATTCAGCTTTCCCTCACCGGATTGTACGGCATATACGAGGGATCCCGTCTTGATCTCGACCACTTCCGCATCTTCCCCAGCCATTCTCACATACCCGCCGAGTGGAAGCGCACGAATGGAATAGAGTGTTTCTCCATAGAGCTTGGAAAAAATTTTCGGGCCAAAACCAATGGCAAATTCCCGAACCAGAATACCTGCCCGCTTGGCAAAAAGAAAATGTCCCAATTCATGAACAAATACCAAGAGGCTGAGAACGAGAATAAAGATGATCACTGTTTGCATGCTTGTTATCACCACCCCGGTTAATCAGAGAACAGCCCCGCAGCTCAGGTTATGCGGATGAGACTCTCTCTGGCGAAGGCTCGCGCCCAGCGATCCGCTTCCATGATTTCTTCCAGCGTTGGATTGTGCACCACCTCATGGGCGGATAACGCTCTTTCCACCAATTCTTCAATCACTGGAAACGGGCATTCGCCGGCCAAAAATGATTGTACCGCCACTTCATTGGCCGCATTTAAAACCGTCGGCATCGTTCCCCCGGTTTTTCCGGCTTCATAAGCCATTTTCAAACAGGGAAAGCGTTCAAGGTCCGGTGGACGGAAGTCCAGGCGGGACAAAGCCACAAAGTCCAACCGCTCCGTCTGCAAAGGCAAACGGTTGGGATAGGACAATGCATATTGAATGGGAACCCGCATGTCAGGCGTCCCCAACTGGGCCATCACCGCGCCGTCCTGAAACTCCACCATCGAATGGATGATGCTTTGCGGATGAATGATCACATCTATTTTCTCATAAGGCAGATCAAATAGCCAGTGAGCCTCAATCACTTCCAATCCCTTGTTCATCAACGTTGCCGAATCGATCGTCACTTTTGCCCCCATCGACCAATTGGGGTGTTTCAACGCTTGTTCCACCGTTGCGTTCTCTATTTGTTCCCTTGTCCAATCACGGAAAGCTCCTCCGGATGCAGTGACAATCAAGCGGCGAACTTCGGAAATGCGTTCTCCATTCAAGCATTGAAAGATGGCGGAATGTTCACTATCAATCGGAAGCAGGGGAACCTGTCTCTTTTTTGCTTCCGCCGCCACGATATGACCGGCGCTGACAAGCGTTTCCTTGTTGGCCAGACCGACCTTTTTCCCTGCGCGGATGGCTGCCAGGGTCGGCACCAATCCTTTGCTTCCCACAATGGCCGAAACAACAAAGGATGCTTCCGGATGGGAGGCCACTTCGACGGGGGCATCCTCGCCATAGATAACCCTTACTTCCTGCCCCACCTCCCGCTGCACCTGTTCAGCTGCTTCTTTCGTAGCCATCGAGATCAATTTGGGTTTAAACGTCCGCGCTTGTTCCACCATTTCGCGGACGTTTCCCCCTGCCGCCAGCGCAACCACTTCAAACTCATCGGGATGCTGGGCGATCACGTTCAAGGTACTGCGTCCGATTGAACCGGTGGAACCCAAAATGGCGATTTTTTCCGGCATTCCCCGCTCTCCTTTCACACTGCCTGAATTAAATGCAAAATGAGAAAAACAAACAACAAACTGTCAAAGCGATCCAATACGCCGCCATGCCCCGGCAGAATCCCGCCGGAATCTTTTACACCAGCGCTTCTTTTCCAGGCGGATTCAACCAAATCTCCCAATTGGCCGACGATGGTGATAAACAATCCCATTCCCAACGCCCACAGGGAGCTCCCCAATTGGGGATGGATCAGCCAGATGACCAGACTGGTCACAATCCCAAACATGATGCCGCCCAGCGAACCTTGAATCGTCTTGTTGGGGCTGATCTGGGGCCACAATTTGTGTTTCCCCCACTTTTTTCCGATAAAATAAGCACCGGAATCGTTTGCCCAAGTCACAATGATGACAAGAAGGGATAAGGCAAGTCCGTCAGGCTTCCAGATGGCCACCATCATATATAAAAAGCCGTATCCTATGTATATGGCTCCTGCCAATAAATAAGCCATTTGAAAGAGATCAAAGCGATTGCGGCTCAAGACGATCAAAACAGAGTAGAGCGCCAGTCCCAGCAACAGTGGATTTGGTTCTTTGAGGAAAGAAGAAGACGACTTCAAGACCGGCAGCTCCATTAATCCGGAAAGAAAAATCAGTGCGATTACAATAAGGCCAAAAAACATTTGCGGCGTTTTCCAATGCTGCTCTCTCATCTGCGCAAATTCCAAAAAGGCGATGACCGCCAGTACAAACATCAAGGCGGTATACCACCAGCCTCCCAAGGACAGCAGCAGCAAAAAGCCGAGAGCGCCCAATCCCCCTGTAATGATTCTCTGCTTCATCGTTTATTTCCCCTGTCTTTACACCGCTCCAAATCGCCGCGAACGACGCTGGAATTCTGCAATCGCCTGATGGAAATGCTCGATGGTAAAATCAGGCCACATCGTATCGGTAAACAGCAACTCGCTGTATGCCAGTTGCCACAACAAGAAATTGCTGACGCGAATTTCTCCGCTCGTACGAATGACAAGGTCAGGATCAGGCAATCCTTTGGTGAGCAAATACCGGTTCATGGTTTGTTCATCGATCTCTTCCTTATCAATATGACCATTTTGCACATCGTCTATAATGTTTTTTACCGCGCGCAGGATTTCATCCCTCGAGCCGTAATTGATCGCAAAGTTGAGAATCAATCCGGTATTGTGTTTGGTCTCTTCTTCAAATTTGATCAGGGCCTGCTGCGTCTGCGTCGGAGTTTTGCTCTTCTCCCCCAGCATTTGCACTTTCACGTTGCGTTCAACCAATTCCTTGAGACCGGTTTTTAAAAACTCGATCGGAAGTTTCATCAGATATTCGACTTCCTCTTGCGGACGTTTCCAATTTTCGGTCGAAAATGAATAAAAAGTGAGGACTTTAATACCTAAGTTGTCGGCTTCCCGGATCACTTCACGCACCCGTTTCATTCCGGCCGCATGACCCGCCGTACGGGGAAGACCCCGTTTTTTGGCCCAACGACCGTTTCCATCCGTGATAATGGCCACGTGTTCCGGCAGGGGAGCCTTTTTGATCTGTTCCAACAACTCTTTCTTTCCTTGTTCCCTCTTCTTATTGCCAACCAGGCGTTTAATGGATTCAATCATGAAACATTCCTCCGCAAAGGTTAACTCATCCCGTTTCTCATCCCTGGGGTAGACAGAAAACCCCCTCTGGAAAGAAGGGGTTTTCACCCAATCATTTTATGTTTTTAAATCTCCATCATTTCTTTTTCTTTCGCTGCAACCACTTGATCCACTTCCTTGATGAAACGGTCGGTCAATTTTTGGATCTCTTCTTGACCCCGACGTGCCGTATCTTCGGGAATTTCCCCATTTTTCTCTAATTTCTTGATTTCATCATTTGCATCGCGGCGCACGTTGCGAATTGCCACTTTGGCCTCTTCTCCCATTTTACGTGCCACTTTCACCAATTCATTGCGCCGTTCCTCGGTCAACGGAGGAATCGTGATGCGGATCACACTTCCATCGTTGGTCGGAGTCAACCCCAAATCCGATTTCAAAATGGCCCGTTCAATTTCGCCCAAAGCGGACTTGTCCCAAGGCTGAATGGCAAGTGTGCGCGGATCCGGCGTGGAGATATTGGCCATTTGGTTGATCGGCATTTCGGTACCGTAGTATTCGACGGTCACTTTGTCCAAAAGAGCCGGATTGGCCCGACCGGCCCGAATCGTGAGCAAATCTTTTTTAAGCACTTGGATGGCTTTTTCCATTTTCGATTCTGCTTGCGATTTTACCTGGTTCACGAAATCACACGCTCCCTTTTACCAGTGTACCAATATGTTCACCCAAAATGACACGGCGAATATTGCCTTCTTCGGAGATGTTAAATACGATCAAAGGAATGTTATTGTCCATGCAAAGCGAGGAGGCAGTGGAATCCATCACTTTCAGGCCTTTGTTCAAAATCTCCAGATAGGTGAGCGAATCATATTTTTGGGCAGCCGGATCTTTGAGGGGATCCGCCGTGTACACGCCATCCACCCCATTTTTGGCCATGAGGATCACATCTGCTTCAATCTCGGCAGCACGCAGAGCGGCGGTTGTGTCGGTGGAAAAGAAAGGATTTCCGTTGCCGGCGGCAAAAATGACCACCCGTCCTTTCTCCAAATGGCGGATTGCCCGCCGGCGAATATAGGGCTCGGCCACTTGCCTCATTTCAATCGAAGTCTGGACGCGGGTGGGAACCTCCATACTTTCGAGCGCATCCTGCAATGCCAAGGAGTTCATCACAGTGGCCAACATTCCCATATAATCAGCGGTGGCACGGTCAATTCCGTGAGCGGAACCGCTGATCCCCCGCCAAATATTTCCTCCTCCCACGACTACGGCAACTTCGACGCCGAGCTCGACAACTTCCTGGATCTGACGGGCCAAAGAGCGGATCACTCGCGACTCGATGCCGTATCCTTGATCCCCGGCCAACGCTTCACCGCTCAATTTCAAAACAATGCGTTTATACTTGGGAGTACTCATTCGCTTCCTCCAATCAACCGCAGTTCTTAAAAAAAAAGGAACACAATGGCCGTGTTCCCTATATATCTTCTTAGCCTTGTTTAACTTGGGACATAACTTCCTCTACGAAGTTGTCTTCTTTCTTCTCAAGGCCTTCGCCCATTTCATAGCGTACAAAACGGCGAATGTTGATGTTTTCACCCAGTTTGGCGATCGTTTCTTTCAACAGTTGATCGATCGTTTTGTCCGGGTCTTTCACGTAAGCCTGGTTGAGCAGGCAAATTTCTTGGAAATGTTTTTTCAGGCGGCCTTCCACCATTTTGTCAACGATGTTTTCCGGTTTTCCTTCTTGCAGTGCTTGTTGTCTCAGGATTTCCCGTTCTTTTTGCACTTCTTCTTCCGGAATTTCTTCACTGCGGACATATTTCGGGTTCATTGCGGCGATTTGCATAGCCACATCTTTTACGAAGCTTTTGAAGTCATCGGTTTTGGCCACGAAATCGGTTTCGCAGTTCACCTCTACGAGAACGCCGATCCGTCCGCCGGCATGTATGTAGGATTCAACCACACCTTCGGCAGCGATGCGTCCAGCTTTTTTGGCCGCTTTTGCAATCCCTTTTTCACGCAGGTATTCTATCGCTTTTTCCATGTCACCATTGGTTTCGGTAAGCGCTTTTTTGCAATCCATCATGCCTGCGCCCGTTTTTTCGCGCAGCTCTTTTACCATTGCAGCTGTAATTGCCATGAATGGTCCTCCTTCATCTGATTCCAGTTCACTTTTTCGTATAAAAAGGGGTGGGCATGAATAACTCCATGCCACCCTCTTTTACTTTCTCATCAGGAAGCTGTGGTGCTTTGTTGTTCGCCCTGGCGTCCTTCCAAAATCGCATCGGCAATTTTTCCGGTGAAGAGACGAACAGCACGGATGGCATCATCGTTACCCGGGATTACATAATCGACTTCGTCCGGATCACAGTTGGTATCCACGATGGCCACGATCGGAATGTTCAGCTTGCGTGCTTCTGCAACCGCAATGCGCTCTTTGCGTGGATCGATGACGAAAATCGCATCAGGCAGTTTTTTCATGTGTTTAATACCGCCCAGGAATTTCTCCAATTTGGCTTGTTCTTTTTTAAGAAGGATCACTTCTTTTTTCGGCAGTACGTCAAATGTGCCGTCTTCTTCCATGCGCTCCAGTTCATGAAGGCGCTCGATGCGTTTGCGGATCGTTTGGAAGTTGGTCAGCGTGCCGCCGAGCCAACGATGGTTCACATAGAACATGTCACAGCGCTCAGCTTCTTCCTTAACTGCTTCCTGCGCTTGTTTTTTGGTTCCGACAAAAAGGATGTTGCCGCCGTTTGCAGCCAGTTCACGTACGAAGTTGTACGCTTGCTCCATCATTTTGACGGTTTTTTGCAAATCGATGATGTAAATTCCATTACGCTCTGTAAAAATGTATTTTCCCATTTTCGGGTTCCAACGGCGAGTTTGGTGACCGAAGTGAACCCCTGCTTCCAGCAGTTGTTTCATGGATACAACAGCCATTTTAAAATCCTCCTTGTTGGTTGGTCCTCCGCCGAAATCATCGAAGGCAGAAACCGCAATCCACGGCACCGCTGCCCGCTTCTTCGGCGTGTGTGTTTACACCATTGTTGAATATACCATACCCCATATCTGATCGCAAGGGAAAACTTTGCGCGAAAAGCTTCCTACAAAATATACTGGCTCAAATCCCGGTCCGTTACGACATCAGCCAAACGCTCCTGCACATATTGCGGTGTAATCGTGATTTCCCCCATCCCGATCTCCGGAGCTTCAAAAGAGAGCTCCTCCAGCAACCGCTCGAGAATCGTATGCAGGCGACGGGCTCCGATATTCTCGGTGGAGCTGTTCACTTCCTGCGCCAGCCGGGCGATTTCTTCCACTGCTTCTTTGGTAAAGGTAATCTTGATGCCTTCCGTTTCCAAGAGGGCGATGTATTGTTTGATTAAAGCGCCTTTCGGCTCGGTTAAAATCCGCACGAAATCATCGGCGCTCAAATCGTCCAGTTCGACGCGTATGGGGAAACGCCCCTGCAGTTCCGGGATCAGGTCGGACGGTTTGGAAACGTGGAACGCACCGGCGGCGATAAACAAAATGTGATCCGTTTTCACCGGCCCGTATTTGGTGATGACAGTGGAACCTTCCACGATCGGCAAAATGTCGCGCTGCACACCCTCACGGGAAACATCGGGGCCGCGCTGGTCCTTGCCGGCGATTTTATCAATCTCATCAAGGAAAATAATACCCGACTGCTCCACACGGGAAAGCGCCTCCCCGATCACGTGATCCATGTCGATCAGCTTTTGCCCTTCCTGCTGAGTCAGGACTTCTCTCGCTTCCTTGACGGTTAGTCTGCGCCGCTTGGTTCTTTTCGGCATCAGCTGCCCCAGCATTTCCTGCATGTTCATTCCCATCTGCTCGACGCCGGTTCCGGCGAACATGTCAAACATGGAGGGCATCTGCTCTTCCACCTCAATCTCGATCATCTGCTCCTCCAATTCGCCGCGCAACAATTTTTCTTTTACCAACGCCCGTTCTTCCCTGATCCGCCTTTTCTCCTGCTGTTCCTGAGGTCCCGGGGTTCCCTCGCTCTTTTGCTGGAACAGGAATTCGAAGGGGTTTTTAAAAGCGGGAGACTCCTTCTGATCAGGAACCAGGATGCTGACGATCCGATCGTTGGCCATGGCCCGGGCCTCGTCTTTCACACTTTCCAGTTTTTCTGCCTTGACCATGCGAATCCCCGTTTCCACCAGATCGCGCACCATCGATTCCACATCACGCCCGACATAGCCCACTTCGGTAAATTTGGTCGCTTCCAGTTTGACGAAAGGGGCACCGACCAATTTTGCCAGACGCCGGGCGATTTCCGTTTTCCCCACCCCGGTGGGACCGATCATCAAAATATTTTTGGGAACGACTTCGTCCCTCAGTTCTTCCGGCAGCAGCATCCGGCGGTAGCGGTTGCGAAGGGCGATCGCCACCGCTCTTTTCGCTTGCGTCTGGCCGACGATGTATTTATCCAATTCGGCGACAATCTGTCTGGGTGTCCATTTTGCTTGCGGACTTAACTCGGGCATGTTATACCTCCTCCACAATGATGTGGTCATTGGTAAAGACACAAACCTCACTGGCGATTTTCAGGGCCGCCTCGGCGATCTCACTGGCTGACAGATGCGGTGCATACCGTTTTAACGCCCTGCCGGCAGACAGCGCGAAACTGCCGCCCGACCCGATGGCCAGAACCTCATCATCCGGCTCGATCACTTCGCCGGTTCCGGAGATCAAAAAGAGATGATCGTTGTTCATTACGATCAACATCGCTTCAAGACGACGCAACACTTTATCGGAACGCCACTCTTTCGCCAGTTCAACTGCGGCGCGAGGCAGATTGCCGTGATACTCTTCCAGCTTCCCCTCAAATTTTTCAAAGAGCGTCACTGCATCGGCAACGGAACCGGCAAAACCGGCAACAACCTGACCTTTATACAGACGGCGGACTTTTTTGGCCCCGTGTTTCATAATCAGTTGGTTGCCAAAAGTGACTTGGCCATCGCCCGCCATTGCGGCAGAACCTTTATGGCGAACAGCAAAAATGGTCGTGGCATGAAAATCTCCCAAACTCTGTTTCCCCCTTCATTCAAAATATCCTATGTATGAAGAAACGGCTCTTTGCCATGAACCCGTTTCTTCATTTATATTTTTAAAGCTTCCTTACTATACTCTACTGCTTATAAAAATCCCTGTACAAGGGGATCAGAAAAGTTCCCGGCGAAACGCTTCAATATCTGCCAGGGCCCGCTCCGCATATTTTTCCGCCCGCTCCTTCTTGCTCTTGATCCGTTCGGGCAACTCTTCAAACAGGCCGAAATTGGCATTCATCGGCTGAAAATGAGCAGGGTCTGCGCTGGTGATATAGTGGGCCATGCTTCCGATCGCCGTTGTTCTGGGCGGTACGACCAACTTGCGTCCCTGCACCAGACGGGCGGCATTAATCCCGGCGAGAAGCCCGGCTGCTGCGGATTCGACATAGCCTTCAACCCCTGTCATCTGCCCGGCAAAAAAGAGATCGTCGCGCATGCGGATCTGGTAGGTGGGGCGCAACAGCTTCGGAGAGTTGATAAAGGTGTTGCGGTGCATCACCCCGTAACGGACAATTTCCGCATTCTCCAGACCGGGAATGAGCTGGATCACTTCTTTTTGCGGCCCCCATTTCAAGTGCGTTTGAAAGCCGACTATGTTATACAAGGTCCCCGCGCTGTTGTCCTGGCGCAATTGAACCACTGCATGCGGCCGTTTTCCCGTACGGGGGTCAACAAGCCCCACCGGTTTCATCGGGCCGAAGAGCAGCGTTTTCTTCCCGCGTTTGGCCAGCACTTCAATCGGCATGCAGCCTTCAAAGTAAATTTCTTTTTCAAAGTCCTTTAAAGGCGCCACATCTGCATGGATCAACGCATCATAAAACCGGTCGAACTCCTCTTCGGTCATCGGGCAATTGAGATAGGCTGCTTCCCCCTTGTCATAGCGCGAAGCGACAAAAACCTTGTCCATGTCAATACTGTCCTTTTCCACGATCGGAGCCGCCGCATCATAAAAATAGAGATAATCCTCACCAGTCAGACGCTTCAGCTTGTCCGACAAGGAAGCAGACGTGAGCGGGCCTGTGGCAATCACAGTCGGTCCGTCCGGGATATCCGTCACTTCCTCCTTGCACACTTCAATATTGGGATGCTGGGATAAGATCCGGGTAATTTCCCCCGAAAACGCCTCACGGTCGACCGCCAAAGCGCCGCCGGCCGGAACCGCATGTTGGTCCGCGCATTTCATGATCAGCGAATTTAAACGGCGCATTTCCTCTTTCAAAATGCCGACCGCATTGGTCAGGGAGGCGGCCCGCAGCGAATTGCTGCATACCAACTCCGCAAACTGGCCGCCTCGATGGGCAGGCGTCATCTTGACCGGGCGCATCTCATACAGCTTGACCCGAACACCGCTCTCCGCAATCTGCCAAGCGGCTTCGCTTCCGGCCAGTCCGGCCCCCACGACGGTAACATATCTGTCTGTCATTTTCCTTCTCTCTCCCTTTTTTCAGGAATTCGGTTCTTCATAATCGCAAACACTGCAACGAATCACTTTCTCTTTTTTTGTCTTTTTCTCAATCATGTAATTTCCGCACTTCGGACAAGGACGCGGTACCGGGCGATCCCAGGAAACAAAATCGCAATCTGGGTAACGTTCACAGCCATAGAAGGTGCGCTGTTTTTTGCTTTTCCGCTCCACGATCTCCCCTTTTTTGCATTTGGGGCAGGTGACTCCCGTCGACTTTAAAATCGCTTTGGTGTTACGGCATTCGGGAAATGCAGAACAGGCCAGGAACTTCCCGTAACGCCCGAACTTGTAAACCATCGGGCTTCCGCATTTCTCACATACTTCGTCGGAGACTTCATCCTGCAACTCCACTTCCGCCATCTCTTTTTCCGCTGTGACCAGGCGTTCGCGGAACGGACGATAAAACTGATCCAGGATCTCAATCCAGTTCGCCTTCCCGGCTTCCACCTGATCCAGATCATTCTCCATATGCGCGGTAAACTCCACATTTAACACTTCGGGGAAAAACTCGCCAATCAGCCCGATGACAATTTCACCGAGCTCGGAAGGCACAAAGCGTTTGTCTTCCATCAGCACATAGCCCCGTTTTTTAATCGTTTCCAACGTCGGGGCATAAGTGCTGGGACGGCCAATCCCTTTCTCCTCCAGCTCTTTTACCAAAGTGGCTTCGGTGTAGCGCGGCGGAGGCTGGGTAAAATGTTGTTTCGGCGTAATCGATTTTCTCTTTAAAGGCTGTCCTTTTTCAAGCGGCGGCAGCCATTTGTTTTCTTCATTTTTATTATCGTCCTTTCCCTCGACGTATACCTTCATAAAACCGGGAAATTTCATTTTGGATCCGGTCGCCCGAAATAAAGCCTCCCCGACCCGGATATCGGCGGTAACGGCATCGAAAACGGCCGACGCCATTTGTGAAGCGACGAAACGCTCCCAAATCAGTTTATAAAGGCGAAATTGATCCCGGGACAAGTATTCTTTCATCTTGTCAGGAGTACGGTGCACGGAGGTTGGACGGATCGCTTCGTGAGCATCCTGTGCTCCGGCTTTTTTCTTGTGCGTGCGCGGCGCGTTGGTTAAGTACTCGCTACCGAACGTTTCCTTAATATAATTGCGGGCTTCTGCCGTGGCCGTCTCCGAGACACGGGTGGAATCAGTTCGCATATAGGTAATAAGGCCGACCGTCCCCTCCTTGCCCAGATCCGCCCCCTCATAGAGTTGCTGGGCGATTGCCATCGTCTTTTGCGCCCGGAAATTCAACTTGCGGGCCGCTTCCTGCTGCATGGTGCTGGTGATAAACGAAGGCGCGGGATTTCGGCGCCGCTCGCTCGTTTTGATCTCTTCGACGACAAATCGTTTTCCTTTGATTTTATCCAACAGTTGCTCAACATCGGCTTCCGATTTTAACTCCGTTTTTTGCCGTCCATACCCAAAAAATTTCGCCTCCAGCTCCTCATCCCCGCTCAACAGCACAGCGGTAACCGTCCAATACTCTTCCGGGACAAAGCGGCGAATTTCGTTTTCGCGGTCGATAATCAATTTGACGGCAACCGATTGAACCCGGCCAGCGCTTAATCCTTTTTTTACTTTTTTCCAGAGAATCGGGCTGATTCCGTAACCGACTAAACGGTCGAGAATCCGCCGGGCCTGCTGGGCATTGACCAAATCCATGTTGATCCTGCGCGGGTGCTTAAAGGCATCTTTTACGGCCGTCTTGGTGATTTCGTTAAAAACCACCCGGCATTCCTCATTCAAGGGAAGCTTTAAAATTTGCGCCAGATGCCAGGCAATCGCTTCCCCTTCCCGGTCAGGGTCCGCTGCCAGGTACACGCGCTTCACTTTTTTTCCGGCATCGCGCAGCTCCTTGAGAATATCCCCTTTGCCCCGCACCGTAATATATTTGGGTTCAAATTGATTTTCCACATCAACGCCCATCTGGCTTTTCGGCAAATCACGCACATGCCCCATCGAAGCCTTGACAATATATTTGCTCCCCAGATATTTTTTTATGGTTTTCGCTTTTGCGGGCGATTCGACGATCACTAGCGAATCGGCCATAAGATGGCCCTCCCCTCAACATTGGTAGAACTTTTATTTTCAAACGAATTGACCATTTTCCAGTTTGAAACAGCATCCCCGAAGTCAATCGTAATGGATACAATATCAAATTTAAACGGGAAAGTTCAACTTCTGTCAAATGAATTCCGGACAAAACGGGCACCGGGCAGCTGCAAAACCGCTTTTTTCAATTCAAGTTGCAACAAAATCCGCTGAATCTCCCCGGGCGGAAACTCCCGTCCTCCTTTTTCCAATAAGAGAGGAAGCGGAACCGGCTCATCGGTATCAAAATAAGACAAGATTTTTTCTTCCTTTTCGTCAAAATCCTGCTTCTGACGGTCATGCGCTTCCTCCTGTTTCTGTTTGCCCGGGGTCCAGTCGTAAAATTCCTCCAAAATATCATTGCCGCAAACAACGCATTTGGCTCCCTGCCGGATCAATTGCAGGGTCCCCCGACTCTGCACGGAGGTAATCGGGCCGGGAACGGCAAATACCTCACGCCCCTGTTCCAGGCTGAAATCGGCGGTAATCAGCGAACCGGACCGCTCAGCTGCTTCAATCACTAATGTTCCCCGGGAAAGGCCGCTTATGATTCGATTGCGCGCCGGAAACAGTCCCGGATGGGGAGTGGTTCCCGGAATCGATTCCGATACCACGGCTCCGGTCCGTACGATTTCATCGTAGAGCGCGCGATGATTTTTCGGATATACCACGTCCGCTCCGCATCCCAAGACGGCAACCGTTTTTCCCCGATGTTCCAAAGCCGTTCGGTGAGCTGCTCCATCTATGCCATTGGCCATTCCGCTGGCAATCACAAATCCGGCCTCCACCATTTCCCGGACGAGCTGTTTCGTCACCTTCAGCCCGTAAGGAGTGGGGCGCCTCGTTCCCACTACGGCAAGGCTCGTTTCCCTGAGCAGCCCGGCATTTCCCTTTATGTACAAAACCCAGGGCGGCATGGCAATTTCTTTTAATAATAACGGATATTCATCACAAAAATAGGTAATTACCTCAATTTTCTTATTTTTCAACCCCTCCTTCACCTGCTTGATCCACGCCGGATTCCACTTTTGTTTGAGCAACTTCACCATTTTCGGCGAAATCCCATTATGCCGCAAAGCATCGATGACGGACGGGGTTAAATCCTGATCAGGCAGAAAGCCCGCTTTCAGAAGCCGAGCCATGGTGTTCCAACCAACCCCCGGTATATGATGGATCGCCGCCAATCCGTCCCGTAAGTCCAAAAACAACATCTCCTTTCAGTTGAAAAGTAAAAAGCGGAAACCTCGCTCAGAGGTTCCCGCTTGTTTTCTGCAGGATGTTTACGACTTAGTGATGCACTCGCCCAGCAAACCCCTTTCTTCCAAGACCTTCACCAATGTTTCCCCGATCACGGCCGGTGTGGGTGCAACAGTAACCCCTGCGGCGGTCAACGTCGCGATTTTTTCCGCAGCCGTCCCTTTTCCGCCGGAGATAATCGCTCCCGCATGTCCCATCCGTTTTCCCGGAGGTGCAGTTTGACCACCGATAAAGCCGACAACCGGTTTCGTCATATTGGCCTTGATCCATTCGGCAGCCTCTTCTTCCGCGGTACCGCCGATTTCCCCGATCATGATCACCGCTTTTGTATCCGGATCTTCTTCAAACGCTTTCAAGCAGTCGATAAAGTTGGTTCCGTTGACCGGGTCGCCTCCAATTCCGACTGCGGTGGATTGCCCGATGCCGCGGGTGGTCAACTGATGAACAGCTTCATAGGTCAGCGTCCCGCTGCGGGAGACAATTCCCACATGTCCCGGGGTATGAATATAGCCCGGCATAATACCGATTTTACACTCGCCCGGAGTGATGACGCCGGGGCAGTTCGGACCGATCAGTCGCGTTTTCTTGCCTTCCATGTAGCGTTTCACTTTCACCATGTCCAGCACCGGAATCCCTTCCGTGATACAAACCACCAAATCGAGCTCCGCATCGACAGCTTCCATAATCGCATCAGCGGCAAAGGCCGGCGGAACATAAATCACGGAAGCGTTCGCACCGGTCGCATCAACGGCATCCGCCAGTGTGTTAAAAACGGGAACCCCTTCAATTTCGGTTCCTCCTTTGCCCGGGGTGACTCCCCCAACCACTTTTGTACCGTATTCCAGCGCTTGTTTTGTATGAAATAATCCGGTTGCACCAGTAATTCCCTGTGTGATTACTTTAGTATCCTTATTTACGAAAATACTCACCGTTAATTACCCACCTTTCTCAGGCGTACTCTCTATCCGTTCATTACTTTACGAGTTCGACGATTTTCTTCGCTCCGTCTTCCATCGAATCAGCAGCAACAATTGCGAGGCCGGATTCATTCAAAATCTTCTTGCCGAGCTCCACGTTGGTTCCCTCAAGACGAACCACCAGCGGACGATCAAGGCCAATTTGTTTGGCCGCTTCGACTACACCGTTGGCAATGACATCGCATTTCATGATTCCACCGAAAATATTGACAAAAATTCCTTTTACATTGGGGTCGGACAAAATGATTTTGAAAGCTTCACGCACTTTGTCCGTGGTTGCGCCGCCGCCCACATCGAGGAAGTTGGCAGGTTCACCGTCAAAATGCTTGATAATGTCCATCGTTGCCATGGCCAAACCCGCACCGTTCACCATACAGCCGATATTTCCATCGAGAGCGATATAATTGAGATCAAATTTGGAAGCTTCCACTTCTTTTGGATCTTCTTCATCCAAGTCGCGCATTTCCAAAATATCTTTATGGCGGAACAAGGCATTTGAATCAAAATTCAATTTCGCATCGAGTGCCATCACCCGACCGTCTTTGGTGGTGATAAGCGGGTTGATTTCCGCCAGGGAGCAGTCATTTTCGACAAAAGCCTGATACAGGCCGAGCATGAATTTCGCAGCAAGATTGATTTTATCTTGCGGGATGCCGATGCGATAAGCCAGACGGCGGGCTTGGAACGGCAACATGCCTGTCGCCGGATCGATTACTTCTTTGAAAATTTTTTCCGGCGTTTTTGCCGCCACTTCCTCAATCTCGGTTCCGCCTTCTTCTGACGCCATCATGACGACGCGGCTGGTCGAGCGATCGATCACCATGCCGACATAATATTCTTTCTCGATCGGCAGTCCCTCTTCAATCAACAGCCGTTTTACCTCTTTCCCTTCCGGTCCCGTTTGATGGGTTACCAGCACTTTCCCCAAGAGTTCTTGCGCATGCTGTCGCACTTCATCCAGGCTTTTGGCCAGCTTCACGCCACCTGCTTTACCGCGGCCGCCGGCATGAATTTGCGCTTTCACCACCCAGAGATCACCGCCCAGGCTCTCTGCCGCTTTCACTGCTTCATCCGGTGAAAACGCAACATGCCCGTTGGGTACAACAACACCATATTTCTTCAGGATTTGCTTCCCTTGATACTCATGAACGTTCATTCGCGATCCTCCAATCACAAGTACAATCCGATGACTTTGCTTGCCGCCTTGGCGCTTTCGATCAGAGTATTCCCCGTCAGACTAGGCCAAACTGCTGCTTTTTTTCTATGTATCTGCCATTTCCTGCCTGAATCCCCTTTCAAAAAAAGGCGCTTGGCCTGGCAAGGACAGAAAACCATTCAAGTTTGGCTCATATGAAGTATAGCTCAGGCACACTTTTTTGCCAATCACCCGTGGTAAGAACATTCCATTCATAACACGAAAAAACGAGAGGATTTTTGCCGCTATCCTCTCGCCATCCCAAATCACTTCACAAAATCGATAACAATGGCAATAATGAAGATGAGAAAGAAAATCCCGGAAGACACTCCGGCCGCTTTCACAAAATCGATGAAATCGTTTTCCTGGTTTTGCGGCGTATGCTCTTGTGCCGACATGCCACTCTCCTCCTCATGCCTTATTTCCCAATATGAAAAGTATAGCACGCTTTGAACAAACATAAAACGAATCGATTGGCAAAAATTCAAGATACCGGAATAATTCAGTCGTTTTATTGATCTTACCCATCCATCCTCAGTTTACCCGTTTCGGGAGCAAAATTTGCACACAATAACATGATTAAATCTTCCGGGGATGGATTGGAGGAAAATGAGGATTTATGTAAAAATTACCATTATTAGACCGAGAGGAGGTTAACCGAATGAATATCCCCCGCCCTTGGGCCTATGCATTTGTTGCCGTCGTGGTAATCATCGCGGTAATCGGCTTGATCCACCCCTCTCTGGATTGGCTCAAGTCCGCCTGGCCGGAAGCAAAATCAGCCAACACCAAAGCCGACCCATCGCCGGTCAACGCCAAAACGCGCGATATCCATCTGTTCACTGTCGAATACAAAACGCTCCTGTCCGGGAAAGAAAAAGAAGTATACCGCTTTGATCCCGGCACCGTCATTGTGATGAAAGGGGAAAAAATCCGCTTGCATATCCACGGTCTAAACGGAAAAGTCCATCATTTTTCCATTCCGGAATTAAAAGTGGCCGGCTCGGTTGAAAAAGGAAAAATCGCCACACTTGAATTTACTGCTGACCGAACGGGGACTTTTGAACTCATCTGTCACGATCATATAACCGAAACCCATGAAGGCCCCATGATCGGATATGTGACGGTCGTCCATCCTTGATCTTTTCCGGACAAAGAAATCTGTGGAAGCCGGTTTGCCGAAAAGCCGGCTTATTTTTTGCACAAGTTTGTTGCAAATATGTCTGTCCCCCGCCCCTCCCCGCAAGCCAAATGATCCCTCAGTGATTCCTCCAAATCTCACTTCATGCGTGATGAGTCTTTTTTATTCCTCCGCTTGCCGGGCTGTGATAAGATGCAATCATACAATAAATCAAAATGGAGGGAAACGGAGTGTCAATCCGCTTTCAAACCCCCTACCAATATGTTTTCATCCATAATAACGTCAAACATTTGCTGCTGTTGTGGGAAAAGGAACACAAGCGGCAGTTATATATTGTTGAGGAGGAGGCAGATGAGATGCTCCTCCTCTTTCCCGGCGATTCCTACACCGAAACGGTTCTTGATCAGATCGAGCCCATCCTTTTTCAGCGGCTGGAAACGGATGCAGGGCCGTTTCTCGCCGTTCTCGGGGCGACATTTACCTATGACGAGCGAAAAATGGTCATGTATTATCATCCGGAGCATCCAGACCGGGAAATTTACTTTTTCGAATGGTCAGGAGACGGGATTGCCGAGTTGGACGAGGAAGAATATGAAGCCGTCACTCGTGCTTTTATCAATGAATTTCCAGAATTTTTCCCCGACGAAACCTGACGATGGATCCGCAAAAACGGGCAACTGTCATCATTGCCCGTCCCCCCTTTTCAGACTCTGCTCCCGTCTGCATCCGAAGCTTTCTACAACTCTTTCAACCACCTGCCCCACAAAAATCCCTTCTAGCCGCCTTGCCTTTAAAAATATATGAACTCCCTGGTTGGAACGCCGCTATCACTCTTTACCTAAATGAATATGAAAAAAGTATCCACCTATTTAAGAGGGTTTTAGCCATCCGTCTTCTGAAACCCCCGGCTCACAGGTTATAAATCTATTTTATCCAAGAATATTCACCAAATGGTTATCAAGGAATATCTTATAGTAACCGTTTCTTTTCGTAGTTATGCATAAGGGAGGTGCAGACCTCTTGAACCAGGGAAAGCAAGAACAACAACAGAAAAATCAGTTTGATGAATTATCGAAACAATTGCAAAGGGCAATCAAACTGAAGATTTACGACCTTTGTCTTCAAGTATTGAATTCGGAGGAAACGGAATCAAAAGTAAAAAAATTATTTGATTATACGGAACTTTTGAGCCCCGGAACAAAAGAATTAATTAAGCAAAACATCGAAAAAGGGTTGATGGAAGAAGAGAAAAATCAGGAACCCGTTAAAAACAAAAAACGGAAGAAAAAAAGAAAGGGGTAATCGGACATGCGCTGTCGCAAGCGAAAAAGATGGCGTTTTCGAAGGCGATTTCTGTGTAAACGCTGCCGTCGATTTCTCCTTCGACGACGCCGGCACCGCAGATGCCGTGATCATCCACACCGGCATCCCTTCCCAGCACTGCCGGGTGCCCATGTCAACAATGAGGCAAGGGTGGACGGCCCGGTCAGCGGCTTGATCAATATCATCGTTCAAGTCCCGGTCAATACAGGTGATGCAACCTCCTTGCACAACAGTCACCAAAACGCGCTTTCCAATGCCCTTTAGAAAGCGGTCAAGCATTTTTTCAAAAAAAGGAGGCGAAACATCATTGAACCATTTTCTGACTCCCGAACAGGAAAAACAGATCCGTGCTTTGATCGATGAATTGCTTCCCCCCAAAAATAATCCCGTATCCGTTCAGGTTCAGATGCCTTCCCGGGTCAATTCAGTGCTTGCCGAGCTAACCAACAACATACCTGGACCTGGATCTTCATCCGGTATTCTTGGCGTCATAACCAACGGGTTCAACTCATTTCTGAATCATTTAGCCAAACTTTTCTCCAATTTGGTCGAAATTCTCGGCCCTGATGCGGTCAATCAACTTTTTCCCGGATTAGTGAACGTGATCTACAAAGAGGTGCCGATCGAGCAAATGAAAAAAGCAGCCCAACCACCATCCCAAACTGAGTAAATCCTCGCGATTCCGTGAAAGGAGGTGAAGCTGATGCAATGCTGCTCAAAAAAGAAAAAGAGAAGGAAAAAACACTGTTTCAAATTTTGCTGTCCCCGTCGGAAAAAGCACTGTCACGACAGACACCATCACGATCGGCACCGTCACAATCGGCACCGTTGCGACCATGATGGGGCCCGCGCAACGGTAAATAACAAGGCTAACACAGGCCCGCAAAGCGCTGGCTTAGCAAACATCAACATTCAAGTGCCCATTAACTTGGGTGATGCCACTGCAATCAACCGCAGCTGCAACAACTCAATCTCAAATACACTTTAATGAGAGGGGCCGTTTCGGCCCTCCCTTTTCCTCCTCCACGCCCGCTCTTTACATAAAGCGCAACACGTAAAAGCCTTCTTTTTAGGAAGACAACCATTTCTTTCTCCGCCCACACGCAAGCAGATCAAGCAGAATATAGTATAACAAATGAAAGATTTGCAGATCTTTCCCGGGTTCGCACATTCGAAAGGAGGTGAGATGAATGAACTTTTCGTTTACGCAAGAACAACTTAATGAGTTGCGCTCTCAACTTGAAGAGATCATTCAAAAAAAAGTCAGTGAAAACGAATCCGTTGAAATCCAGGAACAAGAACAACAACAACTGATTTCAGGCTTACCCTCATTGATTTCAAGTGTGTCAGGAACCGTTCCCTTGATTTTAAACAGTGTGATTTCAGGCGCTGTTGGTTCTCTTAATATACTTGCCGGCGGGTTAATCAATGTTCTCAACAGCTTACTGGGTATAGTCGGAGGATCGGTCTTGAACGAGACAAACAATGAACTTTCTCCGGCGCTTGCCAACCTGATTCAAAAAACCGTTCCAACAGGGCAAAACAAACTGACCAAATAATCTGGACCCATTCTCTTGAAAGGGGGTGAAGCTGATGCATTGCTGCTCGAAAAGAAGAAGAAAGCATAGACACTGTTTCAGAATTTGCTGCCCTCGCCGGAGAAGGCACCGTCACGATCGGCACCATCACGATCGGCACCATCACGATCGGCACCATCACGATCGGCACCATCACGATCGGCACCATCACGATCGGCACCGTTGCGAAGACGGAGCTCACGCAACGGTTAACAATACCGCCAGAACAGGTGCTCAAAGCGCAGGTTTGATCAACCTGAACGTCCAAGTACCCATTAACCTGGGTGATGCCACTGCAATCAACCACAGCTCCGGTAACTCTGTATCCAACCTGTTGTAATCCTCTGCGGGGCCATCGTGCCCCTTTTTTTCATATTTATGTCATCCTCCCTGTTTTGGATCGGGCGATACAGCAAAACAAAAAGCTTTGCCCCGAACTTAAAGGCAAAGCTTCGCTTCATCAATGACCGACAGGCGTGATCCCGTATGCTTCATCCAATTTAGCCAATTTTTCTTTGATATGACGCCGGTACGTATCGATGTAGGCTTTTGGCTCCTTGGGATTGGGGAGGCGGGACAGGCGGCCGCTGACCGGGGAGATGATCTTGCTGACGGCACCGCAGCCCAAACCGATGATCGTCTGTCGTTCTTCCATGATGATGATGTTGTACAGGCTCTCTTCTCCGGGAAAAGCATAACCGACATTTTCCTGGTTGCCCAAAATATTTTTCTGCCGGTAGAGATAGTAGGGTACATACCCCTGATCCCGGGCCCACTCCCGCGCCATCCGCACCATCTCCCGCGTCTCTTCCCGGCCGGCGACGCGGTATTTCTCTTTATTTTGCGTCATCACGGAACCGCTTTTAAAGGACAGGGTGTGTACCGTGAGCGATTCGGGACGCAGCTCGCGCATGACATCCAGCGTTTCGGCAAACGTCTCGAGCCCTTCGCCCGGAAGGCCGATAATCAGGTCCATATTGATATTGTTTAAGCCCATCTGCCGCGCCAATTGATATTTTCTCAACGTTTCTTCCACTGTGTGGTGCCGGCCGATCACTTTGAGCGTTTCTTCCTTAAAGCTCTGCGGATTAATACTGATCCGGTCCACATTCCAGCGCTTCATCAGCGCCAATTTTTCCTCATCCAGTGTATCGGGGCGCCCTGCTTCAACCGTCCATTCCCGGACTTGGCCGAAATCGGGAATATGGCTCTTTAATTGCTGAAACAACGACTCCATCTGCTCAGCCGAAATCGAGGTCGGGGTGCCACCGCCAAAATAGATGGTCGTGACCGGCAACCCCCGCGTTCTCAGCCATGCACCAACAGCGGCAATCTCTTCATGAAGTCCAGCCAAAAAGCCTTCCACCGACCCCGTACGCCCCCCGATCGCATACGCGGGAAACGTGCAGTAGGCGCATTTGGTCGGGCAAAACGGAATCCCGATATAGAGGCTTACTTCCTTGTCCAGCTCATAAAAATCGGGAAGCACGGTAAGCTGCCGCCGGATGATTTCTTCCAGAATCTGCGTCTTCTCCGGATGAAGTAGATACTCCTGCTCCAGCAAGCGTTTTGCCTCTTGCAGGGAATTTCCCTTTTGCAGCAGCGTGTGAAACAGCTTCGTCGGGCGGACTCCGGTCAAAATCCCCCAAGGCTGCTCAATCCCTGTTGCTCTTTCCAAAACCTGGACAAGCACATAGCTGATCGCCTGCTTCATCCGTTTCCGAATCTCTTTTTCGCCTGTGCATCCTTCGATGGAACGCACATGTTCCGCCGACCACTGCACTTTGTCTGCGGTCAGCGTCACCCGAACCTCAATCGCTTCGGATTCGTCAAGAGTAAATTCAAGCTGAAAATCAGCCCGGTCATCCGTTTCCGTCAGCTGAACCTCTTCAAAAAAAAGACGGACGATCAATTCCACATCCCGAAATAAGACCGGATCAATCCCTTTAATTGCAAATCGCGTCATGATCTCACTGATGCCGAAACCGGCATGTTCCTCCTTTTCCACTTCCATCTACTTCCCACAGTCTAGCAATAGCCGCATGGGAAATCAATGAAAGAGAATGGGAATATAAGAATGATCTTTCCAATCTATTCCAGAAATAAAATGTTTGTAAATTTTGCAACAACGGCCCCCATCAGCACGGAAATCCGCTATAATAAAGGTGCATCTTCAACAGAGAGGAGAGAAGAAATGAAAAAGACCACAGCCGCAGTCGGCGCACTTGTACTGTCTATATCACTGACCATACCGGCCTATGCAAAAGACGATGTGAAACCGGTTCTTTTCAACGGCGGTCCTTTGTACAATCAAGCCATTTACAAATTTAATCCTGACACACTCGAAGTTTCCAAAATCACATCCGGCAATTCTGTCGATGTTTCACCAAACGGGGAAAAACTAGCTTTCATCAAAAACGACAGCCTTTACATATCAGATCTTGACGGAAAAAATCAAGTTCGCTTAACCAACAGTCATTTCCCCGATTTCGATGCCTCTCCTCGCTGGTCACCTGATGGCAACAAAATTGTTTTCTCCCGCGGAAACGGGAACCTCTACGTGATCGATGTCAAAAGCAAGGAAGTTCGACAAATCACCCACGCGGAGAAAGGCGTCTATTATTCCCAACCGGACTTCTCACCGGACGGGTCCAAAATCATCTGCCACGCATCCGATGCAACCGGGTTCAGCCACATTTATGAGATGAATGCGGATGGCAGCGATCTGAAGAAACTGACAGGGAAAACAGGGGAATCGTCCGAATACGACGCCCATTTCTCACCGGACGGGTCCAAAATTTTGTTCGGCAGGTCGAAAAACGGCAATGCCGATATCTATGTGATGGATGCTGATGGCAGCCACATGAAAAACCTGACCGCTGACACCACCAAAGCAGTCGGCAGTGCAATCTGGTCGGATGACGGCTCCAAAATCCTTTATTCCCTCAATCATTCCGGCATAAAAGGAAATAATGAATCCAGTGATGACAATAGCACATTTTATGAAATGAATGCAAACGGGACCGATAAGCAAATCATCAAGCTGAATGTTCCAAACGCAATGCCGACCGCCTGGAAAGCGCTCAATCTGGGCGAGGCACAGTCAAAAATCGGCTCAACGTTAAATAAAATCAAAAGTTTCTTATTTGATTAAATTGAACAAAAAAGAACTCCCGGGCGACGGGGAGTTCTTTTTTATTGCGTTGCTTTGGATTTCAACCCCAGCAACTTTTTCAAAAGATCGCCAACTTCATGGAGAAGTCCCTTGTTGTGATTCCTGCCGCCATCCGGTGGTGGAGGTGACGGTTGGTCAGGAGGCGGATTTTGCGATCCGTCATCTTCCGGCGGATTTGTCGGGTTTGTCGGGTTAGTTGGGTTTGTTGGATTTGTCGGGTTTGTCGGATCAGTCGGTTTCTCATTTCCAGGTTTTGGCCGGGCCGGTGGTTTTGACACCGGAGGAGGGGGCGATTGGGGTCTGTCCACCTTTTCTTCGGAACGTCCGGCGGGATGCGTTCGCTCCCGTTTCTCTGTTTTTCCTGTTTTCCTTTCATGCAGATACTTGGGCTGCTCAGTCTTTTCCCTGCTTACCTTTACCTCCTGAAACGGCGGCGGGGAAATTCTTCTGGCGATCTCCGGCTCTTTTGCCTCCGCATGGGCCTGGTCACCCGTCCAATCTTCTATTTTTTTCAGGACAAAGGCTCCAAAATCATCTTCCGAATCCGGCGCTCCATTCCCGACAAACCTGCTCTTGCTTCCATCATTACCAACCGATTTAAGCGCTTCATTTTCAAACCAAGCGTAGGCAGCCGTTCCCAAAAGGAGGAGGAGCACCGAAGCAGCACCGGAAAGCTTCCAAATCAAAAACGTTTTGCCTTTTTTTCTATTCAACATCTGTTCGTATTGTTCCGAAGAAATCTTCGTTCTCCGCGTCGTCACTCTTATGTTCAACTCGAATCCTCCTTTTACGCTCGCCTGCTACGCCTACAATAGTAGAACGCTCTTCGCAGTGTGCATAGATCATTTCTATTCAAAGAAATGATATTAAACGAAAATGAAAAAACTCCTTTTTTTAAAAAATCAAATTGCAAAATTATTTTCCTGTCGGTAATTGTGTATACCGGGTTTGCCGGAACCGGCTTCCAAGAGAAGTACATTGTCCTTTATCTGACGCTGTGATAGGATAAGAGACACACAGAACCCGGGTCTGATCCGGAAGTTCTATTTTCCTTGCAATCCACGGAGCGCAAGTTTCTCTAAAAAACAGGAGGGAATTTGGCTTGGTTTATCCAAAAGCAAACGTCAAGCATCTCTTTGATGAGGTAAAGCTTCCTCCGAAATGGCTGGAAGAATTCTTCAACCAGGCCATCATTCAACAAGTCAATGTTTACCCGGATCGGCGTGCCTGGAACATTCACCTTCGACTGCCGGAAATACTCCCTGCAGACGTTTGGCACACCTTCCAACAACGAGTGAAAAAACATTTCTATCCACAAATTCACGTATCGATCCAGTTTCATTATGACCACGTGGAAATGGAAACGTTTCTGCAAAATTACAGACAACTGATCGAGCGGCAGCTTCAGGAACAGATCACCCCGGCGGCGGCTACCTGGTTTGCCGGGGCCGACTGGCAGGCGGAGGCAGATAAAATCACCATTGTCTTTAAAAATCCCGCCGCCCGGCAAATGGCCAAACAACGAAATCTTGAGCAAATTTTGGCCAAATATTGCCGGCGCATTCTCGGCCGGGAGGTTTCTGTTTTCCTGGAATGCGCATCGTCCGAAGAAGAACGAGACCACCTGAAAGAATTTCATGACCGTCGCGCCCAGGAAGAACAGACGCTGATGCAGGAACTGCTTGCCCAACAGGCAAAAGAGGCAGCAGAACGCGAATCGGAAAAAGCGGAAAAACCGGTCGAGAAGAAAATCGGTTACCAGATCACGAGCGATCCGGTGCCGATCAAGGAAATCACCGAAGAGGAAAAAAGCATCGTCGTACAGGGAAAAGTGTTCAAAAGCGAACTGCGTGAACTAAAAAGCGGTCGCAAACTGTTGACCTTTAACCTGACCGATTTTACCAGTTCGATCGCTTGCAAACTGTTTGCCAGAGACAAAGAGCAAGCGGAAATCCTCGCCGTCATCAAGGATGGCGACTGGCTGAAAGTCCGGGGTTCCGTTCAATTTGACACCTTCTCCCGCGATTTGGTTCTGATGGTAAATGATTTGACCGAGACGGCTGCCGAAGAACGCCAGGATACAGCCGAAGAAAAGCGCGTTGAACTCCATCTCCATACATCGATGTCAGCCATGGACGGAATTTGCGATGCCGGAGAAGTGATCAAACGGGCAGCAAAATGGGGACATCCGGCTGTGGCCATTACCGATCACGGAGTGGCGCAGGCTTTTCCCGAAGCCTATGAAGCCGGAAAAAAACACGGAATCAAAGTCCTTTTCGGCATGGAAGCCAACATTGTCGATGATGGTGTTCCGATCGTCCTCAATCCGTCAGACCGCCCGCTGCTGGAGGATACTTATGTCGTATTTGACGTTGAAACCACCGGACTGTCAGCCGTTCATGATGTAATTATCGAGTTGGCGGCAGTCAAGGTCAAAAACGGCGAAATCATCGACCGCTTTTCCGAGTTTGCCAATCCGCACAGACCGCTGACCCAGCAGATCATTGAATTGACGCACATTACCGATGACATGCTGAAAGATGCACCGGAAATCGATGACGTGATCACCCGTTTCCTCGACTTTATTGACGGCTGTGTCCTCGTCGCCCATAATGCCCGCTTTGACATGGGCTTTTTGCAGGAAGCGGCCAAACGGCTGGGAAAAGAGCCGGTGCGAAATCCGGTGATCGATACCCTGGAACTCGGACGCTTTCTGTATCCGGGGATGAAAAACTACCGGCTAAATACTCTGGCCGATAAATTGAATGTAAAATTGGAACAACATCACCGGGCAATTTATGACGCAGAAGCCACCGGACACATCCTGTGGAAGATGATTCTCGATGCGGCCGAAAAAGAGGTTAAAAACCTCAGCCAACTCAATGAAAAAACCGGAGACCGCGACCTTACCCGTTTGCGTCCTTTCCATGCGATCTTGCTCGTGCGCAATCAAACCGGTCTCAAAAATTTATACAAACTGATTTCCATGTCTCATCTGAACTATTTTTTCCGCGTTCCGCGGATCCCGCGCAGTGAGTTGCTCAAACACCGCGAAGGGCTCATCATCGGTTCGGGTTGCGAGAGAGGTGAATTGTTTGAAGCCGCATTGACCAAAGCGCCGGCACAGGTTGAAGAAATCGCGCGCTTTTACGATTACCTGGAAATCCAGCCGGTTGACATCAATCTGCATCTGGTTGAAAAAGGGATTGTCGAAAGCCCGGAACGACTGCGGGAAGCCAACCGCCTACTGGTGGAAATCGGTGAAAAGCTGGGGAAACCGGTCGTCGCGACGAGCAATGTGCATTATCTGGATGAAACGGATGCGATTTTCCGCGATATCCTCGTTTCCAACCAAAACGGATTTCGCGTCAATGTTCCGTTGCCAAAAGCGCATTTCCGCACTACGGATGAAATGCTGAGTGAATTCAGCTATCTGGGAAGCGAAAAAGCGCGGGAAGTGGTCATTTCCAATCCACGGAAAATCGCTGAACAAATCGAAGAGATTCAACTGTTGCCGGAAGGAACCGCGACCCCTGTGATCGAAGGTGCGGAAAAAGAGCTGGAAGAGATGTGCTACAAAAGAGCGCACGAGTGGTATGGCGATCCGTTGCCCGAGGTTGTGCAAAAACGGCTCGAGCGCGAGTTAACCAGTATTATCAAACACGGATTTGCCGTGATTTATCTGATTTCCCAGCGCCTGGTGACCAAATCGCTGGCAGATGGTTATCTGGTCGGTTCCCGCGGTTCGGTCGGATCATCCTTTGTAGCCACAATGAGTGAGATTACAGAGGTCAATCCACTTCCGCCACACTGGCGCTGCCCGAAATGCAAACACAGCGAATTTATTCTCGATGGTTCCTACGAATCGGGCTTTGACCTGCCCGACAAAGAATGTCCCAACTGCCATCAGGTGATGAAAAAAGACGGGCACGACATCCCGTTTGAAACCTTCCTGGGCTTTGAAGCGGATAAAACACCGGATATCGATCTGAACTTCGGTTCAGATTATCAGCCACGGGCCCACGCCTATACAGAGGAATTATTCGGAAAGGATTATATCTACCGCGCGGGCACGATCGCCAAGGTTCAGGAGAAAACGGCATATGGGTATGTGAAAAAATACCAGGAACATCATAATCTGCAACTCAGACAGGCGGAAATTGACCGACTTGTCGCCGGGTGCACCGGTGTGAAGAGAACGACAGGGCAACATCCGGGCGGGCTCATGGTTATTCCGCAGTACAAGGATGTTTTCGACTTCACCCCGATTCAGCATCCGGCCGACGATGTCAAATCCGGCACGCGGACGACCCATTTCGATTACCGCTCCATCAGCGGAAAATTGTTGAAGCTGGATATTCTGGGACACCAGGATCCGACTACCATTCGGATGCTGCAGGATCTGACCGGCGTAAACCCGCGGGAAATTCCCATGGACGACCCGGAAGTTTTAAAACTGTTCAGCGGGACGGAATCCCTTGGTGTCACCCCGGAAGAAATCGGCGGGGTCAAAACGGGCACATTGGGGATTCCCGAATTTGGCACCCAGTTTGTACGGCAAATGCTCGAAGACACCAAACCGACCAGCTTCTCGGAACTGGTGCGCATCTCCGGTCTGTCGCACGGAACAGATGTTTGGCTCGGCAACGCTCAGGAATTGATCCGCAGCGGTACGGCAACGCTGTCGGAAACGATCTGTTGCCGTGACGATATCATGCTCTATCTGATCTTAAAAGGATGTCCGCCGAAGGCATCATTTAAGATCATGGAAAAAGTGCGGAAGGGAAAAGGGCTGACCGATGAAGAAGCAGAACTGATGCGTGAACATGGCGTGCCCGATTGGTATATCAACTCCTGCCGGAAGATCAAATATATGTTTCCCCGGGCCCACGCGGCCGCCTATGTTATGATGGCCGTCCGCATCGCCTGGTTCAAAGTGCATTACCCCATTCAGTATTATGCGACTTATTTCTTCCGGCTATTAGATGATTTCGATTGTGAAGTCGTTTTGAAAGGGCCTGAATTTGTCAAACGTCGGATGAAAGAAATTGCCGAAAAAGGCAACGCGGCATCTCCCAAAGAAAAAGGGCTGTTTACTGCTTTGGAGTCCGTTCTGGAATTTTTTGCACGCGGCTTCAAATTTAAAAACGTTGATTTATATCGATCACACGCCACCCAATTTGTTATCGACGGAGATGACCAGTTGATTCTCCCCTTTGCCTCCATCCCGGGCGTCGGGGAAAATGCCGCCAAAAATATCATGGAAGCCAGGAAAGACGGGGAATTCCTTTCGATCGAGGATTTCCAGACCCGTTCACGCGTGTCGAGTACCGTCGTGGAGTTGCTGAAAAGCATGGGCTGCCTTGACGGGCTGCCGGAAAGCAACCAACTGGTATTGTTCTAAAAAAACAAAGCTAGCCGGATGTCGTTAACGGCTAGCTTTGTTTTTTAAAATGACCAGGCGGCCGGGCAAATGCCATTTCAACGCTGTGGACATCATCCGCAAAGTGACAATGACCGCACAGAGGAAATAAAATTCCCAGGGGGTATCGACCCACTTCAGGCCTACCGCAACCCCGCTGACAATCGCCCAAAAAGCGTAAACTTCCCTTTGAAAAACCAATGGCTTTCTTCCAGCCAGCACATCGCGAATAATACCGCCGCCGATCCCCGTCATGACGGCCGCGAAAATGACGGCCACCAAAGGAAGGTGTTTGCCCGTCGCAAAGAGAGCTCCCTGAATGGAGAAAGCCGACAGACCGATCGCGTCGAAAAAGTTCAGCCATTTGCGGCAAAACTTAAGCCAGAGGGACGGACTCATCGAAACAAAGGTAATCGCGATCAGCGCTGCATAAATCAACATCTCCTGTTTCCACAAATCCCCAACCGGCAATCCGATACAGGCATTGCGAATGATTCCTCCGCCGAAAGCGGTAACCAGCCCCAATACATAGAGACCGAATATATCATATCTTTCTTCAATCGCCACCAGCGCCCCGCTGACCGCAAAAGCGACGATTCCGACAAAATTCAACCATTCCCAGGACATTCTCAACGCTCACTTTCCGTCTGAATTACATCAAGACTTTATTATAGCGGCATCAAAAGAAAAGAAAAATAGGATCGGCAAAAAATGTTCAGCGTTTCACCACCAACCATTACCAATCATTCATCCGTTTGGAACAAAATAATCCGCCTCTCCGCAGGCAACAATACAAAAAACGGAAAGAGGAGGCACCGATGTTCCGTCAGACGATAATCAACCTGTGGCAATTGTGGGATATCATCTATTTTTTATTTACTCGCCTGAACTATGTCGATAAGGGGAAGAACATTTTTCGCGTGTCAGTCAAGAAATACCGGGGGGAACTCATTCAAACGGCAGACGGGGCCATCCTCGAACGCGGCGATTGGTATGTACAATTGCATTTACATAATGTGCTTCTCGCCCGGTTGCTGCTTCAATCGTCAGCGCGCGAATTCGGATGGGCCATTATGTTGCGCCGCTTAATCTCCTCCTCGTTGCCGGCATTGATCCGGTTTATCAACCATCACCCTCAACATAATGAGATTCAGGTGATCCTCGGCACAACTCTTCTGTATCGCAATGCCAACCGGCTCGGTTTTGAGGTGTCCGACATTTCCAATCCAAAAACGCGATGGATCAAATCACTTACCGCAAAGTGTATTTTTCTCCTGTGCCATCCCAACGGCCTCCGGGAAATGTCCGGCAGAAAAAATGATCTTATTCCGAAGCGGGTATTTATCTCGAAGAAACGATTAAATCAATTTTACGGATCGGGGAGTTGAAAATGGTCAAAATCTTGATCTTAACGGAGACGGTTGCCGGTTACGGACATTACAGCGCGGCAAACTCGTTAAAAAAGGCAATCCGCATGCGTTATCCCTCGCTTGAGGTTCATATCGTCTGCATGCTCCCGTTAATCAGCAAACCATTGGAGACTCTGATCGGCAAATTTTATACTCAGACGCTGCGCTTCGCTCCCTCTCTCTGGGGAGCGGCCTATTCCCAGGACCGCGAATGGGATCGTTTCTTTCGCGAGCCGCTCGGCAAACTTGTTTCCGGTAAATTGAAAGAAATCATTGACAGCCTCTCTCCAAAGCTGATTGTCTGCACGCATGCATTTTGTTTGAGCGCTTGCACCCACTTAAAGCAAAAAAAAGCAGGAAGCTTTCGACTCGGGGCAGTGGTTACCGATTTTGACGCGCACAGTTTTTGGATTCACCCTGATGTCGATTTTTACATCATCGCCCATGAAGAAATAGGAAACAAAATAAGAATGAAAACCCCGCTCCCTCGTCTTTATCCGACCGGCATCCCGATCGATCCGTCTTTTTCCCTGAATCAAAAAGATGCGCGCAGGGCCCGCCAGCAACTCGGAATTGATCTGGACCGCTTCACCATTTTGCTCATGGGTGGAGGAGGAGGAATGGGACCGATCAAGAAAAGTCTTGATTCCTTTCGAAAATCCTTTTGCCATCAGCCTTTCCAGCTTTTGATCATCACAGGAAACAATCAGGCCCTGTACGAATCCCTGCATATGGAAACCCGTACGGATCCGCATATTTACACATTCCCTTTCGTCCATAACATGGTTGATTTCATGTGCGCTTCCGACTTCATCATTACGAAACCGGGCGGAATGACTTGCTCCGAAGCAATGGCGACCGGTTTGCCAATGGTGATCTGCAAACCGATTCCCGGCCAGGAAGAGAACAACAGCGATTTTCTGTTGAACCGCGGGGCCGCCATTCGTCAGGATAAGCCAAAACGGCTGCCCGAAGATCTTTCCGGGCTGCTGCAACAACCTCAGCAGCTGGCTTTGATGCGCAAACAAGCATCCTCCATCGGCAAGCCGTACTCCTCCTTTCACGGAGCCGAAATTATAGCTGATCATCTTCATTAGTCCCATTCAATGCAAAACGGTCTGTCCAGAGAAAAAGACAGACCGTTTTGCTGTGTGGCATGGCGGAAGGGTTAACTTTCCCCCTGA
The DNA here is from genome assembly GCF_000763315.1 of Thermoactinomyces daqus. Classification (GTDB taxonomy): domain Bacteria; phylum Bacillota; class Bacilli; order Thermoactinomycetales; family Thermoactinomycetaceae; genus Thermoactinomyces_A; species Thermoactinomyces_A daqus. Next base: position 1,104 of record NZ_JPST01000063.1, on the reverse strand, counting down.
TCCGCAGGGCGATACAGCCCGCATGCATCCCATGACGGATAATGACGCCCGTTGTGATGTTGACAACGAAAACTCTTTTCCGTTTGCACGAGAAATTTGCATGTCTCACATTTGTAGAGCGTCCAGGTAATTCCATATTTTTTGACCATTGGATTTTTGCTGCGCTCTTCAATCTTGTCCAAATTCACTTCGCGTGATCCAACCTTAATTTCACTCACACTTTCTACATTCATTTTCGTGTCAAAAATACACTAATTCTTTTCATAAATCAAGGAATGAAACTTATTCCCCAACGGGATTCGCCAGCTTTTCCAGCGCTGACCACAAATCCTCACTGTATTGCTCCCTTTTCAGGGCAAATTCCAAATTGGCCATGACATAATCCCGTTTGTCCCCTATATCAAAGCGCTTTCCCTTGTAAAACAGGCCAATTCCCCGCTCCCTTTGCAACAGGGTATTGATCGCATCCGTCAATTGAATCTCCCCGTCGAAACCCGGCCGTGTCTTCGAAAGAACAGGGAAAATTCCGGGCGGAAAAATATATCTTCCAATTGCGGTCACAGCTGAGGGGACATTCTCTTGCGGTTTTTCCACAATATGACGTATGAGCACCTCGTTCTCATCGATCGGTTGATACTCGATGGCATTATGTTGGGACAATAATTCATATTTCAGCGTTTCAACCGCCAGCACGGGAGATTTATGCCGCTGAAAAGCATCGATCAATTGTCCGGTGCAAGGCGGGTCACTGTCAATCACGATGTCGCCCAACAAGACGGCGAAAGGCTCATCCCCCACAAAGGAACGGGCCATGAAGACCGCATGCCCGGATCCTTTTGGTTCAGGTTGGTCAATCAGCGTCACCTGGGGATCTCCGGCGAAGTACGTTTGAATCACTTGGCGGCCATATCCCACAATGATCGCAATTTGTTCGATTCCCGACCGTTTGGCCTCATCGACGAGATAGTGCAATGCCGGACGATCGACGATCGGCAGCATCGGCTTGGGAATCGCCCTGGTAATGGGCAAAAATCTCCGTCCCATCCCCGCTGCCGGAATCACCGCCTTCCGTACGCGCATTGTCTCACCTCCCTCAATAAATTA
>NZ_JPST01000062.1 GCF_000763315.1 Thermoactinomyces daqus | reverse complement strand
TATCTTATTTTCAAGGTGCGTTCTCTTCGTTGCGCCGGTCATTGCGGCGACAAGAAATAATATATCACGGGTAACATCATATTGCAACCCTTTTTTTATATTTTTTTCTCCGCAAAGAAAATTCATCCCAAACGGAAATCAATCCTAAATCGGAAAACCTTGCAAAGCCGGGCAGTTTAACATTCCCGCACCGATTCCCCGAAGTAAAATCACATTTTCCACCAAAAAAAAGCAACGCCCGATGGAGTACGAAACCCCACCGATGGCGCTGCCTGTCAAGAGTTTACCGTTTCAGTGGCTATGATGATCGCCTCTTCCAACTCGTCTGCATAAGTCTCCATTTGCGATTGACTCCATCCCAATTTCTCTTTCATCAAAGTTAACACGGGTTCTTTCCACTCTTTCACCCAATTGATATCAAAGAACATGCTGCCTGTACGGCGAATGAAATAATCCACCGGCTTGGCAACCGATTCCTGCTCGATCCCGTACATGACCGTGGCATAAACCGCCGGCAAAAGCCCAAAATGCTGCGCTTCTTGCCGCCCTCTCCCGACCCAGGCAAAAACTTCATCTACATTGGAACCATACAGCTTCACCAGACGCAGTGATTCTTCCGATGTGAGGCCGATGTCGATTCCCTGTTGCTGTTTTTGTGCCAAAAAAGTGCGCCACCCTTGCGAACCGCCCACTTCCCCTCCGGATATGGCAATCCGCTCCGTCTGGCATCCCGGGTAGGATTTGCCTGTCTCTTTTTTTAACTCTTTGGCGATCAAATCAACCACTTTTTCCGCCATCTTGCGGTATCCGGTCAGTTTTCCGCCGGCAATGGTGATCAATCCTGTCGCTGAACGGAAGATTTCGTCCTTTCTCGAGATTTCCGAAGGGGATTTTCCCTCTTCATGGATGAGCGGGCGAATTCCTGCCCAGAACGCTTCAACATCCCCTTTGGTCAACTGGATTTCCGGAAACATGTGATTCACGGCCCGAATGAGATAATCGCGGTCTTCCTCGGTCACACGCGGGTTAACCAGATCATTGTGATAATCGGTATCCGTCGTTCCGATATAGGTTTTGCCGTCACGCGGAATGGCAAACACCATGCGCTGATCCGGAGTATCAAAATAAACCGCCTGCCTCAGCGGGAATCGTTTCTGATCGACAACGAGATGGACACCTTTGGTCCAGTGAATGGTTTTCCCTTTCTTCGATCCGTCCATTTCCCGCAGTTCGTCAACCCAGGGACCGGTCGCATTCACGATTTTTTTTGCTTTCAGCCGGAAAGTTTCATCAGTCAGCAGATCCCGGACCAGAACGCCCGTCAGTTTCCCGCCTTCATAGCACAGCTCTTCCGCTTTCATGTAGTTAAATGCCTTCGCTCCGAGGCTGACCGCTTTTTTCAGCACTTCCAGGGTCAGACGGGCGTCATCCGTCCGGTACTCGACGTAGTACCCCGCTCCTTTTAAATCCTCTTTGCGCAAAAGCGGCTCCATTTGAAGCGCTTCTTCTTTGGACAACATCCTGCGTCGTTCACTCTTTTTTACCCCTGCCAGAAAATCATATACCTTTAACCCGACTGATGTGGCAAATTTGCCAAGCGACCCGCCGGGAATAATCGGGAGCAGCATCCATTCCGGGGTCGTCACATGCGGTCCGTTTTCATAAACAATTGCCCGCTCTTTGCCGACCTCGGCCACCAGACCGACTTCGAGCTGTTTTAAATAGCGAAGTCCTCCATGTACGAGCTTGGTTGAACGGCTGGAAGTGCCGGCAGCAAAGTCCTGCATCTCAATGACAACCGTTTCGATTCCCCGGGACTGGGCATCCAAAGCAATCCCTGCCCCAGTGATTCCTCCTCCGATGACAAGCAGATCCAGTTGTTTTCCTGCCAATTCCGTTTGCAAACGACTGCGTTCTTTCACCGTAAAAGGTATCGCCATTTTGGTTCTCCTCCTTTTGATAAAAAGAAAAACCACATAAACCCTATGTGCCAACACATAAGGTCATGTGGTTTTCTCCTGTTCTCCGCCAACTATTAACTTGTATGGATTAATCGAGTTTAAATGCTCGCGTAGCTTCTACTGCCTTTACCCAACCATTATACAATTTATTGCGGGAATTGTCATCCATTTTCACATTAAAGGTGCGGTCAATCGCCCAATGATCCGCGATCTCCTGTTTATTGTTCCAAAATCCAACCGCCAATCCTGCCAAATATGCTGCTCCCAACGCCGTTGTTTCCAGGACAATCGGCCGTTCAACCGGTACACCGAGAACATCGCTCTGGAATTGCATTAAAAATCCATTGGCAGTGGCTCCGCCGTCAACGCGCAGTTTTTTCAGGCGAATCCCGGAATCGGCCTCCATTGCAGTCAATACATCTTTGGTCTGGTATGCCAGTGATTCCAATGTGGCCCGGATGAAATGTTCCTTAGAAGTGCCGCGGGTCAAACCGAATACGGCACCGCGCGCATCGGAATCCCAATACGGGGTTCCCAGACCCACAAAAGCGGGAACCACATACACTCCGTTTGTCGAAACCACCTTAACCGCTAAGTCCTCCGATTCCGCCGCTGTTTGAATCAGTTGCAACCCGTCACGAAGCCACTGGACAGCCGAACCAGCGATAAAAATGCTTCCCTCCAGGGCATATTCCACTTTTCCGTCGATCCCCCAAGCAATGGTGGTCAATAATCCATGCTTGGAGCGAACCGCCTTGCTGCCCGTGTTCATCAACATAAAACAACCGGTTCCGTAAGTGTTTTTCGCCATCCCCTGCTCAAAACAGGCCTGCCCGAACAGCGCCGCCTGCTGATCGCCGGCAATTCCGGAAATCGGCACCTCTTTCCCGAAAAATACATCGGGATAGGTCACGGTATAAACTTCCGAGGAAGAACGGACTTCCGGCAACATGGCGGCAGGGACAGTCAAAATCTCCAATAACGCGTCATCCCACTTCAGGTCATGGATATTATACATCAGGGTGCGCGAAGCATTGGTATAATCCGTTATATGGGCTTTTCCCCCGGAGAGTTTCCAGACAAGCCAGCTGTCAATAGTTCCAAACAACAGATCCCCTTTTTCCGCTTTTGCCCGCGCACCGTCCACCTGGTCCAAAATCCATTTCACTTTGGTACCGGAAAAATATGCGTCGATCAAAAGACCCGTTTTGTCCCGGAATACCTCCTGATAACCCTCTTCCATCAGTTCAGCGCAAATCCCGGCCGTTTGGCGTGATTGCCACACAATCGCATGGTAGACCGGTTCCCCCGTATGCCGGTCCCAGACAACGGCGGTTTCCCGCTGATTGGTGATCCCGATCGCTGCGATCTCGTCTGCATGAGCTCCGGCTTTTTGCAAGACCTCTGCGATGACTTGACGAACCGAATCCCAGATCTCCACCGCATCATGTTCCACCCAGCCCGGTTGCGGAAAATACTGAGTAAATTCTTTTTGCGCCATTTCTTTGATCCGGCCTTGGCGATCAAACAAAATCGCTCTGGAACTGGTTGTTCCCTGATCAATGGCAAGTACGTATTTCTTTTTCATTCCTGTTCACCTCTCCTTTATTGGAACAACACGACAAAGCTCAATGCCGCAATCAACGCACCGACAACCGGCCCGACAACCGGAATCCAGGCATATCCCCAATCAGAGTGCCCTTTTCCGGCAATCGGCAGGAGAGCATGAGCCAATCGCGGTCCAAGATCACGCGCAGGATTTATTGCATATCCCGTCGTTCCGCCGAGTGACATCCCAATCGAGACAATCAGTAATCCAACCACCAGCGTCTGCAAGCCGTCGGCAAACACAATTCCCTTGGCTCCGAAGCCCAATAAGGCAAAGACCAATACAAATGTGCCGATCACTTCGGACAGGAAATTGAAAAACGGGCTGCGGATGGCCGGACTAGTGCAGAAAACATTCCGTTTCGCCTCGGCATCATCCGTGACCTTCCAATGTGGATAATAGAAAAGCCAAACAAGCACGGCCCCCAAAAAGGCACCGATCATCTGGGCCACGATCATTCCGCCCACCTCAGACCAGGGGAGTTTCCCGGCCATGGCAAACCCGATCGTAACCGCAGGGTTGAGATACGCACCGCTGACATGGCCGACCAGATAAGCGGGAACCATCACCGCCAATCCCCACCCTAATGTAATGACAACCCAACCTGCGTTTTGCGCCTTGGACCGGTTTAAGACAACCCCGGCCACAACGCCATCCCCCAATAAGATCAAGATCATTGTCCCGATTAATTCAGCTGCAAAATGAGACATATCCATCCTCCCCTGGCGTTTTATTACTCGTAATACTCAGAAAAATAGTTCATAAATAAAAAGAATCACTAAAATTCCTCTTTTCCTTCCGCGGTAGAAAAGAAGGTTTAGTGACTCTCCAAAACTCATGTCTGTTATTAACTTGGTCGGGTTCAAGGGTGTGTAAGCGTTCACAATTCCATTTTAAAATATGAACATACATTTTTCAATACTTTTATTTATATTCCCATAGATTTTGGCTTGATGTCGTCACTGCTTCCGCCCCCGCTTCCAATGCTTCTCTCACCTCTTGTCTCGTTCGGATCAACCCTCCAGCCAAAATGGGAATCCCGGTATTTTCCCTTACCTCCCTGATGATATGGGGAATCACCCCGGGCAATACCTCGATATAATCGGGCTGCGATGTTTTCAACAGCCGATAGCTGGTTTCCAGGGCGTGGGTATCCAGAAGAAACACGCGCTGAATGGCGATTAACGACTTTTTCTTTGCCACTTGGACTACCGGTGTGCGCGTGGAAATCAGACCGGCGGGTTTTATCACTTGGCACAGGAACTCGGCGGCATATTCATCGCTTTTCAACCCCTGGATCAAATCGACATGCAACAAAACCTGTTTTTGATATCGGTTTGCCAATTTCATCAGCGATGGCAGCTGGGCTACATGGGAATCCAGTAAAATAATGGTTTGAAACCGGCTGTTCATCATTTTCTCAAAATCTTTAATACTCTTTGCCGCCGGCAAGATCTTTTGCTTTCCCAAACGCATTCAGTTTCCCTCCTGCTCAGATCAAATCCCTTTTCTTGGTGATTCCATCATACCATGAAATAAGAAAAACCCCCTCAGCCAACCAAGCAAAAAGGGGGTTAAAGTGTTCCCTGAAAACTAAAGAGTGA
>NZ_JPST01000061.1 GCF_000763315.1 Thermoactinomyces daqus | reverse complement strand
CTAGGGCGTGTCTGGTGAATCACTAATTGAGCCAAATCATCAGGGAAATCAAGGTAATGGCAGCACAAAAATAAACCGCCCGTTTTTCATAGCGCGTGGCAAAGCCACGCCATTGCTTCAGACGGTTAATACAACGTTCAATCATGTTTCGACGTGCATATCGTTCTTTACTGAAGGAGAGAGGACGACCTGGCTTTTTGGACCGGCGCTCAGCCTGATTTTTACGCTCTGGAATCGTGTGGGGAATGCCACGTTTGAGGAGAAGACGCCGGCAAAATGGATAGCTGTAGCCGCGATCTGCAATCAAATGATCCGGCCTCTTACGAGGTCTTCCTTTTCCAAAACGGGGAACACAAATGGAGTCCAGCAATGCTTGTAATTGGGTACAGTCATGCTGTTGACCTGGGGTGATGGTAAAAGCGAGAGGACGACCTTTCCCATCACAAGCAAGATGAATTTTGGTCGTCAGTCCTCCACGGCTCCGACCCAGTGCCTCATTTTGGAAGTGAGGATCCCCCTTTTTTGGGCGCGCCTGCGGCGTGCTGATGAGCTCGGACGATTGTACTGTCGACGAAAACAACCCAGTCGACATCGGAAACAGCATGGGAGTAGGTTTGGACATACTTCAGCAAGCGATCCCAGGTTCCATCCTTCTGCCAACGAGTAAAGCGATAATAGCAGGTTTTCCAAGAACCATAGCGCTCGGGGAGGTCTCTCCAAGGAGCTCCTGTCCCAAACTTCCAAAGAATCCCGTTTAAAATGGTCCGGTGGTCTTTCCATTGACCTCCACGCTTACCGTTTGAGGGTAACAATGGAGCAATCTTTTCCCAAGCTTCATCCGTAATTTCGTATCGCCGTCTCATCATAGATGTCCCCTTACGAAATATTATGTTAATTTTCATTTTATCATGGAATCTTAGAATATTCACCGGACACGCCCTAAATAGATGTGGCCATCTTCATGTTCAAATGACACCGTGTTATGCTTCCGTCTCAGACTTCCATTGCATGTGATATAGAAAAATTGTTTTGATATTCCCTTCCTCCATATTAAAAACCAAAATAGGCACATTTACAGCACAAATGAGTATTCGTATGAAGTGGTGGCATTTGTTCTTGCTTGGCGATCTTTAAAATCTCCTCGATTCTTCGTTCGACTTTTACTCTGTTTTTGTTCATCCAATGATGTCTTCACTTGATTTGGACATAAAAATGATTGGATTTTTTAACTGTAATCAAATTCCTGTCCACTGGCTTCCCCTTCTTTGATCTCCCGGTCCGCTTCCCGCGTTTAGTTGCATCCATTTTGGTATTGAAATTCGCTGCGGGCGTAAACGTCCACAAGTTCACCTCCGGTTTAGTTGAATCCATCATAGTATTGAAAGTTGTTCAATCTTGAAGCGGAACAAGAGGTATTGGGAGTTTAGTTGAATGAAAGTTGGGCGATCTATTACATCGTCCAAGGATTGTTCGGAAAAGCACGGATAAACCCAATAAAATCAAGGGGTAAAGTGAACGACCGTAGATGTTGCATGTATCTTGGACATGTCCGAACGGAAAAAGGCACTGACAAGATGGAAAAAAGTGATTTTACTGGATGTGGAACCGGACAGGTTGGTGACGAGCAGTGTCATCTATTCCTTTCTGGAGATCCGCCGCCGCATCTGGACGTAAGTAAGGCCCAATCCCAATTTTGCGGGAATGGGCCTTTGCCATTTGTTAATATCAACCGAAATCGGAGCCGGCATTGTTGGTCTCTGGTTGTTTGAAGGTAAAAGAAGAACTTGTTTCTGTTTCCGGAATCGAAGCGGGTTGCGGCGCCAAAGAGTGGTATTTTTCTTCCTGCCTCTCCGTCAGTTTTTTCACGAGTTGAATAGCCACAATCGTAAGCACGATGTCGACCAATGCATTGATAATGGCGATAACGGCTGCACTGGTTAATTCCCCTGCCGTATGCGCCCGTGACTCGAATCGGGAGGACGATCTGCTCAAAATGGAGGAAAACACCCAAAGCATCCACCAAATTTTTATGATTGACGGAGCTGCCAACTTTTGCAGGCTGGTCCCGGATGGAGGGGCAGAAACAGAACAGGCATTCCAGGCATCTTTCATTCCTTCGTACGGTTTCCAGATGAGGGCGACGGGAATAAAATACCAGCCAACCGTCCACCCGGGAGTTTGCCGGAGACCTTGAATCCCCATCGCATAAAGATTTTGATATGTACGACGAATCCATAAACACCAAAGGATGATGGTGACGATGAAACAGATGAGATACAACACGGCCGACAGCGATGTCAAAAACGACGCGCTCAGGACCTCATCAGCACTGGGAACCGCGTTTTTTGGAAAACCGGAGTACGAACTGATTTCCTTCACTGATCCAAACAGATACAAAATATTAATGATGATAAAGGCATACAGACTGATGCGAAGCGCTTTGCTCCGTTTGTTGGCGGAACGGTAAGCCATTATGGAAGATCCATAAACACCCCTCCTGTTGATTGATTTTTACCAAGCTATTATACTAAATGATATTTTTTTTAAAATAAATTTTATAAAAAATGGTTTTCCATTAGGCGGTTTTCCTCACGAGGGAGGAGATTCGTTTTATTGATGGCGGCTGATCTCAATTTCTCATTGGTTTGCATGTGTTGCTTCCAATCCTGGACATCCAAGGTTGTGAATATCTTTGGGATGAAATCGTCATCATTAGTGTCCGTATACTATTTCTCTAAGAGCCAGACGGAGCGGAGATATTCATCGATGGTCAGGGACCCTTTTCCCTCCCATTTGATTGGTCTAAGTAGTTGATCATGATTACCTCATCGGTTATGTATTCTGTAAAGTTTTTTTGCTGAATAACAACCCTTAGCCGATATAAAATAAAAAGTCTGTCAACCCTCCTCAGTTTTCATCACCGGGAGGTTGACAGACATTGCCTTTCTTTAATTCTTATTTCTGATTCCCTATTAAAATATCGAGAAATTTTTTATTCTTTTCAAAGATTGATTCTTTCCCTACAATGGATAGTATGTAAGGAAAATAAACTGCTGCTTGGATCTTGTTGTACGGATGAGGAGGTAATTATATGAAATGGCGGCATGGGGTAGGGGGATTGATCTGCTTGTTTTTTCTGCTAAGTCTTCCTGTTCTGGCTTATGCAGAAGATTCTAAGCAACCGGAGAAGACTCCTACACTGGATGAATTGAACAGTCGTGTTGCCGATTTGGAAGATCATCGCGAGTTTTTAAAAGATCTTGAGGATGAAGTAAAGAATTATCGAGATCATGTACAGGCGGAAATGACCAGTTTTCAGGATTCGGTGCAGAAAGAGCGGGACTCGTTATTTACATTGTTTCAGTTCTTTTTGGTTTTGCAAACCGCGTTGTTAGGCGCTGGAGTTGCCATCATTTATTTTAGTATCGGTCAGACAAAAAACGATTTAAGAAAGCTGATGGAGTCCGAATTAAATCAAACCAAAAAAGAGCTAAATAATAAGTTTAAAGAACGCTTAGAAGAAGAAAAACGAACCCTTGAAAAACAAGTGAAAAACGAACTGGCATTGGCCCTTGAAGGTTACCAACATCAGATGGCAAAAGTGAAATCGCAGATGGAAAAGCAGTATCAGGATATGTTAGAACAATTTACTCGTGAAACTGAACAAGATTTGGTTGCGCTGAAAAAGAATATCGAGAATGAAAAAACATTTACTTCTTCACGAATTTGGGTCATGGGACCTGGAGCAGAGATTGAAAAAATGAAAACAGAAGAAGTCGATCTGATCCGTCGGCGTGGAATTAAGCATATTAAAGTGGCATTGTTTGACCGTGATCAATTGCGACAAGCGCTTGAAAATCATGAAATCGATATCCTTATTTACCGTTATGTCAAGCCAGTAGATGGATCGATGGACCAAGAATTAATCGCCATTGCAAAGTTGCTCATAGAAAGGAAGGATGAGATTCCTCTCCTCGTCTATGGTGCTAATCTAGACAAAGAAGAAATGAATGTTCTTAATGATTACAAATTCTTGACGATCTCTAACTTCCGAATGACCTTAATCAGTAATATTTTCTCCCTTGCCTATGCTTTTAACAAACAAAGCAATCAATAGATTAAAATAGAGAGTCTGTCAACCTTCCGAACATAAAAAACAGGTCAAGGTTGACAGATTTTTTGTTTAGGGGGTACTGAGGGCATTTGGATTTTTTCAATTTATATGGACTATTTGGGGGGGAGATGTTGAGAACGGTTGGGTTCCATTACGAAAAGGCATAAGATGTTTTCTCTTCCGAACGGGACCATCTAGATGAGCCCGCTAGTGGGTGATAGACAAATTCATGCAGCGGAAAAGTGTGAACTTTTTTCGCAGGTGTTTGCATAACGAACAAGGTGAATTGGTAGCCTCGGTGAAAATCCTTAAGAAAAGTACTGATAAACATAATGGAAATGGAACTTAATCTCTTTTCCAGTCATTGATCAACCCCAAAATATGCTATTTCCATGTAAAAGAAATGACTGAGTTCCGACTTTGATAATTCGGGGAAAGGAGGAGAGAACCGGTCAATCCAGGATGAAGGTGAAGCGCTGTCCGGCTTAAGAGGGTGAAGCGATTCGAAAGGAAGGATTGAGAGCGGGTGAATGAGGAAGAGCGAGAAATGGTCTCTTTCTTCGACCGCTTGGATGATTTCCTGTTCTGCAAAGAAAGGAAGTGATCCATCGCGAAGAGAAGTAGTCCTGCCAAGGGGGAGCTTAGGCACTGCCCAATTCGAAAATGGAGGAATGGAAATGAATGAAAAAAATGCAACAAACAACAGCGCAGAGGGTGAGCTCGTTATCACACGCACATTCGATGCACCACGTGATTTTGTGTTCAAGATGTGGACTGAGCCTGAGCATCTGAAGCACTGGTGGGGGCCGAAAGGATTCGCATTTGGTGTTTCCAAGTTGGATCTCCGCCCGGGAGGCGTCTTTCACTACAGCATGACATCCCCTGACGGGAATGAAATGTGGGGCAAGTTTGTTTATCGTGAAATCGTTGCGCCGGAGAGGATTGTCTTCATCAATTCCTTTTCCGATGTGGAAGGCAATGCGGTCCGTGCCCCGTTTAGCCCGACCTGGCCGCTGGAAGTATTAAATACGCTGACGTTATTTGAGAATGGAGGCAAAACCACGATCACCCTTCGAGGGGGTCCTGTAAACGCGACAGAGGAAGAGCGTAAGACCTATGAGGCAGGAATCGAATCAATGAAGCAAGGCTTTGCCGGAACCTTTGACCAGCTCGCCGATTACCTGGCAAAGGCAATTTGACATGCCAATTTATTGAGAAGCTGATTAATCCAAGTGGGAGGAATCTCTCTCTGATCTTTTTGGGATAGGTTCCCCCTTGTTTACGCATTTTTTCATGGAAAAAACCCCTCACTTTTTTCTCAGAATCACTATCATAATATTAATAAAACCCTCGCTAAGATCAGCGAGGGCGCATGATAATAAGAGTAGAGGTAGTGACGGCCAATTTTGGTATCCGTTGATCCATGGTAATGTGAATCTTCTCAATGTAGACGGTAACTTGAGACTAATGCTTGAGCTAGGTATTCGGGGGAAGGAAATACTCCTTCACCCGTTTATTTTTGCTATTGAGAGAGCCATCTTTTTGTTAACTGATTTTCAATTCCGAACTGATCCATGGTCCGTGCAACAACATGATTGATGGCATCGTCGAGTGTAGAAGGTTTATTATAAAACGTAAGCATCGGCGGTAAAATGACAGCGCCAGCATTCGAAAGGCTCAGCATGTTTTCAAGATGTATCCTGTTGAATGGTAATTCACGAGGAAGAATGACCAGCTTTTTTTGCTCCTTTAAAATGACATCTGCTGCCCTTGGAATTAAACTGTCTGCAAACCCTATCCGGATGGCCGCGAGTGTTTTCATGCTGCAAGGTGAAATGACCATTCCATCGACACGAAAGGAGCCGCTTGAAATTCGCGATGCTTGGTTATGTGGCTCGTACACGTATGAAGCCAGCTTTTTTACTTCATCGGGCCGGTAAGATGTTTCAATCTGCATTGTTTTTTCGGCCCATTCCGACATGACCAAATGCGTCTCCACTCCGGATTCCTTTAAGGCCTCCAACAATTTGATCCCGAGGATACTCCTGGTTGCGCCGGTCATTGCAACGATAAGTTTCATTTCTATCACCTGTCAGAGAACACTAACTTTTTCTTTTTTGGGCGATGGGTGGATGAATCTGATATTTGCCCATGTCGGACGGGTCCACTTTAAATCGTGGGTTGTACATCTCCGGATTGGTAATGGCTTCGGGCTCCGTTGATCTCCACGTAAACGTACAGACCGGACATGAGTACATGATCCAGCATCCTTTTACGGGAGACTCACACAAAACCTTTGTTTCATTCGAATCACAGCGAGGGCATGTAGTCACTGTGTATCACCTCTTATTTGTTTATTAATTCTTTTAAGATTTTTTCCCATTTTACGGTGTCTCGCGGTGGTTCCACTATTGGCGCGAATTCTTCTCCCCGACTCTCCGGTGCTTTCGGTGTAGTTGCATCGATAATGAGCTTGTGAGTTATTCCCGGCGGCTCAGAACTTGGGTCCAGAGATAATACTGATGCATTTGGAATGACTACCAAATCCTTGTCGGGCGCGACTCGGGTTGATAAAGCCCACATGACTTGAGATAAATTGAAAGGATCGACAAAATCGTCTACGACAATGACGATTTTACAATACCCCAATCCATGCGGTGTGGTCATCGCACGCATGCCCACGGCTTTGGCAAATCCGCCAAATCGCGTCTTAGTGGAGATAATGGCTATTAACCCCTGCGTAAAGTTGGCATTAACGGCCTCTACTTCGGGGAAAGCTTCTTTAAGCTGGTGGTAAAGGGGTACGCATGTGTTGATACTGGTTATAAAGTCCATTTCAGTCGGTGACATTCCCAAATACAAATTTTCAAAAATGGGATTATCTCGATAGTAGATGGCTTTAATCTGGATTACAGGTTGATGACGGGCATCTGAATAGCTGCCGGTAAACTCCCCGAACGGACCTTCCAATTCCCGGTAGCCTGCGATGATTTCCCCTTCCAATACCACTTCTGCTCCCCAAGGAATATCCAGGTTTGAATGTTTGGCGCGTACAATTCGGTAGGGTTCCCCTTGAATGGCACCGGCCATTTCGTATTCGGACTGCTCATAAGTCAGAGGAGAACCTGCAATCGTGGTAATGACAGGGTCACACCCGATGGCTATGGCTACCGGTAAATTTTCCCCGCGTTCTTCAGCAATTCTCAGATGAATGCCAATATCGTGTGTAGGAATCGGCTGAATGCCAAGACGGTCTTTACCTTTTACCTGCAACCTGTAAATACCTACATTTTGCTTTCCGAAGTGATCCGGATCATCTAAGTCCCGGCTGATAACGCAAGCCTTGTCAATGAAACACCCAGAGTCATCACGATTCAAGCGGAATAAAGGGAGAATGTCAAAAAGATTGATATTTTCTGTTACTTGATTGGCGTGAAAGGGTGCTGTGTCAACTCTTTCGACCGGAACGGGATAGTTTTTCCAACGGCGTGCGAATTCCAGAAACTGCTCTTTAACCGGAGTGTCTTTTGGAAGCCCCATCATCAGAGCATGATTGGGCCATGAACCATGGACGTTTAATGCCACTCGTCCGTTGTTATAACCGAAAATGTTGTTGAAAAGCAGGGCAGGAGCTTGGTCTCCAAGATTGTTAACTGCACGAGCTGCTGAACCTAAATCCGGTTCAGGATAAACCTGTTGCGTAATACGCACTAGTTGTCCTTCTTCTTCGAGCTTTTCCAAGAACGAACGCAAGTCCCTGTAAACCATCCGTAAATCACCTCATGCACATTGATTACAAAATGGTAGGTCTATTGGATAACCTTTCGTTTGTTACTTACATTTTTTACGTTAGCACTAGTTCGAAGATAAGTAAAATATATATAATATATCCAAATCATATATATTACATATGATAGAGGCGATTGGCCATGGATTTGAAGAAACTGCTTTATTTTGTAACGATTGTCGAAGAAGGACAAATTACACGCGCTGCGAATCGTCTGCACATCGCTCAACCTCCTCTTAGCCTGCAATTGAAAGCACTGGAGGAGGAGCTTGGCGTAACGCTGATTGAACGCAATAACAAAAAGTTAAATCTTACTCCGGCCGGATGGACTTTTTATCATAGAGCAAAGGAAATTTTAAATTCAGTTGATGGAATGATATCGGAAGTAAAGGAACAAGGGGCCGGTATTCGGGGGAAACTGTCAATAGGTACAGTAATGTCCTGTATATCTTACTTACCCAGATCTATCCAAACTTTTCAGCGAAAGTATCCGCTCGTTTCCTTTCACCTTTGGGTGGAAGATTCCTACAGAGTCGAGGAACTCTTGCAGAATAGGGATATTGAGCTTGGCATAATAAGATTGCCCTTACAAACCCCAAATTTATCCATGGTTCGCTTACAAGCAGAACCTCTTGTTGCTGTCCAACCAAGGGATTGGAATATTTTCGAAAAGGAAACGATTGCAATAGAGGAGCTTGAAAAGTATCCTCTCATGGTTTTACACGGACAAGGCGGGCAAGGGATCTTTAATCAATTTATTGAGGCCTGTCAAGCATTTGGCATTAACCCAAAAATTATTTGCGAAAGTCCTGATGTTGCGACACTGCTGACACTGGCAGACTCCGGTGTTGGGATTGCCATTGTCCCAAAATTGGCGACTCGTTTAAGACCAAAAGGAACATTATCATATGCGGAAATTACACCTAACATAAAATCAGATACTGCGCTTGTATGGGTTAAAGATCGATATATGTCAAAAGCAGCACAACATTTTAAAGAAATCCTGATCGACTCTGTACAATAGCAACTATTTGTAATAATAAACCGGCTCCTGTACGGATACCTTCTCCTTTTAGGCCTGGAGGCAGCGAACGACGATTGATAAAATGGCTTGAAGCCCCATTTGGTTTCAAGCCATTTTTGCTAGTGGTTTGGAGGAGTGAAGGGGACGATACAGGAATGGAATCGGCCCCCACAGGATGATGCTTTTTAAGCAATCTTGATGGAGATGCCAGCCACGACCGAATAATCGTTAGAAAAATAAAAGTGAGATGGCCAAACCCATCTCACTTTGCTCGATAACATTTCCCAAACATTCACCTGTAATTCATTATCTGACAAGCCGTGAAGATTTTCAAAAAGAATGAGTCAGAGTATTTGGGGATATTGGCAACTATAACTTGTTAACCTTCCATTACAAGCTCATTATTTTTAATTACTTGCCGAATCTCGAAATTTCGAAATCTGTTTTGAGGAAGATATGATTTTGCAGGGGATTTAATAGAAAAACAAAAAAACAAGGACAAAATTTCCTTCCAGCGAATCTCTCGGGGTGCCACGTAGAATCGCGGTCTCTCTTATTTGTTCTTTTTAATCAGATCTTGAATAACCAAATATTCATTGTAAAATTGGCAGTAGATGATTAATTTTTGCGTGGGCGGGGAGATTTCCTGCGAATCAAATAGAAAAACAAAAAAGGGAGAGAGCGCGAGTGGAACTTGCCAATATCCTTTATTTTCTCATGGCGTCGGTCACGCTGACACTTTTGCCCGGCCCGGATCTTCTGTTTGTGATCACCCAGAGCGTCTCCCAGGGAAAACGGGATGGCATTGCTGTTTCCCTTGGATTATGTTCAGGTTTGATCGTCCATACATTTGCAGCGGCGGTCGGGATTTCCGCTTTGCTCTATCATTCGGCGGTTGCCTTTCAGTTGCTGAAGTATGCCGGGGCTGCCTATCTTTTGTATCTGGCCTGGATGTCGCTGAAGGAGACCGGCCGGTCGGGCTTATCGGCAACTGAACCAAAAAGGAGTTTTTTCTCATTGTATAAGCGCGGCATACTGATGAACGTGCTCAATCCCAAGGTGTCCATTTTCTTTCTCGCGTTTCTGCCCCAGTTTATTTCTCCCGCTGTGGGGAAAATTCCGCTGCAAATGATTACGCTCGGCGGGTTGTTTTTTGTCCAGGCCTTGCTGATTTTTTCCCTCGTCTCTGTTTTTTCCGGAATGGCGGGAGAAAAACTGTTGAAAAAATCAATGGGTTCCAAATCGATCAGCTATGTCAAGGCGGCTGTTTATGCTCTTTTGGGTGTGCGGCTGGCCCTGCTGGAAAAATGAGAGATGCCCCTTTCCCGCAATGGAGACAGGGGCATGTTCTTTAAACGAGGGTGATCCGGTATTCTTGCAACCAGAAGTTGACCTGAACCAGATATTCCATCATTTTTCCCACTTCAAAGGGAGCTTCGGAAAACTTATGTTCGACGATGTCGTCTACCAGCTGCTTGTTGATCAGCGGCAGGATCGGCGCATTGGGATCATTTAGCACTTCTTTCATCCATTCGCGCACCGAGCGGTAATAGGTGGGGTCTTGTGCTGTCGGATATCATGATTGAGATTAATACCACCTTTCTCCTGTTTGACTGTTTTTGGATTTTAGCATATTCTTCATGCACTGTCAATTTATTTTTGAACCTTTCGATCTGCGGCAAAGTAAAGATGTATTAGCACATTTGCGATTTTGATTTACTTTTCTTATTAATTTAAAATATTAATGAATGCATGAAACTATTCTTATTTTTTATGAATTCAGGGGAGGGAGAAATATGCTGCGAATGAAAACATGGCGGATTTTGCTGTCGATGGTTTTGGCCATTGGCTCAATTTCACTTATGACCGCTTTCCGATTCCCGGCGAAAGAGCCTCATTCCTTGCATGTTCAATTGCTCGGCATCAATGATTTCCACGGCCAGTTGGATAAGACGAACATGGTGGACGGCAAACCCGTCGGCACGGCCGCAGTTCTGGCTGCTTACCTGAAAAAGCGGGAGCAGGAAAACCCGAATACACTGCTGGTTCAAGCCGGTGATATGGTGGGAGCCAGCGCACCTGTATCCGCTCTTTTGCAGGATGAGCCGACAATCCGGATCCTGAACGCCTTGGGGTTTGATGCAGGAACCATCGGAAATCACGAATTCGACGAGGGCATCCCGGAAATGATGCGGCTGATCTACGGGGGATACCATGAGAAAACCGGGGATTTTGAAGGGGCTTCCTTTCCTTACACCTGTGCAAATGTTTTGGATAAACAGACACATCAACCCATTCTTCCTCCATACACCATCAAACGTGTCAAAGGAATACCGATTGGTTTTATCGGGGTGGTGTCCAGGACGACTCCCTCGATCGTCATTTCGGATCACGTCAAAGATGTGGAATTTATCGATGAAGCGACCGCTGTCAATCGCTGGGTAAAAGTTTTGAAGCAAAAAGGAGTTCATACCATCATCGTCCTGGCTCATGAAGGCGGAAATCAAAACCGGGATACAGGAAAGATTGAAGGGCCGATTGCAGATATTGCCCGGAAAATCGATCCGGAAGTGGATGTGATCTTTGCCGGTCATACCCACACTTATCTGAACGGAACCGTTGCCGGAAAATTAATTGTACAAGCTTACAGTTATGGGACTGCTTTTTCTGATGTGGATTTGACGATTGATCGCCGCAGTAAAGATGTGACAAGCAAACATGGGGAAATCGTTACTACGTACCAGGAGAGAATCAAACCCGATCCTCAGGTAGCCAAAATGGTAGCGGAGGCGGAGAAAAAAGTGGGTCCGCTGATCAACCAGGTGATCAGGAAGACAGCTGCCGCCATCACACGGACGCAAAATGAGGCAGGGGAGTCGGCGCTGGGCAACTTGATTGCCGATGCGCAACGTTCGGCCATGAATACCGACTTTGCCTTTATGAACCCGGGGGGGATTCGTGCAGATTTGCCTGCCGGGGATGTGACATGGGGCGATTTGTACACAACACAGCCTTTCGGAAACCAATTGGAGAAAATGGAATTGACCGGAGAACAGATCAAGCAACTGCTCAATCAACAATTCCAGGATCCCGACCGCGTCCATATGTTGCAGATATCCGGTTTGAAATACCGTTGGGATCCCAGCCGCCCGGCTGATGACCGGATCGTTTCCATGACGGGAGCGGACGGTACACCGATCGATTTGAACCAGACCTACACCGTCACGACCAACAATTTTCTGGCAAGCGGGGGAGACAGATTTACGGTTTTCACCGGCGGGAAAAATGTCGTGATCGGACCAACTGATTTGGATGCTCTGATTCAATATATCAAACAATTGCCGCAACCTTTCCATGCGGAGATTGAAGGGCGCATCCAATCAGCTCCTTGACCGGAAAGGCGGGCGGATTTACAACTTTACACAGAGAAGCTTCAACCAAGTATTTTTTCAATAAACGGGAGAGCGGACACGGAGCCGCTCTTTTTTCTTTCCGTCGGGAGTCGGAAAACATTGTCCCCGACCGGAGACCGGGATTTTTTGTTTAATTTTTGCGAAGAAGTAAAGAGTATAAATGGGTGAATGATGTGAACAAGCGAATGAGATCTCCCATGGCTGTCGCATGGGTCAGCCTGGTCAGCAATATTCTTCTCACGTTGGTTAAATTTATGGTCGGTTGGTTGTATCGCAGTCCCTCGCTAGTCGCCGACGGAGCTCACAATGCTTCGGATGTGGTCGCTTCCGCTGCCACGCTGGGTTCCATGCGCGTGTCAACCATGCCGGCCGATCGTGAACATCCTTACGGACATGGAAAGGCGGAGGTGATTGCTTCGGGGATCGTGGCGGTGATTCTTTTTCTGGCTGCCATCTGGATGATTTATCAGTCGATCGAAGCGTTGTTCCTGCCTCCGCCAAAAGCTCATGCCATCTCGTTGATTGCGACCGTTTTTTCATTGCTGTTTAAACTGGTCTTATATATTTACACCATCCGGATCGGCAGGAAAGTAAACAGCAAAGGATTAATCGCCACCGCCTATGATCATCTGTCAGATGTCTATTCCTCTCTGGCTGCGGCGATCGGGATCGGCCTTGCTCTTTTGGGACGCCAAGCCCGCATTCCCTATCTGGAATACGGGGACCCGCTCGCCAGTATTGTGGTTTCTCTGTTGATCCTCAAAGTGGCCATCCATATGGGGAGGGAAGCGGTCGATATCCTGATGGAGCGCAATGTGGCCCAGGAAAAATTGGATCAATTTGCCGCGATCATATCCGCCGTGCCGGGAGTGAAGCGCATTGACCGGATCCGGGCCCGGGAACACGGGCATTATATTCTCGTGGATGTGCGTGTCGGCGTTCCGGGAGAGATGACGGTTCAGGAAGGGCACGATATCTCCCGTGCCATCAAAAAGAATGTGATGGAGCGTTTTGATGACGTGCAGGAAGTATTGGTGCATATCAATCCGTGGTATGAAAATGAATCGGCAGTGAAAGCAAATGAGGTCGATTACTGAGTAAAGGAGGATTTAGCGATGAGTGAAAACAAACAGGGCAAAAGAGGAGAGAATAACCATCCGCAAACGGCAAAGGTGCAAAAGGGGGAGCATAAAAACGGGAGGTTGAGCCAATTTAAAAACCACCACCCCGAAGGAGAGCCTTATCCGAGCGAGTATCTGAGCCGGGAACGGGATTAAGGAGTGGGAAGGCATCCGGACTGGGATTGGTAATGATCTCAGGCCGGATGAATAATTTATTGACCGAGCACGTCATTGAAAAACGAGAGGGTTTTTGCAAAGGCATCGCGGGCGGCATCCGCGTGGTAAGAGGGGCGTGTATCATTGAAAAAAGCGTGTTGTGCCCCCGGATAAACTTTATAGTTAAATGATTTCTCCGCTTTTTTCATGTTTTCCACAAACTGTGGCAGACCGGCATTAATGCTCTCATCCAGTTCGCCGAAAAAGCCGATGACCGGACATTCAATTTTGGCAATCCTTTCTTCATCCGGAAAGCGGCCGTAAAAAATGACTGCCCCGCCCAAATCCGGAACTTCCGTTGCCAAAAGAGCGGAAAGGGCACCCCCCATGCAGAAGCCGACGGATCCGATTTTTTTGACGAGACGGTATTCCCCGGAAGAAAGGAACCGAACCGTCGCTTTTAATTGAGCAATGAATTTCGGGAATTTTTCCAGGCTGCCAAACACATTTTGAAACGTCTCGTCAATTTCGCTGCGTACCGCTTCGGGCAGTTTTTTCAACTCCGCTTCACGCTTTTCCGGACTGTGCCAGGCCGTTGGCGGAATTGTATTCAGAAACTGTTTCACCTTTGTGATGCGCTCATTTGTCATCGAAGGCGGACGTTGTCCATTTTCGGCAAACAAATCGGGGGAAACGGCCAAATAACCTGCTTTAGCAAAACGCTCAGTCACGTCCAGGATGTGTTCATCAGTCCCCCATATTTCCTGAATGACGATGATCGCCGGGAGCGGGCCTTCAGCCAGTGCCGGCCTGGCGGTGTACAGTCGGTACGTTTGATCACCATCTTGAAATTGAATCCATTCCTTATGTAAGCTCATGCTAGCACTCTCCTTAAAGTAAGTTATTCTTCCTTCTATTATTTCAAACTTTCCTTCGGTTTGCCACTAATTCGGGAGATTAAATATTTATTTATAAAAAGGTTTGCTTCACAAACAAAGATTTTTCTCTTATAAGAAATACAACAACAGGATGAATTTATCCGAAATGAAAAAAACAAGTCAGCCGATCGGTGCCGTCTTTCATCCAACAAATGGATTGCCCGCAGCTCATCCGCCAACCCCGTTTCTGCCGGTCGGAAAACAGCGTATTAGACGAAGCGATCCGGGAAAATGATCACAAAACAATGAAATAAATGCGAAAAACCTGATTCGAGGTTAAAATCAGGTTTTTCCGCAAGGATGTCTATGGCAACTTCTTCAGAAATTCCCTCATGAATCCGGGAAGATCAGGCCATGCATGGGCGGAGACCAAATTTCCTTCAACATGTAATGGTTCCTTTATATATTGTCCGCCTGCACTTTCAACTTCAGGACGGCAAGTGGTATAGGCGGTCAACTGGCGTCCGCGCACGCTATCCGGAACGACGCTGAACACGAGCGCAGCATGGCAAATAGCCGCAACAGGTTTATTTGTTTCAAAAAAATGTTGCACGATGGCCGGTACTTCCTTTTCGAGCCGGATATATTCAGGCGCTCTTCCGCCAGGGATGACAAGACCGTCATACTCAGCCGGGTTAATTTCGGAGAAGGAGGCATGCGCATCCAGACCGTATGCTAATTTTTCCGTGAATGTATCCATCCCCGGTTCAAAATCATGGACCACCGTTTGCAATTTCTTTTTGGTCGGAGCGGCAATCGTGACTTCATGTCCTTCCTCAAGCAGCCTGTAATAGGGGTAAAAGATCTCCAGCGCTTCGACCGCATCGCCGGACAGAATCAACACTTTGGCCATGTCAATCCCTCCATTTATTTCGTTCCATTTCATTACTACGATGTCGGTGTCCGATTTTCCTGCAACACTCAAATTATCCTATTGACCAAGTGGTCGATGGGAATTAAAATGGATTTATCAATCGTGTTGACCAAGTGGTCAATGGAGGGGATATACGAAATTGAATGATCTTTACCAGCAGATTCCTGCAGAGAAAAGAGAAAAAATTCTTCAGGCGGCGATTCGCGAATTTGCGGAACGCGGTTATGAAAATGCATCAACCAATCGGATCATCCAGGAAGCCGACATTTCCAAAGGACTGCTGTTTCACTACTTTGGCAGCAAGAAACATCTTTTCCTGGCTACCTTTGACCATTGTGTGCAGCAGTATATCAGTCAAATGAAGGAGGTGGTTCCGGCATCAGCGGACTGGCCGGATGACATTTTCGACCGGATCCTGTATCTGGGAGAAATCAAGTATCGTTATTTTTTGCAACAACCGCTTCTTTACTCTTTTTTGCTTTCGGCTTACAACGAGATTTTGGCAAAGTTCCCGCGCGAGGCGGAGCAAAGCATCGCTTATTTCCAAAAGATTGCCATGCCGTTTCTGATGGAGGGAGTCGATTGCTCGAAATTCCGCGAGGATCTGGATGTGGAAAAAGCGATTTACCTGATCTTTTTAAGCTTGAATGCCATTGCCCAGCAACTGGTGAAACAGGCTTTGGAACAGCCCGGGAAGGGCCTCGATCAATGGGAAGAGTTGTTTAATGATTACAAACAGATGCTCGATATCCTCAAATACGGCGTTTACCGAACCAGCGAAAAGGCTTGAACAGCCAGGCTGAGTGATTTGGGTGAATATAACCATACAGATTGGGGACGTGAATAGTGATGAGCTATGTTCTTCGCTTTGATGAGATCGATCGCCACTGTTTGCCGATGGTCGGCGGAAAGGGTGCGAATCTGGGGGAAATGGCCAAAGCGTCACAACAGAGGCCTATCGCCAGTTTATCGCCAAAAGCGGGGAGTTGGATGAATGGCTGGACGCGTTAAATCGCTTAAAACCGGAACAGCTTGATGAGATCCGCATGTGGGGGGAGAGAATCCGCAACCACCTGCTTGAGCTTCCGTTAACGGAGGAAATACAATCGGCAATCGTCGGAGCTTGGGAGGCGCTGGGCAAAGAGCACGCTTATGCCGTCCGCTCCAGTGCGACCGTCGAGGACCTCCCAACTGCCTCATTTGCCGGGCAGCAGGAAACATATCTGAATGTAAAAGGGGAAGAAGCACTCCTCGACGCCGTCAAAAAATGCTGGGCGTCCCTGTTTACCGATCGGGCCATCACTTACCGGGCCAATAACGGATTTGACCATCGCTCCGTCTTCCTGTCCGTCGTCGTTCAGCAGATGGTTTTTCCGGAAGCATCCGGCATTATGTTTACGGCAGACCCAGTCACCGGACATCGGCGCACCGTTTCCATCGATGCCGGATTTGGTTTGGGAGAGGCGCTCGTTTCCGGCATTGTGACGGCAGATTTGTACAAAGTCCGGGACTATGAGATTATCCAAAAACAGATTGCCAAAAAAGAAAAAGGGGTTTTTCCGGTTCAGGAGGGCGGAACGGAAATCCGTGAACTGCCGCCTGAACTTCGCCAGGAACAAGTGCTCCCGGACCACAAAATCTTGGAGTTGGCGGAACTGGGACGAAGAATCGAAAATCATTACGGTTCCGAGCAGGATATCGAGTGGTGTTTGAAGGGCGATGAACTCTATATTCTCCAAAGCCGCCCGATTACTTCCCTCTATCCGGTCCCTCCGTCAAAGAATGGCGAATATTGCGTCTATCTTTCGGTTGGCCATTCGCAAATGATGACCGATTATATGAAGCCGCTCGGGATCTCGGTTTTTCAATCGCTCATTTCCCTTGATGATGTCACCTCTCAGTTTCCTGAGGTGGGCGGGCGTCTTTACTGGAATTGTTCCGGTTTCCTGTTCCTGAAGCCGGTTCAACGAAAGATTCTCAAAAGCACGGTTGCCGATGATAACCTGGTGGCGCTGAAAAAAGTGATCCAAAGCGAAGATTTTCAAAAGCTGGCACCAAAGCGGGGCGGGATGCGAAAAGCATTCGGTACATTGAAATTGATGTTGGGCCTGTACCGGAAGATCATTCCCCGGTTGATCCAGATTTGGTATTGGGAAGATCCGCAACTCGCGCTGAAAAAGGCCTTTGCCACATATGAACAGGATTTGGCCCGGTTCAGACAGGCATTGTCCCAACGCACCGGATCGGAACGGATTCGGTTGATCCGCGATCAAGCCGTTTTTGAGACGATCGTCGATCCCTTGGCCTACACCTATGCCGGATTCATTGCCTTGCCGGTCATCAATAGAAAACTGAAAAAATGGCTGGGAGAAGAATTGAGCCCCTCCATTCAAAAGTCTCCACCCGGAAACATCACCAGCGAAATGGGGCTGGCGATCGGGGATTTGGCAGATGCGGCCAGACCTTATCCCGAAGTCGTCCGGTACCTGGAACAGGCAGAAGACCGCACGTTTTACGAGGGGTTGAGCCGGGTGGAAGGCGGTGACGCATTCCGGGCGGAATTGGAGCGGTTCATGGAAAGATTCGGCATGAGGGCTCCCGGAGAAATCGACATTACACGGGTTCGTTACAGGGAAGCGCCCACCATGCTCGTCCCGTCCATTCTCAGCCATATGAGAAGCAATGCCCCCGGAGAGCACCGGGAAAAATTTAAAAACGGAGAACGGGAAGCCCATGAAGCGATTCAGGACTTGCTTAAACGGGTGAAGGAGCGCTGCGGCAACAGGAAAGCGAAAAAAATGTCCCGGCTCATCTCTCTTTACCGAAATACAGTGGGCATCCGTGAACTGCCCAAATATATCATGATTCGTTATTTCTCTCTTTATCGGGAAACCATTTTGGAAGAAGCCCAAACCCTTGTGAAAAAAGGGGTGTTTGAGCAGAAAGAGGACGTTTATTATTTGCGGCTGGACGAATTGATCGCCTTGCTGGAAGACCGCCTGAAAAAGGATGAAGTTCATGAACGGATCCGTTCCCGCAAGGCATCGGAAGAGATTTACCGAAAACTGACTCCTCCGTTCGTCATCACCAGTGAAGGGGAAACATTTTCAGCGGTCATCCGCAACGAGCAGGCACCGCCTGGGGCTTTGGTCGGCATTCCTGCTTCCGCGGGTGTTGCGGAAGGCTATGTCAAGGTTGTTCGCAGATTGGAAGAAGGAAAACTGAACAAAGGAGACATCTTGGTCGCTCCCTACACAGATCCCGGTTGGACGCCCTTGTTCCATTCGGCCAAGGCACTTGTGACGGAAGTCGGGGGCATGATGACCCACGGTTCCGTCGTGGCCCGGGAATACGGCATTCCCGCCGTTGTCAGTGTGGAAAATGCGACCCGGATTCTGAAGGATGGTCAGTATGTCCGTGTGGATGGAACCAACGGATATGTGGAGATCCTTGATGAAAATAATTGACAGGAATCCCCGCTGATTGCTTTCCGTTTGATAAATGATTGTTTACCCCGCCAGCATCAGGTGGGGTAATTTTCTTGATCATGCCGGATTACTCCATTTTTTGAAGGATGCGAAGAAGCTTGTGGATTGCGTAGTCCAGATCAATCCTTTCATCTTCACCAAGTTGATTGATCCGGTTGATCAGCAAAGAATGTATATCTTCCCACCGCGTTTTCACCAGGTTTTTTCCTTTTTCAGTCAACATGAGCTTGACATATCGCCTGTCGCTGACATCCTGCCTTTTGATGAGATATTCCTTTTCCTCGAGCTTATTGACCAACGGGGTTAATTGCTGTTTGGAAATATTGATGTTTTTGGCCAATCGGGTCATCGAAATTCCGTCTTCAATCGGGAACAGTTCCTCCAAAATGTGAAATTGCAGATGGGTTAAATCGGACTGTTTTTTAAGATTTGATGCATTCTGCAATGCAGGTTTGAACAGCTTGTCCTGAAGCAAAGGAAGAAGCTGAATAATATTAGCTGCGAGTTGTTCGGTTTTGGCAGGCACCGCTCAACTTCCTTTCCTCTGACTCTGTTGACAATCAGTCAACGATAATTTATGATTGAGTTGATCAGATGGTAAATAATTATTTATTTTTTATGGGATTTATCGCACTGATCAAGGGTTAAAGGTTAATTTATGTTTACTGTTTGTGCAGATGAGAAATAAGGAATGATTTCTTAGTTTACCACAATAGAGCAGGTTGTTCCATGTGGGGCAAATTTCAAGTGAGAAGGAGAGATTTTCAATGCATTTACCAGGGTTGAAGTTCGGAATTTATCCGCTTGGTGTGGCCGGCACGCCCGCCGGCTTGGCTGTCGGGCCTGAGGACGACTATGAGCAGATTCAACTTGCGTTAAAACGTCTTCGGGGAAAGGCAAAATCACTGTTGCCCAGAATGTATCTCGTTTATACAGGACCGGCTGACACGGATGAGAAACTTTTATCCATTGTGGATAAATATGTACGGTCGGGATTGATCGGAGACTTGACGGTAGGTTCTTTGGCTCCGGACATAGAGATGGAGCGCTGGCTCGGGCTGATCCGGAAAATCATCAGACAGTACGGTTCCGAGATCGCTTCGCTGCAAATTACCAATGAACCCAATTTGACCTTCATGGACGGAGCAAATCCGAATATTGTGCAAATGTTGGTGCAGGGGGTTATTGCGGCAAAGGAAGAAACACAAAAAGCCAATGTGGGAGTGAAGATTGGTTTTGGCTCCGTACCGGACAACGGCCCAAAAACGGCTGCTGATTTCTGGGAGAAGTTGGCCAGGATCGGAGGGGAGACATTTACAGATTCATTGGATTATGTCGCCCATAATTTTTATGTCGATGTATTTGAAGAGCCACTCTCCGCAGATGAGATTCCCGGTTCAGTAGAGCGCTTGCTGCGTCGTTTGCGCGAAGTGAATCTCAGAACAGCCGGAATTCCCGACACCATCCCGATCCACATCGCTGAAAACGGATGGCCCACCGGCAAAAATCCCTTTACCGGCCATGACCGAACTTACGAAAGGCAGGCTGAAGTGCTTGAGCTGATCATCCGCACCGTTTATCAATTGCGCCATGAACTCAATATTACTCATTATAAGCTCTTCGGCCTGCGGGATGCGGACAGTTCCAAGGATGATCTCTTTCATCAATTTGGCATTATGCGGGATGATTACACGCCGAAACCGGCATTTCATACATTCCAACGTCTGGTGCAGGAGCTGGGGGAATAAGAGAAAGGCAGGAATGCAATCGAGGACGTCATAGGGTCCTCGATTTTTTGGTTTGCGGAAATTTCTTGTGAGCAAGAAACAATTCCATGAATTTGTCGAAACGTTCCGGGTCTTCCAGGCGTTTAAAGCCGAATTGGGCGTACAGGCCGTGCGCATCTCTTGTATATAACGTAAATTGATGAATATCTGCCAAACAGGGGCAATTGAGGATGGTTTCAAGCAGCCATTTTGACAGACCCTGTTTGCGGTGTTCCGGGAGAATAAAAACATCCGCCAGGTAGCCAAAAGTTGTATAGTCGGTGACCACACCGAATCCTGCCTGATTGCCGTCTGTTGTATAGAGCCCAAAACAGAGAGAGTGGTTTATGGTACGTTTGATCTGTTCCAGTGTGCGGTTTTGCGCCCAGTAGGATTGATGATTGAGAAATTGCTGTATAACAGAAAGATCCAACCGTTTCCGGTCAGTGCTGATATAGTATTGCCCCTTTTCCACGCGATAGGGCCGGGTGAGATCCATCTGTATCACCTTCGCTGGATTGTTTTTAGTAGAAATATGTTTTTTATATCTTACTGTATTGAAACCTTTGAAAAAACAAAAATAAAAGAGAAGTTGCTACGATTTTTTACATCATTTTTGACAGGCTGTGACGCTTATCCGATTTTTTCAGTGCAGACAGATAAATGCCGCCAGCGATGAGCAGTGCCCCCAGATAGAAGTTCCATGAGAGTTTTTCCCCTAGGGTGAATGCCCCCAGCAAACTGCCGACAATCGGTTGGATGAAGAAAAAGAGCGAGCCGGTGGCAGCATCCACATATTCAAATCCTTTGTTCCAGAGATAAAAGGCGAGAGCAGTCGAGATGATGCCAATGTAGAGAATGCCGATCCAGATCCAGAGACTGTGGGGAACGGTAAACGGATGGTTCCGGTATTCCCAGACGAAGAACGGTGCGGTAAATATCACCCCGAATGTGTTTGCCCAGAAGGTAACGGTCAAAGAGGTGTAGGTGACGGTTTTGAGTCGGGATAAAACGGTGTAAAGCGCCCAGGTCAGCGCTGCGCCGATCAGAGCGAGATTTCCTGCAAAGGAAGGGGATGAAGCGGTGAGCCCGGTCAGGTCGCTGACGATCAGCACCCCGATCGTCGCGAGGAGAAGGGCACTTGTTTTGGATAAGTTCAATTTTTCTTTCAAGATCCACCATGCGAACAGGGAGATGAGGGCAGGGGAAGCGGAGGTGATCAATGATCCCATCGCCGCACCTGACAGGTGAGTGCCGATGAACTGCAGTCCGATTGAACCTGTATAGCCGACGAGCCCGATCAGCGCAAACAGCCAAAGATCCCCGGGTTTTACCCGCCATTCCCGTTTGCGGAGAGCCCATAGCCCGAGGATGAACAGGGCGATCACAAATCGCCATTCCAGTAAAATCCACGAGGGAATGCAGGCCAAAACCACCTTGCTGACCACATACATCCCTCCCCAAATGGCAGCGGCAGCCGATAAACACAGGGGCCCGAGCCAATGTTTCAATATTTCCACTCCTTTTGCCAATCCACCGTCAAAAACGAGGTGGATTTGTATGATGATCATGCGTGCTATATAATGGATATGATGTGCTTCATTGCTTATCCACGAAACGGATTTGCGATAACTGCTGTTTGACCTGTCCGCGGATCGCTTTCAGGTAGACTTGATATAATCTGGCTTGTTCCTGCTTTTCCTGGTTTGTCAGTCCTTCTGCTTTTTTCTTGCGGGCCAGCTCATTAATGCGCTGGATCAGTTGTTGATCGATCATTTCGAATCACTCCTTCTAAGACACTTTACCCAAATCTCTGTTTTTGTGCAAGAACTTGAGAGGATGATGGTTTTTACTTTATGAAAGCTTTGATCTATGCGAGGGTCAGCACCAAAAAAGAGGAACAGGAAACAAGCCTGGAAAGGCAAATCGAGGAGTTATCGGAATGGGCGCGGGAATTAAACATGGAGACTGTTCAGACCATCGCGGAACAGCACAGCGGATTTGACCTTGATCGCCGGGGGCTGTATGAAATGCTGGAGGCGGTCAAAAAAGAGAAAATTCAGGCGCTTCTGGTTCAGGATGATACAAGGCTCGGCCGCGGAGAAGCCAAGCTGGCGATCATTCACCAGTTGTCCCGTCACAATGTACGCATCTTCTGCAAACAACAGGGAGGGGAACTGGAACTCGATGCCGGCGAATCGACCGTTCTCTCGATCATCGCCAAAGTTGAAGAATTGCAGCGCAAAATGATGAACCAGAAAATCAGCTGGGGCATGCGGCGGGCCATTCGGGAAAAAGGATTTAATCCGGCCAAAAATCTGAAAAACCAGGGGATGGGAGGAAGAGAGAAAAAAGAAGTGCCGATGGAGCAAATTGTGGCCCTGAAAGAAAAGAAACTGACGTTTGAAGAGATTGCTGCCACACTAAAAGGATTTGGCTATGATGTGTCCCGTGCGACCGTTCATCGCCGTTATCAGGAATGGAAGAAAAAGTTGGAAGAAAGAGATGGCAGAATCAACGATAGAGTTGGAGGAGTAAAGGATGGCAACGATTCAATGGGAACGTTTTGAAAAGTTAACGCAGACTCCCGGTGCGCCGGGGTTTGAGCATGAAGTGAGAAAAATCATGCGTTCATACATATCCGAATATACGGGAGAGATCATCCAGGACCGGCTGGGCGGCCTTTTCGGGGTGAAAAAAGGTGATCCAAACGGCCCCAAGGTAATGGTCGCCAGTCATATGGATGAGGTTGCCTTCATGGTGACCAAAATCACCAGCGAAGGATTTCTGAAGTTTCAACCCCTCGGCGGTTGGTGGTCCCAGGTGATGTTGGCCCAGCGCGTTGACGTGATCAACCGCTCCGGCAAGCGCATTCCGGGGATCATCGGCTCCATTCCGCCTCATCTTTTGAGCGAGGAGCGAAGACGGAAGCCGGTGGAAATCGGGCAAATGTTTATCGATATCGGAGCGGAAAGCGAAGAAGAAGTGAGAGAATGGGGGATTCGCCCCGGGGATGTTGCCGTTCCTCATTTCCCGTTCGTGGAAATGGAAGGTGGGAAACGCTTGCTGAGCAAGGCCTGGGATAACCGGTTCGGCTGTGGCCTTGTCCTGGAGCTGCTGGACGGCTTGAAACATAATCATCATCCGAACGTGATCTATGCCGGGGCCACAGTGCAGGAAGAAGTCGGTTTGCGCGGCGCAGGAACAGCAGCCACGTTGATTGACCCCGATATCTTCTTTGCAGTCGATTCCGGACCGGCCGGCGATATTCCGGGCGTGAATGACGGCTTTGGCAAGATTGGAAAAGGAGTGGTTATTCGGCTTTACGACCGTTCCATGATCACGCTTCCCGGGATGAGGGACTTTTTGCTCGATACGGCGGAATCGGAAAATATTCCATACCAGTTTTTCGTCTCCCAAGGTGGTACAGACGCGGGCAGGGCGCATCAGACGGGCATCGGGATTCCCTCGGCAGCGATCGGCATCTGCGCCCGCTATATCCACTCTCATGCAGCAGTTGTGGACAAAGAGGATATCGAAGCGGCTAAAGCATTTGCGATTGCTCTGATGAAGCGGTTGGATCGCGCTGCCTTTGAAGCCATTTTGCCCCGTTAAATTGAAAAGACCAGATCGGAAGGCAATCATTTTGCCGCGATCTGGTCTTTTCTTTTCTCCGCACGATTTTCTTAACTGTTTCCCCGGTTTAACAAACGCATTCCGTTGGTGATCAGGGAATGGAGAGATGGGTCATCCTGCCCCAACTGTTCCAGTTCATGTTGGATCCGGTCGGCGAGAAGGCGGTAAATTCCTTTATCCCTGCAAATTTCAAGGATTTCGAGGCGGAGGAGCCAATCGCCGGGGCAGATATCATCCAGGGTTCGGGCAATTGAGGGCAACGCCTCAACCGATGTTTTGCCTTCGCGGATTTCACGCACCGCCTGGTATAAGTGATCCAGGGTAGAATAGGAAGGAACCGGTTCCTCATCCAGCTTCGGCTCTGCTTCATCGGCATAGTATTTTCCAGGATCAGCAGCTCCGGCAAACACGGACACAATCTCCCGGCCAATTACGAGATCGTATTCGCCCCAATCGGGATGAAAAAGCGTCTCGCCTCTGTAAGTGACTGTGCAGTCGGTCAGGGTGAGCAAAAGCGGATGGGAATGTTCTTCGATCCTGTCTGATACTCTGCCGGTTACCCGGAGACCGCTTTCCCAGTGCCAGTCGATGGTACTTCCCGGCTCCCCGCTTCCATTTTGCTTCACTACTCTTCCGATCGGCGCACCGAATCCGGAAGCATGGCGTTTCGTACCCTGACGGGGTAATTCGTTCCCATGAAAGGCGAGAGCGGTCGGTCCTGTCGTTTTCATGTAAACCGCTTCTCCTCTGTCGTCCCGGATCATGTGTGTAAACACGCCGCTCACTTGTAAACCGGTGTTGTACTCCACCGTTGCCACATCGCCGGAAGCGATCGCTTTTTGCAGTCCTTCCGTTCCGCCTGTGCGAAAAGCCATGCGCGCCGAGAATGTTTCCACCGCATCAATCAGTTGCTCAAAATCCCGGCAGACGAACAGCTGCGGCTGCGGTCTGGTGACATCATAGTCCGTCGCGATGCATGTTTCCAAATCAAACGGAAGTTTTCTGACCTGATCGGAAAGGCAATGCTGCCCTTCGCCGATCGACGAGAGAAGGCCTGCGCCGTAAATTTTGGGATTGTCGCAATCACCGATCAAACCGTATTCCACTGTCCACCAGTACAAGCGGGAAATGAGCGTTGCTTCTGATACGGTTGTGGCGGCGGCCCGTTTTTCCTGCAGTTCCTGTTCGGCTTTCCTGATATCATCGGGAGTGGATTCAGGATTTTCCATTACCTGGGTTAACCGTCTCGTTGCCTGAAAAACCTCGTTTTCTTCCCTGCTGGCCAACGCTTTGGCACCGATTTTCCCAAATGTTTTCACATAACGGGCATAGGTCTCATCGCTGAGAATGGGTGCATGTCCGGCTGCCTCATGAATAATGTCCGGAGCAGGCGTATAGGCGATATGCCCCAATGTGCGAATGTCGGTGGCGATGGGCAATAAGCCGTTCGCCTGAAATTCAAAAAAGGCCACCCCGGGAATCAAGCCGTCAATCGGGACAGCGCCCCAGCCAAACGGGGACAGGCATTGATCCATTTCTTCAATGCGCGGAATCCGTTCGATTAAAATGCCTGTTTTCGCCAATCCGTCCTGGTATGCGGCATGAGCCCGCTCCTTGAAGAAATGAACGTTTTGCCTCATTACATATCGCCAAACGGCCTGATCGATCGGAGTATAGCGTTCATATTTTTGCCGGGCGATATAACGTTTCAGGTGAGGCGGGATTTTCTTCGTTTGCAGTGAGACAAAACTCATGGCATTCACTCCTTTACAAAATAAAAAAAGCTCCGTCACCATAGGGACGAAAGCTCCGCGGTACCACCCTATTTGACAAATCGCCTGATTTGCCCACTTTTATGGTTGCCTCATCTTTGACGGCAAGTTGTAATTCACCGGCAGGGCACCCGGGTTTGCACCAACCCACCCGGTCTCTGTTTGCTGTACGTACTGACGGCTACTTTTTTCTTGCAGATGAGAAAATATACGGTTTTCTTTATTGCTTTTAAGCTTATACGCTTTTAAGCGATAAAGTAATTGTAAATAAGCATGCGTATTTTGTCAATCCTGTTAAAGAATTTTCCAGTATGACACAACCTTTAGGCAATGAATTCAGTTATAATGTTTTCGTTGGGAGGTGAGGCAGTGAAGGAACGTTCATACCATGCTCCATATGGGAAGCGGGAGCTGTTGGATGGCGCATTCCGCATACTGCGCCGTCATCTGAAACCGTACTGGTTGTTGTCATTTTTGGGGAATCTGCCGTTTGCCCTGTGGTTTAACTGGATGGATGTGAAACAGATGGTTTCTCCAAGCGCAGTATCGGCAATGGAAATGATCGGCGTTGAAGTTGCCGAAATATTGGTTTTTCTCCTTTTTCTTTACCCATTTTTGCAAAATGCAATATATCAGTCAGTTCAAAGCGGGGAAGCTGGCCTCCGATTTTTGTTTCGCGCCGCCTGGCGAAACGGTCGAAAAGTGTGGCTTGCCCAGCTGATTTTATGTTTGTTCTATTTTGCCCTTTTTTTGGTGATCATCGGGATCATCGGTGTTCCGATTGCTGTTTTGACACAATCCGGCGCGGATGCGGATTTTTCGGTCTTAGCCGCTTCTTTTGTTTCTTTCCTGGCCATTTGCGTGCCGGGGCTTTATTTCTTTGCCAAATTTTCTTTTGTCATCCCGGTGATCCATGAAGAGGGAGGGACGGTCCTGGGGTCCCTGAAGCGGAGTTGGTCTTTGACAAAAGGCTCAGCGGGGATGATCGCCTTGCATATATTTATTCTTTCCTTCATCCTCTCCATTCCTTATCTCGTGCCCGCGGAACTGTACGGAGTGGCCGTTGTGTCATCGCCAGACTGGCTGCTTTTGACCGTTGTGTACGGATATCAATTGCTCATCGCGCCCTTCCTTTATCCGGTGATCCCGATTTATCTGGCATTGGTTTTTGTGAATGAACGAATCAAGAAAGAAGGGCATGACATTTTGCATCACCTTTGATGGGGGTGAGTGTTTATCGCTGCAGATTTTGAGAAGGCCCACCGGCAATTGGAAGAGATTTTGGCAAAGCCCGAATACGGCAGGCAAACCACGACTTTGCCGCAATTTCACCTTCCCGGCTGGATGAATTCGTCTTTGCTGGAAGACACGATGCTGGGAATTTTCATTCTCTTCCTCTGTTGTCTGGTTCTCGGTATTGGATGGATTTTGCTCCGCTATTGGATGAAGCGGGTGAAAAAAGGACCGGTCCATGAAGAAACTCCGGAACAGGAGATCCCTTGGCTTGAAAAAGCAGAGCGTTATTCCGGTCTGGGCGATTACCGTTTCGCTGTTCGCGCGTTATATCATTATGTGTTGTTTTATACATATAAACGGCGGAAATTGGAAGAACTCCCCGGTCAGACCAATGGGGAACAACGGGATCAGATCAGTCAAACGTGGCCGGAAAAAGCGTCTCTTTTTTGCCGGCTGAGCCAGCGGTTTGATGAAATCTGGTATGGACACATGCGGATTGAACCGGCTGAATATGAGCGCTATTTAGAAGGTGCGATGAAGTTTGCAGAGAGTGGGAACAAAGATGCGGAAGAATAAAATCGGGATTGGAATCGTCTTGGCCATCATTGCCTGCTTCCTCGCCGGTCTGATCTGGCTTGAGTGGTCGAATGTCGCGGAAAAAGTTCCTTGGTCTTCGCAAAACCCGGAACCGACAGGGGTAAAAGCATTGTCGGAGTTTTTGTCTGAACGGGGTGTTCCGGCGAAACCGCTGGAAACCGAAAATAACCTGCCCTCCGGTTCCGGAAATACGTTGATGTTTGTCAATCCGCAAACAAATAAACCGAATCCGGAGCGCCTCCGCGCATTGCTGAACTGGGTGAGCCGGGGAAACCAGGTGGTGTTATGGTCTGCTCCTGATTCGGATTGGAGCAAAGCTTTCCGGTTCTCGGGGCAATCCTGCCGATTCGGTGAGGAGTATGTCAGGGTAAAACCGCAATTTCATCAGGAATGGCTGGACGAAGTTCAATTTCTGAGCTGGAAAAGTGCCACGTGCATTGCTCCCAGACAAGGAATTATTCCGGTTCTGAAGGATGATCAAAACCATCTGTTGGTTGGGTATAAACAGTCAGGTCAGGGGCGGATTGTTTATGTCCCGGACCCCTCGATAATCGCAAATAAAAATATTGATAAGGCCGATCACATTGCCCTGTTGCTGTGGATGGTATCCAATCCCTTTCAGAAGGCGGTTTGGTTTGATGAAACGAGTCACTCCTTGCTGGGACAAGGTGAAGCACCCTCCACGGAAACGGACGAGCTGCCTCCGATTCAGGATGAAGGGATCCCGGAGCCGTCGGCAGTCACTTTTTTGGCCGCATTGGGGATCAACGGCGGATTTGTGCTGGTGCAGATCGTTTTGCTGACACTTTTATGGCTGTTTGCCCGCGGAAAACGATTTGCTTCTCCGCGAATGGAACAAGTGGTCGAAAAACGCGATTCGATGGAATATATTGATGCAATGTCCAGATTGTATCGCCGTTCCAATCTGAGAATGGAAGCACTGCTTTTTATGAAGGAGCAGTTGCATTTGGCGATATTGCAAAAACTGCGGATGCGGGGGCATGAATCGGAAGCGGAGTTGCTGCATCAGCTGGAAGTCGCGATGGGATCGGAATTTCGTCGAAACTATGAAAACATTGCCCGCCTGATTCAGGATGCAGCCGATGCAGACCGAAAACTGACCTCCTACATTTTTGTGGAGTGGAGTCGGACATTACGGAAATTGAGAAAGGAGATTGAGCAGTGGGGAGTTACGTCATCAACGTTGACCGCATCCAAAAGGTGAGCGAACAGGCGATGCAAGCCATCAATCAGGTTGTGCTCGGACAGGAAGAGAATATCCGTTTTCTGTGGGCCAGCTTTTTGGTCGGGGGACATGTCCTCTTGGAAGGAGTTCCGGGACTCGGAAAAACGTTGCTCGTCCGGACGCTGGCCCGAATCGTCGACTGTTCCTGTTCCCGTCTGCAGTTTACTTCGGATCTGATGCCCTCCGATGTGACCGGAACCAAAGTGTATGATATGCAATCGGGAAAGTTTACGTTTCGGAAGGGCCCGATTTTTGCCGATATCCTGATTGCTGATGAAATTAACCGTACACCGCCGAAAACGCAATCGGCCCTGTTGGAAGCGATGGAAGAAAAACAAATCACAATTGACGGGGAGACTTACACCTTATCTCCACTCTTTTTTGTCGCCGCAACACAAAATCCGATTGAATATGAAGGTACGTATTCCTTGCCCGAGGCGCAGTTGGATCGCTTTGCCGTCAAGCTGGTTGTCGATTATCCGGAGGAAAAGGAGGAGGAGCAGTTGCTCGCCGGCCACCGGATCGGGGGAAGAGAAGAAATAACCTTGAAACCGATCGTCGGGATGGAAGAGATATTGGCGATACGTAATGACTTGGAGCAAATATCTGTTGATCCTTCGGTCGTTCAATATTTGTTGCAAATGTTGCGCGCCACCCGCCGACATCCCAAAGTGATGCTGGGGGCCAGTCCGCGTGCGGGCCTAGCCATTCTGTCCCTCAGCAAGGCGGAAGCTGCGATGAGCGGACGGACCTTTGTGACACCGGACGACGTAAAGAGATTGATCAAACCGGCGCTCAGGCATCGCATCCTTTTATATCCTGAGGGGGAACTGGAGGGATGGAAAGCGGATGATGTTTTGGCAGAAATTATGGAAGCTTCAATGGTTCCAAGGTAGAGCGGTCATCCCGGCCCCCCGCTTTCTGCGGCTGGTTTTTTTCAGTGTTTTGATCACCGGATTTGGTGCTTGGTGGGGGCTTGGCGGTCTGTTTTTCCTCCTTTCAAACGGAATCCTGCTCGGGCTGGTGGCGATCGAATTGCTCCAATTAAGGAAAATGCCGAAGTTCGGGGGGGAACGGGAAGCAAAGGCTCTGTTTGAACTCGGAGAAGAGAATCAGATCCGCCTGTCGCTCCATGCTTCAGCTCCCGCGGTCGGAACGATGTGGGTGCGGGATGATTTCCCCCATGGGTTTTCGGTCAATCAGCGGACATTTCAAATCGAGTGGAAAAGAGAGACAGAACAGGCGATTGTTTATACGGTCTGGCCACATCGCCGGGGAAAGCATTTCTTTCACGATTTGCATGTGCGCATGGAAAGCAAATGGAAGTTGTTTCATTATGAAGAGCGGATTCCGGCGCGGCTGGCCGTCGATGTTTATCCCCGTTTGGAACCGGTTCGCCGGGTAAAACAGGGATTCTACCGGAGCATGCCCGCCTCTGAAGGGCAGCCGATTGCGCGGGTTTTTGGCCGGGGACAGGAGTTTTCCCATATCCGGGAATACCGTCCGGATGATGATCCGCGCCAAATCAACTGGATGGGCACGGCCCGGCGCGGCAAACTGGTCAGTAATGTCTATCAGCCGGAAACAGGGCAACAGGTTGCGATTTTTATCGACTGCGGACGGTTGATGGGGGTGCAGAATGACGGGGAATCCCGTTTGGATCGCGCTTTGGAAGCTGCTTTGGGCTACGCGGCGATTGCCCTGGACCGGGGGGAGCAAGTGAGTGTGATCGCTTTTTCAAACCGGATGTTGCGGATGATTCCGCCGGGAAAAGGGATGGCCTATCTCAATAAAATCATTGAAGGCGTCTATGATTTAGCGCCGGATGATGTCGAGTCGGATTACTTGGCTGCATGGGAGGCGGCCGCCCCTTTCCTGAAAAAGCAGACCTTGGTCACGTTGTTTACCGATGCGGCAAACGTTGCTTTTGCCGATTCGTTGTACCGCATGGTAACCCTGGCGAAAAAACGCCACCTCGTTTTGACTGTTTCGATGCAGGAACCGAAGTGGACCGAGATTTTGCAAAAAGAACCGATTCATGAACTGGATGTCTACCGGCAAATTGCCGTGGAGGAACTCATGTCCGAACGGAAAAAGGCGCTCACACGATGGAATCATAAGAAAGTGATTGCCCTCGATGTTGAACCGGAGCGATTGGCAAGCAGCGTCATTTATTCTTTTCTCGACATTCGCCGTCGCATTTGGACGTAAAACAAAAGCCTGTTCCCGATTTTGCGGGAATGGGCTTTTCCGTTAACGGCAATCGAAATCGGAAGCGGAGTATGGCTCTCGTAGACAAAAACCGCCCGGTTTTCCAATGGGGCGGTTTGGCCAACATCATTTATTTTTTATGAACGTAAATTTCTTTGAATGTTCCGGGTTTATTGTTTTCATCATAATAAAATACGAATTCAAGTTGATATTTTCCTTCTTTGTATTGAAAGTAAATCCCGTCCTCCCCGTAAACGACCTGCTCAGGTTTTCCGGCTGTTTCTTCTACGTCGGTGACCGTGATGTTCTCCAGTCTTTGATCAAAAGAAGTAATCCAGGTGACCCGGTTGTTTTCGAGTTGAAAAGATATTTTTCGATCATTGTAGTAAAGATATGCTTCATCTGAGCCTTGATCAGGCTGTCCCCAAACCTTTTGAATGCAAGTTCCTTTTGAACCGATGCCAAATCTTTCACTGTTGATGGTTTTTCCGTGAGAAGCCAGCTTAACCGTTTTGGCGACAACCTGTTTCGGGCTTTCCGACAAGGCTTTCATTTGTGCCCCTGTTGCAGCATGAGCGCCGGCAATGGAGGTCATGAAAATGGTTCCGGTTACAAAAACGGAGAGTAAAATCAGCTTTATCAGCCTGTTCATGCAACTTCCTCCTTTTAATGCTGTTCAAATATATATTCGTAACGAATGGGGAAATTACTTCTATTTTAATTGAGCGGAGGACAAAAAATATTAAAAACAGATAGGATTATCGCTTTATTAATAGAAAATTACTAAATAGACATCTGATTATATGACAAGTGTGGAAGGATTTTGGCCTGGGTGAAGCGGCAGGTTCTTCGTTTGGTGGAAGCAGGAAGGAGGGGAGAGGAGATGGGGTTGGATCCAAGTATTGTAAAGGAGCTGATTCGCATCACGGATGAGGAGCGAGTTTTGCTTTCGCTCGATGAGCGTTACACCTATGCGTTTGATGCGTCTTTTGGAACCTATCTTCCGGATGTTGTCGTCTTTCCACAAAGCGCGACGGAAATCGCGGAAATTATGAAGCTGGCCAACCGGGAACAAATTCCCGTGACGCCGAGGGGAGGAGGGACTTCCCTCAGCGGCGGCCCTCTTCCCGTGGCCGGCGGGATCGTCCTGGCGATGACGCGGATGAATAAATTGCTCAGGATTGACCGGGACAATTTAATCGCCTTCGTCGAGCCGGGGATTACGACGGCAGAACTGCAAAGGGAAGCGGAGAAAGCAGGGCTCTTCTACCCGCCCGACCCCAGCAGTTCCAACGTTTCGACAATCGGTGGGAACCTGGCCGAAAATTCCGGGGGCCCCCACGGGCTCAAATACGGGGTGACCAAGCATTATGTTATCGGGCTGGAAGTGGTTACCCCGCAGGGAGAGATCATCCGCACCGGAGGGATGACGGTCAAAAATGTAACCGGATATGATCTCACCTCCTTGATCGTCGGTTCGGAAGGAACGCTCGGCATCATTACCAAAGCGGTTCTCCGCCTTATTCCCAAACCTCCGGCCCGTAAAGCGCTGATGGCCATTTTTGATGAGATTGTCGATTCCGGGCGGGCCATCAGCGGTATCCTGAAAAACGGCATCCTTCCGGCAAAGCTGGAGATGATGGATCAAGCCTCGATCCGGGCCGTGGAAAACTATCAACCGTCGGGGTTGCCGCTTGATGCAGCAGCAATTCTTCTGCTGGAAGTGGACGGGCACCCGGCGGCGGTTGACGAGGAAATCCGAAAAGCAGCGCAAATTTGCCGGCAATATGCAGCCAGGGAGGTGCGGCTGGCCGCGGATGAAGCGGAACGGGCGGAACTTTGGAAAGCGAGAAAGCTGGTATCTCCGGCAATCAGTCAGGTAAAACCGACGAAAATCTCCGAGGATGCGACGGTGCCGCGCAGCAAAATTCCGGAGATGCTGGAGCGGCTCAGGCAAATCAGGGAAAAGTACCAGCTCCATCTGGTCGTGTTCGGGCATGCGGGAGATGGAAATTTGCATCCCAATATTATTGCCGACAGCAGGGATCGGGATGAGATGAAGCGGGTTGAAGAAGCTGTTGCAGAGATTTTCAAAGCCGCGGTGGAATTGGGCGGAACCTTGTCGGGAGAGCACGGCATCGGAACCATGAAGCCTGCCTTTATGGAGATGGAGCTCGGTTCCGCCGGTCTGGATATGATGCGCCGCATCAAACAGGCATGGGATCCGAACAATATTTTGAATCCGTTTAAAATCTTTCCGCAGCCGGGTCAAACGCGGGTGGTGTTGACCGAGTGAATGAATGGCAAAAGCTCCTTCCTCATGATGAGACATTCAAGTGTGTCAAGTGCGGGTATTGCCTTCCGGTTTGCCCGACATACAAGGTGTTGGAAAAAGAATCAGCCTCACCCCGCGGCAGGATCGCCTTGGTAAAAGCGGCGGCGGAGGGGAAAATCGATGTGTTGCAGCATCTGGCCGGGCCGATTGACCTGTGTCTGGGCTGTCGTGTCTGCGAAGTGGCCTGTCCGGCGGAAGTGAAGTACGGCGTAATTTTGGAAGGCGCCAAACAGGCGATTCACGGGGCCAAACAGGAGAAAAAAGCGGAAACGCCGCTGTTCCGCTGGTTGGAGAAACTCATTTTTCAGTGGTTGTTTCCATATCCCGGCCGTTTAAAAGCACTGAGTGGGATACTGTGGTTTTACCAAAAGACGGGGTTTGCCAGATTGGTTGAAGTCTTGGGGTTCAGCCGGTTCTTGCCATACCATTTGGGGGAGTTTGCTGCGGCGTTGCCTGCGGCCCCCTTTCCTCTCTCTTTTTTTGGAAGGAAAGAGAGGCTCGCTCCACGCAAGGGGAAAAAAGCCCGTGTTGCTTTTTTTACGGGTTGTATCATGGACTCGCTCTTTTTTGAGACGAACCGAAAGAGTATCGAATTGTTAGCCGCAGTCGGATGCGAAACCATTCTGCCCAAAGGTCAAACCTGTTGCGGGGCGCTTCATGCTCATGCAGGTAAAATCAGTCAGGCCAAGAAGCTGGCCAAACGCAACATCGAAGCGTTTGAAAGGTCCGGTGCCGATTGGGTGGTTACCAATGCGGGAGGATGCGGAGCAATGCTGGCCGAGTATCACCACTTGCTGTCGGATGAGCCGGAATGGGCGAAAAGAGCGCAGGCCTTTGCCGCAAAGTGCCGGGATCTCAGTACGCTGTTGGAGGAATGCGGGCCGCTCCCCTTTAAGAAGAAGATTTCCTGTCGTATTACCTATCAGGACTCCTGCCATCTCAGAAATGTACAAAATGTTATTTCCGCTCCCCGAAAGTTACTTCACTCCCTTCCGGGGGCCGAAGTGGTTGAACTATGCGGAGCCGGGGAATGTTGCGGTTCAGCCGGTATTTACAATTTGATCCAATATGAGACTTCCATGAAGGTGCTCGACCGGAAAATGGAGGCGGTCAGAGAAACCGATGCGGAGATTTTGGTCACTTCCAATCCGGGTTGTTTGCTGCAGATGCGTCTGGGGATCAGGAGGGCCGGTTTGGAAAACCGGATGAAAGCAGTCCATCTCGCCGACTTGCTCCATGAAGCCTGCACGGGGGAATAAGTGAGTGGCAGGAAGATAACTTTTCATTCTATGATTAGAAAGAGAAGGAGGAATGAAGCAATGGATTTGGGATTAAAGGGAAAATCAGTTCTGGTTACAGCAGCAAGCAAAGGACTGGGGAAGGCAAGTGCACTTGAGTTTGCGCGGGAAGGTGCCAAGGTGACCATCGCGAGCCGCAACCTGGAAGAACTGAAGCGGGCGGCGGGGGAAATTGAATTGGCGACAGGGCAAAAAGTGACTGTAGTACAAATGGATGTGACGCGGGAAGAAGATATCGAGCGGGCGGTGAAGACGGCAGCGGAGGCCGGAAACGGTCTGGATGTGCTTGTGACCAATGCCGGTGGTCCTCCGGGAGGGACGTTTGACGACTTTGCCGATGAGGCATGGATGGGGGCATTTGAACTCAATTTGCTCAGCGCGATCCGGCTCATTCGGACCAGCTTGCCTTATATGCGGGCCAAGGGAGGCGGAAGGATTGTTACGATCACTTCGACCTCCATCAAACAGCCGATCCAGGGGCTGATTTTGTCCAATACGATCCGTGCCGGGGTAAATGCCCTGACGAAGAGTTTGTCGGTGGAACTGGCCAAGGATCAAATTTTGGTCAATACAGTTGCTCCCGGACGGATCGCCACAGACCGCGTAGCCGAATTGGATCAGGCCAAAGCCGAAGCAAGCGGGAAATCCGTTGACGAAGTGAAAGCGGAAATGAGCGGACAAATCCCGCTCGGCCGGTATGGACTGCCTGAAGAATTCGGCAGGGCCGTAGCTTTCCTCGGTTCCTTCGCCAATACCTATATTACCGGCCAGGCTCTGCTCGTTGACGGCGGAATGGTCAAAGCGCTTTAAGCAACACTGAGTGAAAACCCTTCCCGCTTGATCAAAATAGATGAAGCGGGAAGTCCTGCTTTTTTTAATAAAGATGACAGAAGAAAAGAGGTCCCGGTAATGGAATCGATTCGCAATATTTACTGTGTTGGCCGCAATTATGTTTTGCATGCAGCGGAACTGGGCAATGAGGTTCCCAAATCTCCGATGATTTTTTCCAAACCGACTCATGCGCTTATCCAAGCCCGGGGGCAGGTGATCGATTTGCCCGGTGACCGCGGGGAAATTCATTATGAAACAGAGTTTGTCATTCAGATCGCCAAACCGTACGAAACGGGAATGAAAGCGGAGGATGTGGTGGATCGTTTTGCCCTCGGCATCGATTTTACCTTGCGCGATGTACAGAGCGAATTGAAAAAGAAAGGCCATCCCTGGCTTCTGGCCAAAGGATTTCCCAACTCTGCCGTCATCACGGAGTTTCGGGAATTTCCCGGGACGGAAGTGTGCAAAGCCCGCTCTTTCTCCCTGATTAAAAATGGCGAAGAAGTTCAGCGCGGCAGCCTCAGCGACATGATTTTCGACCTGGATACAATCATTTCATTTTGCGCCGACCATTTCGGCATCGGGCCCGGCGATCTCATCTATACGGGAACCCCGGCCGGCGTGGGAGCAGTTAAAAACGGGGATGAGTTGCAACTGAAGTGGGACGGGGAGATCCTCGGACATTGTTCGATTCACCTATCTGAAAGAATAGAAGGGGCCGTACAATATGAATGACACACTCTTTGAAAATCCGCCTGTTTTGGAAGGGAAAAGAATCCGGCTTGTCCCGATGGAATTCGAGCATGTAAAGCCGCTTTTCAAAATCAACGACCCGTCGATCTGGACCTATACGCTGACCGAGATAAGGACGGAAAAAGAGATGGAAGACTGGGTGGCAGAAGCGATCCGACTGCGCCTGGAAAAGACGGCCTTACCGTTTGTCGTCATCATCAAGGATACAAACCAGCTGGCCGGAGCGACCAGGCTTTTTAACATGAACGGAAAGCAACGATGCTGCGAACTGGGATCGACTTGGTACGGAGTGGA
Source organism: Thermoactinomyces daqus (assembly GCF_000763315.1). Taxonomy (GTDB): domain Bacteria; phylum Bacillota; class Bacilli; order Thermoactinomycetales; family Thermoactinomycetaceae; genus Thermoactinomyces_A; species Thermoactinomyces_A daqus. The sequence goes on along the minus strand of NZ_JPST01000061.1, from coordinate 36,965 downwards.
GTATCAGAGAACGTTTGTCAATTCCGAAGCCAAGTTTTTGCTGTTGCAATTTTGCTTTGAAGAACTGGGATTGATCCGGGTTCAGCTGAAGACCGATGAGCGCAATCTGCGGTCTCAAGCGGCGATCGAGCGTCTGGGTGCCGTTAAAGAGGGCATTTTGCGCAATGAACGTATCCTACACAATGGATATATCCGAAACGCCGTGTTGTATTCAATTACCAATCAGGAATGGGAAAAAGTGAAACAAGGGCTGCTGGAACGGGAAAAGCGCTATGCTTTGAGTCTGGTTCATGGCAGGTGATCGATGAAAGCGCCCATCCCCAGCGCACGGGATGAAGTGCTGAACTGCGAGGATATTTTAAAAGGAGCCTTTTTACAGAGGGTTCCTTTTAATTTTTTGGTTGTATCACATAATAAAACAAGGCTTTTCCAAAATACGGATGGATCACCACGTTGATTTCCGTAAAAAAGGAGGGAATCTGTTGGCGAAAAAATCAATGATTGTGAAGTCCGAGCGTCAACCGAAATTCAAAGTTCGCGCCTATACGCGTTGCAAACGTTGCGGACGACCGCATTCGGTATTGCGCAAGTTCGGGCTCTGCCGCATCTGCTTCCGTGAATTGGCTTATAAAGGGCAAATTCCCGGTGTCAAAAAGGCCAGTTGGTGATGGAACGGATCCGGATGCGGGAAAAGAGCGAAAGGCTCCTGCTTTCAAGGCAAGAGCCTTTACTTGATTCCAATAAACGGAAAAACGATCCTACCAAAAGGGGAGAAAGCGGGATTACGAATGAAACACGCTCATTCCATAAGCGAAATGATGGAGATCTGTTTGCTGGCGGGAAAGTTGCTGCTGGAAAGCGGAGCGGAAACCTATCGGGTGGAAGATACGATCGCAAGATTGGCATCGAGCGGCGGGATTGAATCGATTGAGGTTTTTGTGGCTCCAACGGTGATTATCCTTTCGATGAGGAAACCGGGACAAGCGGAGGATTACACCAAATTGGTTCGGATAACGAAACGGTCGACCGATTTGCACAGGGTTACCCTCGTTAACGATCTGTCACGAAAAGTGAGCCGGGAATTTTGTATATTGGAAGAAGCGAAAGAGAAATTGAAACAGATGGAACGGGATTCGTCGCCCTACCCGCCCGGTATGAGAATCACGGCAGCCGCGTTGGTGAGCGGTTGTTTTACCCTGATGTTTCAGGGGAGCTGGAAGGATTTTTTGCCGGCTTTTATCGATGGGGGACTCGGTTATTTTCTTTTTTTGTTTTCAAAGCGATTTGTTTCTGTTCGATTTTTCTCCGAACTTCTGGCGTCCTGCCTCATTGGGGTGGTTGCGAAACTGGCGGTTTTGTTCGGATTGGGAAAAGAGGTTGACCGCATTATCATCGGCTCGGTCATGCCCTTTGTTCCGGGGGTGCTGATCACCGATGCCGTCAGTGATCTCATGAAAGGCCATTTGTCTTCGGGAATGCTGAGGGGAGCTGAAGCTTTTTTAACCGCGTTTGCGATCGGAACCGGCATTGCAGTGGTGATTGCCGTCTGGTAAGCAGTGAAAAAGGAAGGGATATGTTGAATGATCGTTGCGTTCTTAGTCAGTTTCATGGCTTCAGCAGGCTTTGGCATCCTTTTCAATGCTCCTAAAAAAGCGTTGGTTCCCGGCGGGCTGATCGGGGCGATCGGTTGGGTGCTTTATATGGGATTATCGAGCCGGAACCATTTGGCCCAGGTTTTTGCCACGGTAGTGGCCTCGTTTGCGGTAACAGCGATCAGCCAATGTCTCGCCCGGATTTACCGGATGCCGGTTCTCGCCTTTAATGTTTCCGGGATTATTCCTCTTGTGCCCGGGGGGATCGCCTATCACACCATGAGACAACTGGTGGAAAGCAATTACATTGCCGCGATTCAATCGGCGTCGCAAACCTTTTTGATCTCGGGAGCGATCGCGTTCGGGCTTGGGTTGGGTGGAACCATTATCCCGATTATGATCAATAAATGGTGGCCGGTTGCAAAGCAAAAGTGACGTGTCTTTTTAACGGTTTACGGATCCTGGTACCCTTTTCGCTCATTCAGGGCCTTGTCATCCCCGACCACCATCCGCAGATGGCCGGGCAAGATGGAGAGGGTTACAGGGGTATAACTGTTTTTTTCGCCGTCACAGTCCACTTTCAATGGGGGAGTCGTTTTTACACGGACTTTTTTGGCGTGAAAATAAACCAGATCTTTTCCTTCCGGCTCTTCCGAAGTCAGGTAAGATGTGAGCATCGACCAGAAAGAACTGAAGGAAACCTCCTTGAAAATCAGGACATCGAGCCAGCCGTCGGTGACGCTGCTCTGCGGGAAGTAAGCATTTACCCCTCCGATAAAAGAGCCGTTTCCAACCAGCACCATCGTTGCTTTTCCTTTAAAAGCGGCAGTATCCGCTTCGATATCCAGTTAAACGCTTCCTGATGATTCAGTGTTTGCACGGCGCTGAGATAGTAGGAAAGGCGCCCAAACTTCTCTTTTAAATCACCGCGGATCTCTTCGGAGACCTGCGTGATGAGTCCGATTCCCCAAAAGTTGAGAAAATAGCGGTCTCCGTGTTTTCCGATATCGACTTTCCGCTCTTTTAAATGGATGATCTGTTCAACCGCTTCCCGGTAGTCCTGGGAGATGCCCAGTGTTCTGGCGAAGTCGTTGCAAGTGCCGCCGGGCAGCATGGCGAATAAAGGCGGATTCCTTAACTTTGCCAGCGCATTGACGCATTCATGAACGGTTCCGTCCCCGCCAACAGCAATTACGAGATCCGCACATGCCCCCTGTTCACCGATAATTCTCGCACTGTCCCCCGGCCTGGAAGTATGACAAATCTCGATTTTATCGGCGATCTCTTGAAAGCGCCGGGATACTGCATCGACATTTGTGATCAGTTCTTTGTTTCCGGCGTTTGGATTTACCAGGAAAATGATTTTGTCCATTCGCATCCCCCATCAGAATCGGGCGCCAAGGAAAGCCCCGTCCGGATTAGTAAATCAAGCGTGGTTTCTTCCAGAATAGCAAAAAATGGTTGCACTTGCGAGGGCGGTCACGCTTTGTTCCTGATTCACTTTTTTCAGATTCATGAAGGGCCTGGATCGTGGAGCAGCCCCTGTCGAGAGGGTTATCGTCGTCCGCATCAGGTTTTTTAAAGATGAAAAACCTCTTCTCTAACGTAACAGTGTTATGTTACAATAAAAGCGGAGGGGGTGTTCGCGATGGAGCAAGAGTTGATTTCCAAAAAGGAACTGCTCGAGATGACCGGGATTTCGTACGGCCAGCTATACCGTTGGAAACGAAAAAATCTGATTCCGGAAGATTGGTTTATCCGCAAATCTACTTATACCGGACAGGAAACATTTTTTCCACGTGAAAAGATCCTGGGGCGGATCAACAAAATCAAAAGCATGAAGGATGACCTTTCGCTGGATGAAATCGCCCGCCATTTTATGCCTGATCTTAAACAAGTTACGCTGTCAAAAGAAGAATGTTTGAAACGAAACATTGTTTCGGAGTTGGTTGTCCGGATTTTTACGGAGCAGAACGGGGAGAAGAATGTTTTCACTTTTGATCAAATCTTTCAGTTGTTTGTGCTGGAAAAGGCGTTGCAAAGCGGGCAAATAAGCTTGGAAGAAGGGAAATTGCTGCTTAAAACTTTGGTTCTGCATGCCGGCGGCTTGAAAGGGAAAAACGGAGAACTCGTTTTTATTCGCAAAATGGGGGTTTCGGCGTTTATTTTGGCGGGGGCAACGGAGATCTTTTTTGATCCCGAAGTGAATGTTCTGCTGCGCTTGAGTTTGGCTGATCTCTTGGAAGAATTGAGATTAAGGATGGAATAGAACGGGGGATGCAGAGTGGAACGGGATAAGATGAGAGACCTGGTGATCTCCGGGAGCGGGAGTGCTTCCGGAGGAACGTTTGATCACGTGAAAATCAGTGGGACGGGCAAGATTGCAGGAGATTTGGAGTGCAGCCATTTAAAAGTTAACGGTGCACTGAAAGTGGATGGGAATGTAAAGGCAAAGAAAGTAACGATTAATGGAACAGCAGAATTCTCGGGAAGGTTGGACTCTGAGGAAATTCATATCCAGGGTACATCCAGCAGCGATGACCTGAAATGCAAAACCTTGAAAATATCCGGTGCTGCCAAAGTGAACGGTTGCCTGAGTGTGGAGGAATTGAAGCTGAAAGGGTCGATCGATGTGGAGAAAGATTGTGAAGCTGAAGTTTTTGAGGCCTCCGGAATTTTTACGATCGGCAGATTATTAAACGCCGGCACAATTGATGTGAAGCTGTACGGGACCTGCCGTGCGAAGGAGATCGGTGGAGAAAAGATCAGCGTGAGGAAAGGCGGTTCCCGTTTTAACCGCTTGATCAAGTCGCTGTTCCTTTTGGCTGATGACACCCTGAAAGCGGAAGTGATTGAAGGGGATGATCTCGATCTCGAAAATATCAAGGCCGATGTGGTGCGGGGAAATAATGTCATCATTGGGGAAGGATGCGAAATCGGCTTGGTTGAATACAAGCAAAACTATAGCGGAGAAAATGGGGCAAAGGTAACAGAGGCAAAAAAAATATAGGTTCAGTCTCACTTGGTTTGGAATCTTAACCGGCGTCAACCCTCGGATCGGGGAGCCGGTTTTTTCTTTTTTGCCGGTCTGGTAGAGTAATGGTGATGAAGGAGATGATGAGATGAAGAGCAAAGATGAGATGACAAAGATCCCTGTTTTTGTTTACGGAACATTACGTTCCGGCTTGGAAAATTATAAACGGATTCTGCAAAATAAAACGGCAAGCGAAATACCGGCTGCGATGAAAGGAAAGATGTACAGTGTAAATACGGAATTAAGTTATCCGTGCGTGATTGAGGGAGAGGATACGATTCAGGGGGAATTGATGGTGATTAAAGAAGAGTACTATTGGGATGTATTGAAAGATTTGGATTGGCTGGAGGATTATCAGGAGGATGATGAAGAAGGTAGTCTCTATTTACGGCGATTAAGGGAAGTGAATTTGCAAAACGGAGAAAAAGCGATCGCCTGGGTTTATCTTTGGAATCGGGGAGTCTCGGAGGATTTATATGTAAAAAGCGGAGACTGGAAACGATATATTCACCAAAGCAAAAGAGATCCCGACAAATCCTGAATTTCGTTTTGATTTTTTATTTTGAAGAATAAAACACCGGCCTTGAGATTCCGCGTTGAGATTGGCCCGGAAATCGGCGAGCAGATTCCCGCTGGCGATGGTGTAGCGGGCGTTCCACGGATAACCGACGCTGTCGGTGGGGGAGGCGCCCAAACCGGAGACGATGACATGTTGCGGGTTCATTCCCCCCATAGCTGCTTCGATCACCGGATTTTTGGCGGCTTCTTCCTGTTCTTTGACCGGAGCTTTATCCAACAAGCGCGCAATCATCGTGGCGATCATTTCCACATGCGCCAGTTCTTCTGTTCCTGTATCCAAGAGCAGGTCCCGGTATTTCGATTTGGTTTTGCAGCGACAGTTCCATCCCTGAAACAAATATTGCATGGCGACAGTAATCTCACCAAATTGTCCGCCCAGAATTTCCTGTAATTTTTTGGCGTAGACCGGATCGGGACGTTCCGGCTTCGCTTCATACTGTAGTTCCTTAATATGAAAAAATATGGAGATCCTCCTTGCTCCTCATTTTTTGTACCAACATATGTGATGAAAGCCCAAATGGAGCCAGTCTGGGCCCGTATTATTTCCATGCAGCGAAAGTGTTTTGCTAGATTATGATCCCCCCTGAACTTTTTGGCCGAATGCGTATCCAATCAAACCCCTGTTCCACATATTTGCGAATTTACATAATAGATTAATTTATAATAATTATTAAATAAATAAAGGGGAAGTTTTCATGGTGAGACGACCTGAGAATTACCCATATATTTATGCTCCACAGCCTATCCGAAAAGATGGCGCCGGTGGGGTTGATTTAGGCCCGCGAGATGTGATGCGCGACCTTGAGAATCCTGACATGCTCGTTCCACCGTCCACGGATGCCGGGACGATCCCTAACTTGAAGTTTTCTTTTTCCGACACCAATATGGTGTTGGATCATGGCGGCTGGTCCCGGCAAATAACAGCCAGAGAGTTGCCGGTCGCAACGACGCTCGCAGGGGTGAACATGTATCTGACGCCGGGCGGGGTACGGGAGTTGCATTGGCATAAACAAGCGGAGTGGGCTTTCGTGCTTTGGGGTCGTGCGCGGATCACTGTGGTTGATCAGAACGGTCGGAATTTCATAGCCGATGTCGGTATGGGTGATTTGTGGTACTTTCCCCCCGGAATTCCACACTCGATTCAAGGGCTGGAGGAAGGATGCGAGTTTCTGCTCGTCTTTGATGACGGCAACTTCTCAGACCTCGATACGTTCACCATCTCCGATTGGTTTGCGCACACACCGAAGGACGTGCTGGCGGCAAATTTCGGTGTGCCGAAAAGGGCATTTGCCCATATTCCGAAGAAGCAGCGTTACATATTCCAGTCAAAAGTGCCCGGCCCATTGGAAAGGGAGAAGGTATCAAGTCCATATGGGACAGTTCCGATAAGCTTCACACACCGGCTGCTCGCGCAGAAGCCAATCGTAACGCCGGGAGGAACCGTGCGAATAACTGATTCCACCAACTTCCTCATTTCACTCCGGATCGCGGCTGCTCTGGTGGAAGTCAAGCCGGGAGGAATGCGGGAAATGCATTGGCATCCGAATAACGACGAATGGCAGTATTACATCGCAGGAACAGCACGCATGACGGTATTCGCGGCCAATGGCACGGCCCGCACTTTCGATTACCGGGCTGGTGATGTCGGATACGTACCGTTTGCATTCGGGCACTACATCCAGAACACCGGTGATCAAAGCCTGTGGTTTTTGGAGATGTTCAAAAGTGACCGTTTTGCTGATGTGTCGCTGAACCAGTGGATGGCGCTGACTCCATGGGATCTGGTAGAGGACAACTTGCATGCAGGGCCGGAGTTGATGAACGCGCTGCGGAAGGAGAAGTGGCCGGTTGTCAAATACAAGCACAGATCCAAACGGTAGTGCGTCATATCACGGATTGGAGCAGTATCCCCTAAGCCGCCCGAATACCTCGTGGTGCGATCCATCCCGGAGAAGGAAATGCGATGACTGTCGCAACCTTGGTCGTAAAAAGGGTGACCGGCCAAAAGATTGACGTTTGGCACGGTCACCTTTATAATCATCGGCATCCGGGAGGCTGTTGGATGCCGGGGGCAAGGTAAACAGCGGATATGTTTCCTTTTCGGATTGACCCCCTTTCTGCTTCCGTGTCTTTTGCTGCTAAGCTGGAAGGAGTCGCGTTTATTGAACGTTATGCCTGCGGGATATCGAGAATTTATCGGGGGAAGAGGTTGCTGCAATTTATACTGCCGCGGCGCGAGCCATGTTGCTTCAAATACGTTACTTACCATGCTTTTATCGATCAAAAGGATGTTTCGGTGGGAGGGAACGGATTGACCAGAGTCTATTTGCTGAGGCATGGAGAGACAGAATGGAATCATGACGGTAACCGGTACTGCGGGCGGACGGATCTCAATTTATCCGCGACAGGAAAAAGACAAGCCGAATGGGTGAGTGAGTATTTGCAAGGGGTTCCTTTTACGGCCGCTTATGCCTCCACTTTAAAACGCGCGCGTGCGACTGCCGAAATCATCGCCCGGCACCATGATCTTCCGGTTCGGAGCGATGAGCGAATCGTTGAGGTGGATTTCGGAGAGTGGGAAGGGAAAACGCGGCCGGAGTTTACAAAGACCGACCCTGAATCTTGGGAAATGTGGTGCCTGAACCCGGCAGTATTCAGGGCAGGTCGTACCGGGGAAACAGCCTGTGAGGTATTGGAGCGGGGCAGGTCCTTTTTTGCCGAACTTGCGCAAAAGCATCCGGATGATACGGTTTTGGTGGTTGCTCACAGTTCGTTTAACCGTATTTATCTCGCCGGTATGTTGGGGATGCCGCTGAGCAACTATCGCCGTCTCAGCCAGGATAATACCGGAATGAACATTTTTGAATTATCCCCTGATCACGAACTGATTTTGATTCAGATGAATATAAACCAACATCTGGTTCATGAATAACGGACCGTGAAAAAAGGCCCGTCTCCGGTAAAGGCAGAAGTCACATGCGCGCGGCCAGCTTGGTTAACATGTTCCTCCAACTTTCAGCCAATGCGGGACAAGCAGCCAGCTCCAGGAACGCTTTCTGATCACCTTTCTTATGGTGGAGAAGATCATTGCATTTGGAGACTGTCCATTCGGAGTGGGGGCGATCAAGCAATCTCACTTGTTCCCCGGCTTGAACCTCCCCTTCCTGCAGAACGCGAAAATACCAGCCGGTCCGCCCGGTTGTTTCCATCCGCTTGGTCAGGTCATCGATCCCCCAAAGGCGGGCAGGTTTCCAACATGGAATACGCGGTTGGGAAATCTGCAAGATGGCCTTTCCGATTTGATAGATATCTCCGATGCATACGGTTTCTTCCGTTTGATCAGTGATGACAAAATTTTCGCCAAATGCGCCGTAGGTAAAATCGCTGAGGTTCAATTCCTGCCGCCAAAGGGGATAATGGGAGTCAGCATAACCCAGTACTGCCTTTTCCGGTCCGCCATGATGCTTCAAATCCGCTTGATCATCCCCCTCAAGTTTGGTCCTTCCAAGCCAGACGGCACCTTCTGTTTCTGTTTTGTTAATTGCGCTGTGCCACGGTTTTCCCTCAGGAGGAAAAAGAAAGGTTTTTGTCTTTCCAACCAGAACGGTTTTTAAAGTCGCCATATAATGACCCCATACGCTTCGGACTTTTGGGGTTCATTAAGGCCAGCATGGGACCGCTCCTTTCTCTATCAGCGTTTATATATTATATTCGATGTCGGGGTGATCCGAATATAAAAACAGGGGTCACCGTACCGAAAAAAGAATCATTCACTTCTCGTTCAGATAATTATTATGTATAATAAAATTTTGATTAGTTTTATTGTTTGTATTAGTATAAGATATCCTTGAAGGGAGGAATTAGGATGAGAAACCTTTTCATGTCCATCTCCACTTTATCTCTCTTAATGCTTGTTATGGTTGGCTGTTCATCGACAGAACCACGAAAAAATCATGGTGATCTTTCGCCGAATGTAAAATGTATGGATGAAAAGGGCATTAAATATGAGAAAAGAGCAGATGGTTTTTATATGAGTGACAATGATTGGGATCACTTTATCAAGTTTTGCAGTTAAAAGATTTGACCTGAAGTTAGGAATGGTATGGGGAAAAATCGTTTCAGCGGAGAATTTATCAGGGGATTTTAAAAAACATTGACCAGAAAGTTTATACCCATCTGTTTATCCAGTATCCTGAATAATAGGAATTTATTCATTGACAAAACAAATTAGGTGCTCTTATTATTTTATAAGGTTAACTAATTTTTTGGAAAGGAGTTTTGGATCATGACATTGCAAGAAAAGTCAATTGCGATCATCGGTGGCGGTCCGGGCGGCTTGATGTTAGCCCTGATTTTACAGCGTAACGGAATAAAAGCGACTATTTATGAACGTGAACCCGATGATAAAAATATGGAGAGAGGTGGATCTTTGGATATTCACGAAGATACTGGGCAGTTAGTTTTAAAAGAAGCAGGTGTATATGAACAATTTCTGAGCAAAGCCCGTTTTGAGGGTGAAGACTTTCGTTTGTTTGATAAAACAGGAAAGATTTATTTGGATGAGGATGCAGATGAAGAATATGGGGCCAGGCCGGAAATAGATCGGGGGGAATTATGTGCATTACTATTAAATGCGTAAGATAAAGAGTGCATTCAATATGGATATAAACTTGATAAATGCATCCCATTGGAAAATGGCAAAACCGAATTGCATTTTGAAAACGGACAGATTGAGATTGCAGATTTGGTGATCGGTGCAGACGGTGCATTTTCCCGGGTGCGGCCAATACTGGCTTCTGAGGATATTTCTTATTCAGGTCTTACGATGTTGGAAATGAATGTGGTAAACGCAGCTGTGAACCATCCTGATTTGGCGTCATTTCATAAACGTGGTACAGTATTTGCTCTTGATGAAGGAAAAGGCATTATTGGTCAGTTAAACGGAAATGGTACGATTAAGGTGTATGTTGGCCTGAAAGTGAATCGGGATTGGTTGGACCGTTGCGGTATTCCTTTTAACAAACCGAAAAAAGCAAAAGAGGCCATTTTGGACTTATTTGGCGACTGGGATGAACAATTGAAAAATTATATTCGTTATGCAGAAGATACAATAATTCCCCGGCGAATTTATATGTTACCAGTCGGATTTAAATGGCAACGCCATCCAAGGATCACGCTGATTGGAGATGCTGCACACTTAATGTCTCCGTTTGCCGGTGAAGGCGTCAATCTGGCGATGTTTGATGCTTATCATTTAGCGTTAGCGATTATGGATAATCAAAACAATGTTTCAAAAGCAATCGAAATATATGAGGAAAAAATGTTTGCTTATTCATCTGAAGCAGCTGCTGAATCAAAAGCAAATTTGGAGTTATGTTTTGGCGATCATGCAGCTGAAAGATTGATGAATGTGATGAATTCGTATAAAAATAAGATTTGAAGGGAGGATGTCTGAATATTAAAACAGGTAGCCTTCAAAGTCAGGACTTAAGGAGGGATTTGCATATTGAAACCGATGGCAGACGGACCAACACGCTGGGATCTCCACTCCCTGTATCCTGGAGAAATCGAAGTCACACTTTCCAAAGAATTGAAGGAATTAGAGGTTGCATTGACTTGTTTAAGCGACCGTTTTCAAACATCATCCGCTGATTTTGACTTGATCAATGAAGACCAACTTCTGTTTTTATCTCAATCAGTCAGACAGATTGAAAAAGCAGACTCATTTTATTATTGCCTTTCTGCTGAAACCCCTGGACATCCCATTCTTACCTCATTACAAAGCCGTGTCTCCTCTCTGAAAGTCAGAATACGTACCCTATTGTCTGATTTGGGGCACCGTCTCGCCTCCATGAGCGATGATCAGTTCGAACAACTGATTCATCAACCTGCCATTCGCCCTTTTATTTCAGAAATTTCCGCACTTCGCGAGACAAGAAATTCCCCTTACCGAGTCTTGGAGGATTTTGCAGCGGAGCTTGCCGTGGATGGGTTGAAAGCATGGGAGGATTTGTATATCCAGCTTCGGAACAAACTGGAAGTCACAGTCCATGACGAGGCAAATCAAAAAAATCGGTGAGGCGAATCGAATTGCCTTAAACGATCCAGATCCATATCAGCGCGAACGACTGTTCAAATCGCTTACGCAAACCTTGGAACGGGATTCCGGGTTATTTGCGTCCGTGTTGAATCATATTGCCGGCTTTCGATTGACACTCTGCGGTTCCGCCAAAAAAGATTTGTTGGAAGAATCATTAAAATCAAATCGCATTGCCCGGTCCACGCTGGATGCAATGTGGAAAGCAATTGATGGATATCTTCCTCAGCTTATTCCATATCTCGGTTTGAAAGCATCCGAATCCGGAGAAAGTCAACTCTCATGGCACCAACTGATGACGCTATCCCTCGACGATCATCAGGAATCCATTCCTTTCCCCAGTGGGGTAGAATGGATCATTCAAGCGTTAAACGATCTGAGCCCGGATATGGGTGACTTTGCCCAATATGCCCTTGCCAACAGGTGGGTGGACGCCGTACCGTTTAAGCACAAGCCCTCAAATGGATTCTGTGCTCCATTTATCAGTGATAAGGAATCCCGTATTTCCCTTCGCTATGACAATAATATGGAGAGCGTTCGGATTCTGGCTCATGAACTGGGACACGCTTGGCATTATCGTCAACTGGAAGACCGCCTCTCCTTATTCTTGCTGGAAGACCAATTTCCAATGACGATTGCCGAAACCTCTTCCATTTTCTTTGAATTGGCTTTGGTGGATACCGTGATCCGGGAGTCAAAAGATCGAAAAACGAAAAAATCCTTGCTCAATTGGAAAATGCAAAGGAGTATCAATTACCTGATGGCCGTCAGGGGAGCTTATTTGTTTGAAACCCGTTTCTATGAAAAAAGGAAATCTGGGCCCTTGAGTGCCAGTCAAATTGAGGAATTGTCGATGGAAGCTCAGAAGGAAGCTTTTGGAGGCAGTCTCAGTCAATATCAGCCTTTTCAATGGATAAAAGCAATACAGTTTTACAGAACAGATGTACCTTTCTACAACTATCCTTATACTTTTGGTTATTTGTTCAGTGTAGGTCTTCTGGAAACAGCAAAGAAAGAAGGAAAGCAATTTGCCCAAAAGTTTACGTATTTTCTAAAAGAATCAGGAACAAAACCCATAGAAGAATTAGCTGACGATCACTTTCATATAAAGCTTTCCCGGCCGGACTTTTGGCAGCAATCCATCAATCGAATTGTTAAAGATATCGAGCAATACACTATTTTATCCAAAAAATAATATTGAGATAAAATGATCCCTTCACGATATAGATCGGCTCCTTAAGCAGGGATGAACATTCTTTTTTAATTTTTGCCAAAACGGGGACAAACACGAAGGAAAAGGAACCTTTTTTAAACGTGATTCCCTGATACAATCGATGTTGAATCGCTCTTATCGGATAGTGGAGGGGAATATGAGAGGATCTAACAGGTTAGGGAAATTTGCTAAAAAAGTGCTGAAACGAAAAAGTTTTTGGATCTGCTTCGCGATTCTCATTTTCATTTATGTTAACAACAGCTCGCTGTTTGCAAAAGCGCCCGCCGGGCAGCCGCATCTTCTTGCGCACCGGGGGTTGGCCCAAACTTTTAACATGACCGGACTGACAAATGACACTTGTACCGCACAGCGCATTTACCCGCTGGAACATCCCTATCTGGAAAACACGATAGCTTCGATGCGGGCCGCTTTTAACAAGGGAGCCGATATGGTTGAATTTGACGTGCAACCGACGAAGGATGGTCAGTTTGCCATCTTTCACGACTGGACCCTTGACTGTCGCACCAACGGAACCGGGGTGACCCGCGACCATACGATGAAAGAGTTGAAGTCCCTGGATATCGGATACGGCTACACGGCTGACGGTGGCAAAACCTACCCATTCCGGGGCAAAGGCGTTGGTCTTATGCCATCGCTCGAGGAAGTGTTGGAGGCATTTCCGAACCGGATGTTTTTGATCGATGTGAAAAGCAATGACCCGACAGAGGGGATTCAGCTGGCCGACCACCTGGCCAAACTGCCGGTTGAAAGACGTGAGCAGTTGGCGGTATATGGTGGTGACGAACCGATCGCAGCGCTCAAGAAAAAGCTGCCCGATATGCGGGTTATGTCCAAGGCGACGGAAAAGGGATGCCTTTTGCGCTATTTGGCGATCGGCTGGACAGGGGTGGTACCGGAAGCGTGCGAAAAGACGGAATTGCATATCCCGGAGAAGTTTGCCCCGTTGTTGTGGGGATGGCCCACCCGTTTTCTCGACCGGATGGATCAGGCCGGAACCCGGGTGATCCTTGTCGCGGGGAGCGGAGATTTCTCCCGAGGATTTGATACGGCAGGGGATTTAAAGCGAATCCCGCCGGACTATAATGGATGGATTTGGACTAATCGCATCGACCGGATCGCTCCTCTTGTTAAAGGAAAAGAAGACGTGGCAAAATAACCAGATCCCCTCCTGTACGGTTCATCCCGGAAGGAGGGGATCTGTTATGAAGCTATTTCAATTTCATTTTCTGCGATTTTCCCTTATGTGAATGTTCACGATCGATCAGCAGCCATCTGCCGGTTGTGGTGGCAATCATGGTCGGGGTGAATGATTGAGACGGATTTTTTTTCAGTTGGTTTAATTCATTGACCTGAATATGAGGAAAACTTAACTCCTTCAACAACAACCGATAACATTGCTCGCGGGCTTCGCGGGGAACCCCTTCGCTTTTGATCCAGCGGATCGCCTCTTTGAATTTTCCCTGTCCAACCAAACATTGAACATAGAAAGGCAAAATATCGTTTAAGGATCGCCTGAATTGCAGTTTGGACCGATTTCCCCGTCCTCCGCCCGGTTTCCAATAGATGAGTCCTTCATTCTCCATGCTTTTTAACAATCGCTTTGCATTGCGCGGGGTGCAATAAAGCAAATCTGCCAATTCGCTGATGCTCATATAGAACGATTGATATTCTTTAATATCTTTGAGTTGTAGACGTAATTCCAAAAAGTATTCGATTGTTTTCACATGAATCACCTACAAAATCATTATAGCGAATTTTATACGAGCAAAGATAGAAAAGAAGCAAAATGAGTAAGTATGAGAAATACATCCTTTCGCAAGGAGGGGGAGATGGATCACAATGTCATAGGTGATTATTCAAGAGAAGGAAATTGATTTTTTATACAAATTGGTTTGTTATACAAACCAACTACGTATACGCAAAACAATGCATAAACCGTTCCTGTTGATGAGCAAAAAGGAAGGGAGATGATGGTTTCCCTCTGTCCGCCAAGAAATAGACGAGGGAAAAACCGTTTCAGATCTCCCGAATGAAGGGATGGAGGCTGTTGGCAAAGAGCGAAAGCCTCTTCGTTCCTCTAGGGATGAGTATAGGAAATGACAAAGTGAAGGATCGTCAACGCAGAGGATGGATTGATATATTTATGGGGACGATCTCCTTTAAAACGAATGGAATCGTACTCATCCAAGCAGTAAGTTTCCCGGTCCACTTCGACCGTTAACCGGCCGGACATAACGGTTACAAATTCCATCACCCCTGGCCGGTGCGCTTCCGACAGATATTCCCCTCCCGGCTGCAAGTAACCCCGATAAAGTTCAAACGAGCCATAAGAAGAAAACAATGGTTCAGCGACAAACACCTCGTTTGAGCTGCTCAGCTTCAGTCCGTCCTTTTTGCGGGCGATGGAGACATCCGCTTCAATCGACAACAGCGCGGTAATCGGGATATTCAGGCCGTTTGCGATTTTCCAGATGACGGACAGGGTAGGGTTCCCTTCGCCGCGTTCGATTTTGATCAATGTTAATTTGCTGACATTGATTTGCTTGGCCAAAGCTTCCAGGCTAATCCCCCTGTTGATTCGTAATTGCCGCAGATTTGCGCCGATGCGCTTTCCCACGGATCCTTCTTCCCACGGACTTTCGATGTCCATTTTTTCCTCCTTTGATTAAAAAACAAGGTATTTTATCCTTTTATATATTATAATAAACTATAAGTTAATTATAATATACTTTTGGTTTTTCGTTTACATCCTTAAAAAAGAGAAAGGGATGTGTGCAAAGTGGATGAAAAAAAGAGCGTAAGATCCGGTTTGATTGAAGCTTTGCCATTAGCAATCGCCATTGCCGCCTACGGTTTATCTTATGGTGTACTCGCTTCACAAGCCAAATTCGGTTTGGCGGAGACCGTGGGAATGTCCCTGCTGGTTTTTTCCGGGTCTGTCCAAATGGTTACCGTGGCAATGTTGGCGGCGGATGCAAATCTGACCAATATTCTTTTTACCACCGTTTTGTTAAATCTGCGCAATTTGCTCTATGGTGCCGCCTTGGCCCAGGGAATTGCGCCTGCCGGGAAGTGGAGATGGTTATTATCATTTGGAGTTACAGATGAACCGTTTGTTTTAGGGAGCGCCAGGTTTAAAAGATACGGACCTGACCCGTTGTATTATGCGATTGTGACAGGCACTTTGTATTTGGCTTGGATCATTTCTTCGCTCAGCGGGGCTTTGATCGGAAACCGGATGGATCCGCAGCAATGGGGATTGGACCTGGCATTTCCGGTCACCTTTATGGCTCTTCTCATCCCCGGTCTCAAGGAAAATCCGGTCATTGCAACGGCACTCTCCGCGGCTGTCATTGCCGTTGTGCTTGAATATTTTTTTTCCGGTAACAATTTTACACTCATCCTGACGGGCGTTTTATCACCGCTTATCGGTCTTTATGTGAAGAGGAGGTTCCGGCATGATTAGAAACTGGCTTTTAATCGGTTTGCTGGCGGCTTCCACTTATCTTTCGCGCATCATCGGGCTCGAATTGATGGCCGGGCGAAAGATGAGTCCTGCTTTGCGTTCATATTTTCATTATGTTCCTGTCGGAATTATTTCGGCCCTGATCATCAAACAAATCTTCGTGCCGACGGATGGGCGGATCGTCATTTCTCTTCCGGTTCTGGTCGCCTGTTTTATTACTTTCGTGGCAATGAAGATGTTTAAAATGTTTCTTCCTTCTGTTGTGGTCGGAGTAATCTGCGGGTTATTCATCCGTTATCTTTTAAATGCCTGACATGGAGTATTTTTAATTTGGATGAGGAATGGACTGTTCAACAGCCCGACCGTGAGAATTGTCCCGATTCCGTCAAAGCTCTTATTGGTTGAAGCGGACAGGGGAATACTCTGTAGCGGTGGTTCCTTTCAGATGCTTTTTCGCTACATTGAGGCTTTTGGATAACAATACCGCCTGCTCGGGCGGTTTTTTTATTGGATCGTGATATTTGTTTTCGATTGAGCGCAATGTTCTCCAGTTCAGATCATTTGGTTTGCTTTAAGAGTGTATTTTCTGATTTCGAAGACGGCGGATGAATTTTCCCTTCTGTCCTGTGCAGCACCTTACATAAAATAAGTTCCGATAATCTTACATTATCGGAACCTATTCTTGAAGGTGATAAATCAGGCTGTCTACATACCAAAAAAGGAATCATGCTTTTTGTGAATGAGGAATTGGCCCGAAGCGCAATGGGGAGTGAAGTCCGAAAGGGCGAAGAATAAGGTCGCATCGAAGCTGTCCTGATATAGCTTCAGAAGTAAAGATCGGACCCTTTCGGCCGTGATCCGGGTTATACTGTGTAGAGGTGATCATCAATCCGCGGGAACGCATGAGTGTGAGTGTATACAAATAAACGCTGTTTCCGTTATATGGAGGATTCGGTATGAAGAGTGATTTTTTTTACAAATACCCAAAAAGGCTTTTGAATAAAGGAACAGGGTTTCTTTCGGATTATAGTTATTCTCTCAATCCGTATACTGGTTGTGCATTTGGCTGTTCCTACTGTTATGTGCGTCAAATGCCTGTTTCGTTGTTCCGTAAAGAGGAATGGGGAAGCTGGGTGGACATCAAGAAAAATGCTGCAGACTTACTGCACAAAGAGCTTAAGAGGGCCAAGAAACAAGGAAAAGTGACCATTTTTATGTCATCCAGCACAGACCCTTATCAGCCGATCGAGTACAAGGAGAGAGTAACGAGATCCTTGTTGGAAGTAATGGTGGAAAATAAACCGGATTTTTTGTTTGTGCAGACCAGGAGCCCTTTGGTACGCAGAGATATTGATTTATTTCTTCTTTTAAAAGACAGAGTCCGAATCAGCATGACCATTGAAACAGACAGGGAAGATATGCGTAAACATTTTACGCCCGATGCCCCGCCGATCAGCGCCAGGTTAAAGACGCTGCGTCTTTTATCCGATGCAGGCGTACCGACCCAGGCGACAATTGCTCCGGTGTTGCCCAGCAGCGAGGAGTTTCCGGAAAAGTTGCGATTGGTCGATCGTGTCTGTGTGGATGATTATTTCATGGGAGACGGCAGCGGAGGGAAGCGAACCGGGAAATTGGGGATTTTTTCAGTGTACAAAGAATTGGGTTTGGAAGAATGGTATGATCCTTCAGCATATCGCATCGTATATGACAGGCTGAAAAAAGTATTCTCAAACGACCAAATCTATTTGAGCAAGCAAGGGTTCTCGCCTTGATTAAGTCAATTTGCCAAACATGAAAATAACCGCAAATTTGTTTGCTTCACAAATCGAATCAAAGCAATATCAGAAAACTTCTCCTCAAGTCCATTCATATTGAGTTCATAAACTTGATATATCCTCTTAGTGTCCAGCAAAACCAAGAAGGTGATGGATTAAGGATGATCAAAATTTTAATCGTGGATGATGATCCTCACATTCGGGAACTGATTAAACTTTTTTTAAGTAATGAGGGTTTTTCCCTTTATGAAGCAGCGGACGGGTGCGAAGCGCTCAAACTGCTGGAATCCGTAAAAGTAGACTTGGTGATTCTGGATGTCATGATGCCAAACATGGATGGATGGGAATTGTGCAGGGAACTGAGAGAGCATTATGATATTCCTTTGCTGATGCTTACCGCTAAAGGGGAAACATCGCAAAAGGTAAAAGGGTTTGAGTTGGGAACGGATGATTATCTGGTAAAGCCGTTTGAACCGCTTGAATTGGTGGTAAGAGTAAAGGCGCTCCTCAGACGGTATCAAATTAATATCTCACAAACCGTCCAGGTTGGGAAAATGCTTCTTAATCGCAAAACTTATGAAGTGGTTATGGATGGCCGCAGTATGGTTCTTCCCTTGAAAGAATTCGAACTCCTTTTTAAGCTGGCCAGTTATCCGGGAAAAACGTTTTCCAGAGATCAGCTGATCGAAGAAATCTGGGGATACGATTTCATGGGCGATGAGCGAACCGTTGATGTTCATATCAAGCGGCTGCGGGAACGGTTTCCCGAAGAAGAATCTTTGTTCAGAATCCGGACGGTTCGGGGATTGGGCTATCGGTTGGAGGATGATTCATGAGCAGGTGGCGAATCGTCTCTAATATCGCGAAAGTATGGATGCTGATCCTCTTATGTTCATCCGTCGCTTATGCAATCACTTTCGGTCTCTTTGGTTTTATCCCGCAGCCCGGTGACTTCATCCGATACATTCTGAGTGAAACGCTTGCCTTTTTGATTTTCGGATTGACCGTATTTTTGATTGGCAGGACTAAAAATTCGAAGAGATCTGACGTATTAAACACGATGACCGACGCTTTGCGGCAGATCGCCAAAGGCAACTTCCGAGTCAAACTGAATGCACAAAAACTGACGGAACAAAATCATCCGTTTGGGAAGATCTTTGACAGCATTAACCATATGGCAGAGGAACTCAACCGGATGGAACAGATGAGGCAAGAGTTCATTTCCAATGTCTCGCACGAAATTCAATCCCCGCTCACTTCAATCCGCGGCTTTGCCAATGCCCTGCAAAACGATCAGCTCAGTCCGGAAGCACGCTGGCGTTATCTCAAAATTATTGAAAAGGAAAGCACCCGGTTATCCAAATTAAGCGAGAACTTGCTCAAACTGACCTCGCTGGAGTCAGCAAATCATCCGTTTGATCCCAAACCATATCGTTTGGACAAGCAACTGAGGCAGGTCATTCTCTCATTGGAACCGCAATGGGAAGAAAAGTCAATGGAGATGGATATATCCCTTGATGAGCTCCGCATCGTGGCGGATGAAGATTTGATGAATCAACTGTGGGTGAATCTGATCAGCAACAGTATTAAATTCACTCCGGAAGGTGGTTGTATCAAGATTCAATTGCGGCAAAAAGGAAAATTTGCCGAGGTGATCCTCGCTGACACGGGAATCGGCATTGCCGAGGAAGACCAGGCGCATATATTTGATCGGTTTTATAAAGCTGACAAATCCCGGAATCGTTCCGTCGGGGGCAGCGGTCTCGGTCTGGCCATTGTGAAAAAAATCATCGATATGCACGGCGGAAAAATCGAGGTCGAGAGCAGACTCGGTGAGGGAACAAAAATGATCGTCACGATTCCTTGCGGTTATGAAATCTAGTTTGGAGGTTTATGGATGGAACAAACAAGACCCGCTGTGAAAGTAACATTAAAGCAGTTTATCGATTTGGTCGATCTACGCGCATTACCCAAATTTTTAGTCGTTCTTATCTTGGGATTGAGTCTGGTTTCAACCATTGCCAGCCTGGTCGTGCCATGGTTCACCAAAAATATCATTGATGTGATGACAGTCAAATCATTGGATCTGAAAACGATCCTGCTTCTGCTCGGATCTTTTATCATTCAGGCGGCTTCAGCCGGTTTTTCCACCTATTTTCTGGCTTTCCTCGGGGAAAAAGTGGTCGCCAATCTGCGTAAACGCCTGTGGAATAAAACTTTGGTACTTCCTGTTTCCTATTTTGATCATCATCAGTCCGGGGAAACAGTGAGCCGCATCAATAACGACACAGCCGTGATCAAAAATTTAATCAGTGTGGAGTTGGTTTCGATTTTTACCGGAGTCATCTCTCTGATCGGCTCATTAGTGGTTTTGCTCTATCTGGATTGGTCAATGACGCTGGTCATGCTTACTTCTGTCCCGATCATTTTTTTCATTATGCGGCCGATCGGGAGGAAAATGTATTCGATTTCCAAGAGTTTGCAAGGGGAGATGGCCAGTTTCACCAGCCTGCTCACACAGGTTGTTTCGGAAATTCGCCTGGTTAAAGCGTATGTGGCTGAGCAGGTGGAAAAGAAAAACGGAGAACAAAAAATTGATCATCTGTTTCAAGTCAGCCTGAAAGAGGCAAAATGGACGGCGGTCCTGCAGCCGATGATGTCCTTTGTGATGATGTTCATGCTCGTCGTGATCATCGGTTATGGGGGATATCGCGTTGCATCTGGTGCTTTGAGTGCGGGAGACCTGGTCGCCTTTATTCTGTATTTGTTCCAAATCATCATGCCGCTCACCATGATGACCCGCTTTGTTACCAGTGTGCAAAAAGCGATGGGGGCCACCGAACGGTTGATGCAAATTTTGGATCATGAGCAGGAAGAAGTGAACTCCGGGAACAAAAAGATTGATCTGTCCCAGCCGATCCATTTTGATCAGGTCAAATTTGCTTATCCAAACCATGAAACGGTTATTCACGGTGTGAGTTTTACCATTCATCCCGGCAAGATCACGGCGATTGTCGGTCCGAGCGGAAGTGGGAAAACAACGCTCTTTGCGCTGTTGGAGCGGTTCTATCAGCCGACAGAAGGAGCAATCCGCCTCGGCGATACGCCGCTTTCCGAATTCGGGCTCCGGCAATGGCGCAGTGAGATCAGTTATGTATCCCAGGAAAGTCCGCTTTTGGCAGGAACGATACGGGAAAATATCTGTTATGGGATGGATCGCGAAGTTTCGGATGAAAAGCTGGAGAGAGCGGCCGAACTTGCTTATGCGGATGAGTTCATCAGGCAGTTGCCCAACGGGTTTGATACAGAAGTAGGCGAACGGGGGATCATGTTATCCGGAGGGCAGCGACAGCGGATTGCCATTGCCCGGGCGATTCTGCATGATCCCAAAATCCTGATGCTGGACGAAGCGACATCGGCTTTGGATTCCACTTCGGAGAAAGTGGTTCAGGAAGCACTGCAAAATCTGATGAAGGGGCGGACCACGCTCGTCATCGCG
Organism: Thermoactinomyces daqus; assembly: GCF_000763315.1. Classification (GTDB taxonomy): domain Bacteria; phylum Bacillota; class Bacilli; order Thermoactinomycetales; family Thermoactinomycetaceae; genus Thermoactinomyces_A; species Thermoactinomyces_A daqus. Next base: position 15,689 of record NZ_JPST01000061.1, on the reverse strand, counting down.
CACCGTTTATCCACTGTGGTTGATGCCGACCAGATTTTGGTTCTGGAAAAAGGAAGGGTGACAGGGATGGGCAACCACGAACAGCTGCTCAGAGATCATCCGCTTTACCGAAAGCTGGTGGAACAACAGTTTAAGTGGGAATTGCAAAACGGGAGGGCCAGTTAGGTTTTATTGCAAATTAATGTTGTTTGTCATGGCATGAAAGGATATATTATAGATAGATGTTATCTATAATAGCAACTGGAGTTGTCCCGAGATGCATTGCAGTGTTGGGGTAGAATATGCCTTGCATGGTTTGGTTCGTCTTGTGAATCCACCAGTGAACCAACCGGTCGGGATCAAGGGATCAAGGAATCAGCCAAATATCAAGGTGTATCTGAATCCTATTGATCCAAAATCTTCACGAAGCTGGCCAAAGAGGAGATCATCCGTTCCATCTCGGGAGCAAAAGGCGGTTTTGAGCTGGCAAAAGTGCGAAATCCATCTCTTTTTGGGATGTCGTTGTTGCAATCGAAGGATCAAAACCCATTTTCCAGTGCAGAAATATCACCAGCGAGTGTATTTTGTGTCGGGAAAATGGGATTCCTTCCTGCTTGAATTCAGCCCCCTGCCGGATCAATTTGGTCATGTTGGAAGCGGAGATCCCGAAAGAAGTAAGAAGAAAACGATGGAGTGGTTCAAATCGGCCAGTAACATGTCATTTTTTTAATATAATTATAGATAATATCTATCCTCGATATCCTTTGAAAGGAGAATGACCATGCGAATAAAGGCCCAGGAGGTAAGTCCTGAAGTTTACACTGCCATGTATGGACTGGAGAAATTCGTCAAGCAAAGTGGATTGGACCCCAAACTTTACGAACTAATCAAAATCCGTGCCTCGCAAATCAATGGCTGCGCTTTCTGTTTGAATATGCACACGCAAGACGCTCGAAAAATGGGAGAATCTGAACAAAGGATTTATATGTTGAATGCCTGGCGTGAATCCCCCTGTTATACAGAAAAAGAACGCGCAGCCTTGGCCCTGACCGAGGCAGTTACTCTGATCTCTGAACAAGGGGTTCCGGATGATCTATATCAAGAAGTACGAAAATATTTTGATGAAAAAGAATTTGTCGCTCTGATCATGGCCATCAACACGATTAATGCCTGGAACAGACTGGGGATATCGACCGGTTTAACACCTCAATAACCACCCCGAGACGGATGAAAAACGGTTTTTCCCCTTTGTAACATGCTTTTTTGACCAAATTAAAAAAGCTGCTCGGATTTAAATGACCGGGCAGCCACAAGTGTTTTCGTCCATTCACCTTCTTCACTTGAGAAATCCGCTCTCTACCAGCATTTGCTTAATTTCTTCTTTGGTCATCAAAAGATCGGTAGAACTGAAATTTTCCATCTTTGCCGGCTTGGCATGGGAATAAAACTGCTTCAGCCCCGGAAGATCAATTGTCGGAAGAACGATGATATAGTTTTCATGATCGATTACGGTATGCTCTTTTTCATAATCGGAAATCAGAACTTCATGGAGCTTTTCTCCTGCTCTGGCGCCGATTTCAACAATCCGGACATTCTTTTTTCCGGATGCTTCGATCAAGACTTCGGCCAAGTCGAGAATCCTGCATGCGGGTGAGTTCATAATAAAAATCTCTCCCCCTCTTCCGTCGATGGCTGCTTTGAGCAGGGGTATCTTTTGGAGGCAAAAAGAATCGGGTCATTCTTTTATCAGTAATTTTAATCTTTAAATAACTGAAGGACACTCCCGTTGGTTCCCAGGATATTGCCACTTCTTACATTGATGGATTTGGTTTGCGAACAAATTTTATTGGCGTAAACGGTCAGTTTTTCCGCGATGGCCTTCGTCATCCCGTAAAAGTTGATCGGATTTGCAGCTTTGTCGGTCGAAATATTGATTACCTTTTTCACTTTGTTTATGATCGCTGCCTCAATCACGTTTTGAGTACCGATGACATTGGTTTTCAGGGCCTCGAGCGGTTGCTCTTCACAAACGGGGACATGCTTCAGTGCTGCCAGATGAAATACATAATCGACCCCTTTGCGGGATTTGATCAATGCTTCCCGATCCCGGATGTCGCCGATGCAAAAGCTGAGTCGGGGATCTTCCATCATTCTTTTCATTTGTACATGGCTCGTTTCATTTCTGGAAAAAACGATGATTTTCTTGGCCTTCAGTTCCAACAGTTTGCGTACCAGTTCAGTTCCGCATGAACCGGTCCCGCCTGCCACCAAAATAACTGCATCCTGAAACATTGGTTTCCCCCCCCTTTCCTTTTCAGACAAGTTGAATTCCGGATAAAATCGTTCGCCAGTGATGGTCATTTCCTTCCCATATCTCCTTATTGGGTAATTCCAATGCACAAACTTTTTCCAGTGACCAGTTTTTCTCGACAATGCCGTTTACATCAGTATGATTGATCAGGAGAATGCGAAAATCATGGGTGACCATTCCCGACAAAACAGTTTGAAGTTCTTGAGCTTGTTGCAATGTACCTTCAGTCCTTACAAAGAGAATTCGCTTACAGGTAGCGGTCTTCTCCAAAAATCGTTGAATCCGCCGGTTCAATTTCTCTTTCACTTCGGGATAGGTGTTTAATTGGGTGAGCGTATTTCTGTCTGCTTTAAAATCATGAGAAGAAACGATGTTATAGGCATCATCTGATATGCAGATATGCGGTTCTTTCGAATCCACTCCCGTGGAATACCCGATAATTCTCAAATTGGGCAACTCCATAAAACCGATAAAGCGATTCCGCAAAAGGCGGTTGATCAGATAAAGAAGGGGAAGCCATCCAATCCAACACGCCCGAATACGGCCGTAAATTGTTTTTTCTGAGCTGCAGGGCCGCCAGGCAAAGATCGCCCAAACTAAAAATTGCGTCATACTTCCCATATAAATCTTTCAATTTCATTCTCCCAACCCCTTAAGCCAAAATCTAATTTTCCTGAAATTCAGGAATCACCATCGTTTACGCTTATTGGAAATGGCGCTGTTGTAAACTGTCAAGACTCTGTTAACCGCTTTATCCTGATCCCAATGAATCAATCCTCAGTTTCTTGCGTTTGTTCCGAGTCGCTTTCGGTATGCTTCGTCTTCCAGCAATAAATTCATTTGCGCGCACAAAGCATTTGTATCTCCCGCCGGAACTATGATCCTCGTAACTCCATGCTCAACCATTTCGGGCAATCCGCCTGCATCCGTTACAATCACGGGCTTTCCGGCGAGTTGTGCTTCAATCACGGACAACGGCTGGTTATCAAAGAGAGAGGGGAACACGAAGAGATCTGCACGAGCCAACAAACTGGGGACGTCATCCCGTTTCCCGAGAAAGAGAATGTCTTTGTCCAATCCCGATGTCATGCTTTGTATCTGCAACTCCGCCTTCTTTTCACCGTCCCCGACAATCCAGCAAACCCAATCATCCCGCAGCTGTTTCAATTGGCCCAGAGCGGAAATCAGATGGTGAATTCCTTTCAGTTCGACCAGCCGGCCCGTATAAAGAATCACTTTTTTGTTGGCCGGAGTCTGAAGCGAGCATGGCTCCCCGATTCGCCTGATGAAATCCTCTGTGTTGTATCCATAGGGAAACACTTTTACCTGTCCTTCTGGAACCAGAAATTCATTGGTCAGAATTCGTTTTAACCAATTGTTTGACACAATCGTGTATTCGGCGGACGTCGCTCCGATATATTCGAGTTTGTCAAAGTACTCTCGGGCCAGGTGGGAAGTGGGAGATTTATGAATGGTCTTTAACTGGTACCTCATCTCATGAGCGACAGAACCATGCAGAGTGGCTACAAGAGGGACTTCTTTTGGTTTCGCCCCGTTGATGCATCCGGTTGAAATCACATCTTGCGTATGGATGACATCATAGTTTTGCAAACCAAAGTGAAAGGCGGCGATCTGATAACAGTAACGTTGAAGTTCGGTGTATCTCACGACTTCATTTTGACTGTGAATGAGCGAATTTTGTTGGTTGAGTTTGGAATAAACCAAAGGCAGAAGCATCTCTTTTGCCAGTTTGCGGTCTTGGGTAACCATGTGAATATAGTTATTGTCATGCCCATATCCGAGTAAATCTACCTGATGGCCCAGAGAATCAAGCTTGTTTTTAAGTTGAGTCATATAGTTCCATACTCCACCCAAATGCGGAACCGCCCAGAACGTAGCGAGTAGTATTCTCATCGCTATAATCCTTTCTTTGGATTTTGTAATATATTAAGAAATTGAAACTATGGTATGGGTGGTTGTTAGTTGTGATCAGCACAATATCTATAGAAAAAGTGATTGAAAAAACCGGCCGGAAAGGTTTCGCACATCTTTCTCGTTGCCAAGTTTGTTTATCATGGTATATGGGATTGAATATTATGTATATGAAATGTTAATGTTGCCCCTGATCAAAAAAGAGCACCGATCCTTTTGTTTCGGAAATCGGTGCTCTCCCATTTCTGCAAACCACGCTCACTGGGCTAAAATCGCGCCGTAGTGTCCATTTATCGTGATGGTGACGGTACCATTTTGCACTGTATAAGTTTTGCCGCTGATTTTGTCCGTGACCGTGCTGCCGTTGGTCATGCTGAGCTGCCAGACGGGGACTGTAACCGTGTGGCTGACGGTATCGTTATTGAGGACGACTGCAATTCGGTTCTTGGCATCAAAACGGCCATATGCGTAAATTTTATTTGGATCATCTGTCAGCAAGGTCATAAAGGAACCGGTACGGAGCGCAGGATACTCATTGCGGATGGAAATGAGCTTCCGCGTAAGGGCGACGGCGCTGTTGGAGGACGTGCCCTGGGACCAGTCAAAGGTACGCCGGTTGTCCGGGTCGGCCCCGCCTTGCATCCCGTATTCATCGCCATAATAAATCGTCGGAGTGCCGACATATGTCATTTGGAAGAACAGGGCCAGGTAGGTTTTCCATATGTCGCCTTCTGCCCGCGTGCCAAAACGGGGAATATCATGGTTGGAAAGGAAATTCATCATCGATTGCTGGACATTTGTCGGATAGTTAGCCCGCGTTCCTCTTAACCAACTGTCAAACTGCGAAGTGCTGAGCGAAGCGGGATTATTTTGATAATCTTTTCCGGTGATCCATTCGGAAACGGGTTGAGTGAAACCATCAAAATTGGTGGCTGCATCCCATTGGTTTCCCTGCGCTGTCCAGGGATTGGCGTTTCCCCAATATTCTCCAATGATGGCTGCGTTTCTGTTTACTCCTTTCACGGCATTGCGGAATTCGCTCCAAATCTGGTGATTGGTTGCATCGCTTCCGTTATTTCCGTTGGCATCCACATATTGAGCGGCATCCAAACGCCAGCCGTCAATGGAGTAAGGAGAGTTCAGATAACTTTTGGCGATTGAATCGGTGTTGTTGTAGATGATCCCCCGAACCGCCGAACCGCTTTGGCCGTAATTCAACTTGGGCAAACTGCTGAAACCCAGGAAAGAAGCGTAGGAATTGGGCCAGGCGGTAAATGTGTAATAATTAAACCACGGGCTTGATTTGGACTCGTATGCGCCTTGCGTGCTGAAGTTGTTGTATTTGTCAAACCAGGGATGGCTGTCTCCCGTATGATTGAAAACGCCATCAAGAATCAAATAGCCTTTTGGCCCGTTTGCCGAGCTGTGGATGTGGCTGGCCAGCGTTTGCAAAGTGGAATTGGTGCCGAATGCCGGATCGACCGTCATATAATCTTGCGTGTCGTATTTGTGGTTGGTCGGAGCCTTGAAGATGGGATTGAGATAAAGGATATTCGCTCCCACTGTATTCTTGATATATCCCAGTTTTTGGTCGATTCCCTCGAGGTCCCCGCCGAAGAAGACCAGGCTGTTATTATAGCCGGGATCTGCGTAAACACTGCTTCCCCAAGCCTTTTTTTCGGTGGGGGTGCCATTGTAGGTGTATTCACCGGTTTGCACATCATTGGAAGGATTTCCATTGTAGAAACGATCGGGGAAGATCTGGTACATAACCCCGTTTTTCAGCCAATCCGGTGTCTTGAAGTCGGGGATAATGAAAAAGTCACCGGAACTGGGTTCGCTGGAAGAAGGGCCGTAGGCATTGTACCATACAGTGCTGGAACCATCATTGATCTGAAAACGGTAATACTTGATGGAAGAGCTGGCAGGGATCGTTCCTCTCCAGTAATCGAAAGTTCCGGTCGGATCATTGGAATCCCAGACCATCGGGATCCAGTGAAATGCATTGTCCGCTGTATCCCAATATTTGATATTGGCGCTGGTGATATCGCCTTTGAAGGTACGCAGCTTCAGCGTGACACTCTGGGTGGAGGTGGGCTCGGGCGCAAGGTCGAAAAGAGGGCCCTGGTCATGAAACAATCCGTCCCATTCGACATTGTTGTCGTTGGACGCAGCCTTGGCAACCGGAGGTGAAAAAGAAAGAGGCAAAATCAACAGCAAGGGCAGGGAACAGGTGAGGAAACGGGTAAAACGCATGTGTAAACACCTCAGATGCAGTAGAGATTTTGTGCAAGCGGTTGCATAAAACGCTTACAACATCATTATAAACGATAAAAGAAAGAAATTCTCCTGATTATTTTAAAAAATCCGGCGATCTTACCATGAAAAAAGCAGCCCATCCGGTTGGACGGGCTGCTGTCGGGTTACGTTCCCGATTCCTCAGGTCTGTCAAAGAAACGCTGGTGTGTTTTGCGTTTCCAGAACCTGTGATAGTACACATATTGTCCGATCAGAGCGACGGTGAATGAAACGGGATAGGCGAGCCAGACCCCATACAATCCCACTGTCCGCGAAAAAATGTAGGCTGCAGGGATTTCCGCAAGAATGACAGATAAAATAATCAGCGATGTGGGCCAGAAAACCGTTCCGCTCGAACGCATCAAACCGGACAAAATGATCACATGCCCGAGGAGGATAAAGGCCCATAAAGTGAGGTACAATGACTTTTGCGCCACAGTGATGGTAGACGGGTCGGTTAAAAACAAAGAAAAAATCTGCCGGCTGAATATATAGATCAATCCCGACAAAACAATCCCGATCAAATAGTTGAGACGGACAGTCGTTTTCACTAATTCTCCCAGGCGATCTTGTTGATTGGCACCGATCATCTGGGCCCCGAAAATACCGATGGCAATTGCCAGGCTCATGGCCGGGATCTGCACATAGTTGATCACCTGATTAATAGCGCCGTAAGCGGCTGTTGCTTGTGCACCGAAATGGTTCACAAAAGTGACAATGGCGATCTCTGATAACGAAATGACAATCATCTGGATACTCGTCGGCAAACCGATCTTGGCCATCAGGCGTAAAATCTGCGGATCAAGTTTCAGCTTCTTCAGCGTGGTTTTATCCAGTGCGAGTGGATGGCGGGTTTTAAGCAGGTAGAGGATCAAAATGATGAATGTAATGAAACTGGCCAAGATTTGCGCTAGAGCTGCTCCTTCCAATCCCATCTCCGGCACACCCCACCCGAACAGGAATAAGGGGGTGAGCAAAATCGTCAACCCTGTGCTGATGACGAGAAAGTAGAAAGGCGTTTTGGAATCGCCCGTACCGCGCAACAAGGTGGTGTAAATCACATAGAGAAACAGCATGGGCAATCCTGCAAACAGCATCTGCATATATTTTTCCGAATCTGATTTGATCTCTTCGGGAATACCGATCAGGTTCAGCAATTGGTCTGAAAAAACAAGCCCGATTGTCAAAGATAAGATCCCCAGCAAGAAGCTGAACGAAAGAGAGGTTCCTACTGTTGCCTTCATCCTCTCGATATTTTTGCTGCCGAAGGCCTGACCGATGAGAACCGAGCTTGCACTCCCCAATCCGATCACAAAAGAGATGAGAAAAAAAGTGAGCGGAAATACTGCGCTGGCCGCTGCCAAAGCATCCTCCCCGATTTTTTGGCCGATGAGAACCGAACTGACCGTGCCGCCCAAAGATTGTAAAACATTACTGAATACTAACGGGATTAAGAAGATCACAAGCGTCTTCCACAAAGGTTGTGAGGAGTCGGCGGGAACTTTCTTCTTTTTTTGTTCCGAATCCATTTCCGTTATTGCCGGATTTTCCTGCGACAAAATACATGCCCCCTTTTGGATTTATTTAGGTGAAGCTCCAGATCTCTCTATGAAAATGCATAGTCTATTTTATATTTCAAAATCAATCTTGATAAGTATTGAATTTTATTTTGTTTTCCCTTCAATATTGATTTTTGGATTTATATAAATGATTGTATGTTCCTCTTTATTCTTGGCATGATGGGCGGTTGGAATACGACGAAGCGTAGCTTGCTTTGCTTGGGAAGACTCAAGACCGGTTTCAACGGCAAGTATTTCGCAAGCGCTCGCAATAGCTCGATATCATTTCTGCCTCCTGCAATTTATGACTGTTTTCGCTATACTTCAAATGAAAGTCTGATCGCAATCCATCAATGCTTTAAAAAACAGTTTTTATGAACAGAAACCTTTATTTCAAGAGAGTACGGCAGATGTCTTTTACCCAATTCTGTTGATATTTCCAACTTTCCCAGACATCATGCATCCATTTTCGAAGCATTACATCTCGAATTTCTCCCGGTTTTTCTTTCAAAACATCACAAACAGTTAGCGAAAAGGATGATTTATCCGGAGGTTGCAAAGCTGTACTAGTTTTCCGCTGTAACCATGTTCAATGGCATAATACAATCCAATTAACGCAAAAGCAGTGGTGATATTTTTCATTTCATTTCCGGAATGCTGAGCAGCGTATGCATCGACAGCATGTTGATGAATGAAATTGATGTCTTGCTTGCTAAGTGTATAATAGGTAAGTTCAGTGTATTTTTGATAGCATTCACTTGTTGCATTGTAACTGTGGGTCAGTTCAAAATGTTGATTGGGCAGCTTGAGCCCGCAACCTGGGCATTCGTCTATCTGTTTGCTTGATTTTTCCATTGCTCCGTCCCCTCTCATGAAATGGACAATAAGCCTTGGTTCGCTATCTTTATGTCAAGCGAATCATTGTGCGAGTTGTTGCATTTACATTGGAAGAAGCAGTGGTCAATAGATAAGCCCGATTCCCTTCAAATCATTGCTCGTCTGAATTTTTTGAAATGGGGTTAGTCAGGGAGTGGGACTGTGATTAAATTACACGAATTGAAGGCGATTGGCAAGAGTATTCGGGCTATTTCGAGAGAAACTGGACATGCCCGCAATGCTGTTTTGAGAATATATAAATCTGGCATGTAAGAAGACCAAACATGGAAGAAACTTTCTTCCGGCATCCTCCTTAAGGGGATGCTGTTTTTTAATACACATATTCGCTTTTCACGCAATTTGGTTAAACCGACACTTCATTCTCATTCCGCTGAATCAAAATTCCTTTTAAAAATATTTAGCAAGCGATTCTTGAAATTACTATTTTTTTAGTATTCTGAAATAGAGAGGGGTTTTTCTTATGGAAAAGCGAAAGAATTTGCGGAGAAGATTCGTTTAAGAAAAAACGGATCATATGAAGATATGAATCAGCCCCGTTAAATTAGTGGTAAATGAAGTAAAAAGCCTGGGTTCCGTCTGTGGTCAGAGGGTTACCCGGGCCTTGCATTTATCCTGCCGGTTTTTCTTTGGCGGCTAATAGTATCCTGCTCACTGGTATATTTTTGTTGAACCATCGCAGCACCAAGGAAGGCAAAAGCCAGCATCAACTCCACATCCAAGGATTTCAAGCCTTGTCGAATCCGCTCCATGCTGGCACCGGAATACATAAGCAGGGAACCGACTGTTGCAATCAGTTTACCAAGGTGAGTTGTCACTCTGCGTCCTGTAATTCATAACTCACCTTGATCAAGAACCGATTCTTTTGACTGAGCAAAGTCATCTCATGAATTCCCAGGGGGGATCACCGTAATCATTAAATGCAATCATAGAATATTCCTTACAGCAGAAAGATGAATGCCAAAAAATGAAGCGGACGGATTTGCATAATATTTCCATTTGACTTCTTTCCTTAAATATAATAAAACAAATCAAATTACTATACTTTACATTCTATAGTATCAACGATAATATAAGGTTATCGTTGGTACTGAAAAAGAGAGAAAAAGGAGAGAGAGAGATGGCCGACGAACATTATCACTCCCTCATCGTACCCCGGCACGACAATGCATTAACGCGGGAAATGGTCACACTGAATGATGCTGCGATGGAATACATTGAGCATGCAATGGCTCACAACACCCGCAAATCGTACTTATCCGATTGGAGGCATTTTGAGGAGTACTGCCAAAAACGGAATCTTCGACATCTTCCGGCCGAACCGGAAACGGTGGCCAATTATCTCTCCGAACTGGCAAAAGGCACGGCTGATGAAACAGGAAAGAAACGAAAGACTTCAACTATCCGGAGACGCATCATCACCATTCGAAAGTTCCATGACTTGTGGATGTCAGTTCAACGTAGCCAGGCAAAGGAGAAAGGGATTTCTTTTCAGGAAATGCTCAATCCAGCTGATTCGGTTGCGGTGAGAGAGACCTGGAAAGGGATTCTGCGAAAAGAAGGAGAGAGGGTGACGAAAAAACGCCCCCTGACCGCCGAGATCGTCACTGCGATTTGCAGGGAGATCCCCAATGACTTGCAGGGGATTCGGGACAAGGCGATTTTGACCTTGGGTTATGCAGGAGCTTTCCGTCGTTCAGAGTTGTCTGCTCTGGACGTGGAAGATTTGGAGGAAACCGGTAACGGGTTGTGGATTACCATTCGTCAATCCAAGACGGACCAGACCAAGAAGGGGGAGCGGATTCTGATTCAATACGGGCAAAGTAACGAAACCTGTCCCATCAGAAATTTGCGGCGCTGGTTAAAGGCGGCAGGCATCCGAAATGGAGCCGTCTTTCGCCGGATAGACACTTCGCGAAAAGAAGTATGGCCCCATCGCTTGAGTCCGCAAGGGATTAAAGACACGATCAAGCGGGTTGCCAAAAAGGCCGGGTTTGACGAAGAGGATTTTGCCGGACATAGTATGAGGAGAGGGTTTATCACGACAACCTATGCCTTGGGGCATCACGAGCGTGACATTATGGAACACACCCGGCATAAATCGTTGCAAGTGTTCCGTGGCTACATTGATGACCTCAAGAAGACCGAGAACAATCCGACATCGAATATGGGGATTTAGGGTCACTTCATGATCCGATTTGATCACCAGTTGTGTACCATCCCATCCGGAGACCAATCAAAATCATAAACGCTCCGATATGGGATGTTCTTCACATGATCGATCACATTATGAATCATATGAAATATGATTTGATCGATGATATCAAGGATGAAAGTTAAATCTCTGATTTTCTTTGTCTCGTCTGTGTTGCTACCATTTCTGACAAATCCAAAGTGACTCGCATTTTCAAACCTTCCATCATGATTGGTACGGCTGTCCTGCCAAAATCAAGCGACAGGTTTTAATAGAGAAGTGATTGGGGAACATCAATAAAAATCCGAGCACATCCAAGAGTCTGTGAACCTCCCGGGGATTTTGCAGGATTGGAGGTTTACAGACTGATTTTGTTTTTTATAAACTGAAAATAATTGATATTATCGATATTCACACACGGGTTTAGTTGTATCCATATTGGAATTGAAACATTGCTCCAGGCGACGGAAAATTTCCTCAGTAAAATCGTTTAGTTGTATCCATATTGGAATTGAAACTAAACTCCAACTTGAAGGTAATCATCAACAGCAAGAGTTTAGTTGTATCCATATTGGAATTGAAACGGATGGAGCCGATCTCATGAAATCCCTTTTCCGTGTATGTTTAGTTGTATCCATAATTCCAGGTGATATGTGGTGATTTAGTGCGGAGAAAAACGATTGAGCGAGTTTTTGCCGATATGAAAGAGATGCATGGAATGCGTTGGACGACGCTTCGTAGGAAGCGTCGTATTCAGATGTACAGTCTGACTCCTACCAGTAATATACAATGGTAGGAGTCATCAGCTCCTAACAATATTTATTCTGCTCGGCAAACAATTTTCCAAGCTCTCTTAATAACGCTGGTGAATCGAGTCGTCCCATATGAACTTCGATAAACACCAGTTTATTTGCTTTTTCAGCTTTAGAGAGCACTTCTTCCAGTTCTTCTTCAGTTTTAATTTGAAAGCTGATGCTATTCCCATTTAGATCCAGCACATCCGGTATGCGTCTATAATTCCACCTGTTTATATCGTTATACCTCTGCTCGGCACCATGAATCATTCGTTCAACGGTGTAACCGTCATTATTGATCAAGAAAATAATCGGTTTCAGGTCATGAAGAAGGATCGTAGACAATTCTTGAGCAGTAAGTTGGAATGATCCATCCCCGATGACCAGGATATTGCGTCGATTTTGATCTGCAAGCTGTGTTCCGAGCAGTGCTGGCAATGTATAACCGATGGAACCCCAAAGCGGTTGCCCTACAAACGTTGTTTTTTCCGGAAGCTTGACAGTAGACGCGGCGAAGAATGAGGTTCCTTGTTCCGCCAAGAGTACATCGCCCGGTTTGAAAAACGATGCAAGCCGTTGCCAGAAGCGTTCTTGGGTAATTGATTCTGATGACGGAATAAACGGGCTTCCATTGCCTGCTGGATGAGGATTCAAATTCCATGTCCGATGTTGAACGTGTTCCGTTAATTGTTCTAATGCTTCGCGCATAGAAACGGCTTGGAACACTTCATTATTGATTCGAGCATACGAAGGATGGATTTCAATAATGTTGGTCTTCTCAAGATCGTGAATAAAACGGAAGCCGCCTGTAATTGAGTCTGTCAGCTTAACACCAATTAAAATAAAGCAGTCACTCTCTTGAATGCATTGTTTTAAAAAGTCCTCACTTAATTGTCCTGTATGAACTCCAATGAACTGAGGGTGAGTTTCATCGATTACCCCTTTCCCCATACTAAAGGACGCTATGGGATATCCGGATGCTTCTACAAATGTGCGCAATTGATCATATAAGCGGTAACGATTCACTTCATAATCAGCTAAAATAAACGGTGAATTTGCTTTATTGAGCTCTTCTGCCGCTTTTTGTACAAATTTATTTAATTGTGTAGGGTCGCTCACAGGTTCAGGTAAGGCGAGAGAAGTTTGTGGTGCATCAATTTCTTTATAGCTTATATCCGCTGGGATATTGATGTGAACCGGTCTTTTTTGCAGCCAGCATTCACGGAGAACACGGTCGATTTCTTCAGCTGCATTCTCTTCGGTCAACATGGTTTGGGCAACAGTAACCTCTTTGAACATATTCATAAAATGCGTAAAATCGCCATCGCCCAACGTGTGATGAACCAATGCACCCTTTTTCATCACTTTCGTCGACGGCGTACCGGTAATTTTGACCACAGGGACTTGTTCAGCATAAGATCCGGCGATCCCGTTGATCGCACTCAGCTCGCCGACACCAAATGTGGTCACAAGGGCAGCGATGCCATTCACCCGTGCATATCCGTCTGCAGCATACGCTGCATTTAACTCATTACAATTCCCGATCCATTCCAAACCTTCCATATTAACAATTTGATCGAGAAATCCGAGATTATAATCACCGGGCACACCAAAGACATGCCGGACGCCCATCTCTTTAAGCCGAAGAAGTAAGTAATCGCCAACCGTTATTTTTTTGCTCATCTATCTCATCCCTCTCGATAAACGATGGTTATAATAGAAATAAACACTTATAGCACTGTCGCAAAATAGGTCAATCACATTGACCTATTACAGAATACATCACTATCCAAAAAAGGTCAAGTATATTGACTTATATTGGGATGTATTGTTATTCACTTAGAAGGAAGGAAATGAAATGGATAAAAATCAAGAAGAGCAATTAAATCAAGTCTTAGTCATGTTTTATTTCGCTTACAAAACTTTTACGGAAAAACCTGATGAAATCATAAAAGAATATGGAATCCAACGCTTACATCATCGCATTATGTTTTTTGTCGCCCGATTTCCTGGATTAAGTGTCAATGAATTACTATCGCTGTTGGAAATAAGCAAGCAAGCTCTTAATAACCCCTTGCGTCAACTGATTAAAAAAGGACTGATCACAACCAAGTCCTCTGATCAGGACCGCCGCATTAAACAACTGATTCTGACAAAAGAAGGTGAAAAACTGGAAAAAAAACTTAGTCAGGTGCAAAGAGGGCAAATGAAAAAAGTGTTTACTGATCTTGGAGAGGATTACCAAAATGCGTGGTTAAAGGTAATGACAAAGCTGTCAAATGACCGCGCTGGTTATCGAGTATGGTCGGATAAACAAAACGATAAATCAAAATGATCATAAAGCCATATAAAAACCCTGCGAATGAAAATGATTAATCGAAGGGTTTTTCTTCAGTCTGAAACCTCCACTGATTCATTCAGCGGAGGTTTTCTTGTCTTGAGGCGAAGAAAAAGAGATAGAAGAATATTGACTGGAATAGTAAAAGCTGCCCCCGACAAAAGGGCAGCTTTTTCATTAGCTTTTGCACTGAAAAACGGATACCGGCCATTATTTAGGCGATCGAATTTGCAACATCTCGTAAAATACTTTAATGGTTCCCATAATATCAATTCGGTCATCGATGTAATGCTGCATGTTATATCCGTTAAACAGAGCCATTGCAGCGGTCGCCAAGGTTCTTGCATCAAGCGGACTGCCAATAAGCCCCTCTTTTCTCATGGCTTCAATAAACTGCGTAAGGTCCTGTCGCCACTCTTCCATCTGTTTGGCCAATTCTTGTTGAACTTGAGGCAAGTATTGACACGTCATGGCTGAATGAAGGAGAACGGCGGAAAAACCCTTTTCGTATGTCTTGACCACCATATCAGTGGAAAACTTTACAAAATCATCAACCAGGTCGCGGTTTTCTTGGGTCAAAAGCTCCCGCAAATCCTCAAAATAAAAGCTAATCCCATCCCGGAGAACCTTCATCAAGAAATCCTCTTTGGTTGCAAAATGAGCGTAGAATGCGCCTTTGGAAAGTCCTGCTTCCTTTACAATCTGATCGACACTGGTGTTGCTGTACCCATATTTGGCAAACAAAACAATTCCTGCGTCTACCAGCTTTTGAATGGTACGTTCTGTCATCTCTTGTTGTTTCATGAAATATCCCCTATTTTCAGAAATTTTTTAATTAACATATTGATTATAACATGAAAAATGTTTAAAATAAAGATACACCAACCAGTCGGTTTAAATACACTGACTAGTTGGTGTGAAAACAACCTAAAGGTTGCTCAAAGGAGGAGATTTGATGTTAAAACGATTTTTGATGGGTCTCTTCACAATTGTGGCTGTAGTAAGTTTTAGTACTCAAACTTTCGCAGCTGCGCAAACAAGCCGCCATATTTATGTAGATTCTATGTCAGACAATTCCGCGCCTTTGTCAGATGCATCCAGAGTGTATGTATACAAAGGTCAAGTGCTTGATGCAGATGTATCTTCTCTTGGAAAGCAACCAGTTTGGGTACACATTTATTCGGGTGGGAAAACCTTATTCAAAGGGTACGTAAACTTAAGCATAGACTGGAAAAACAAGCATGTACCCGTAGGGTATGTGAACATCGAAATGTCTTGTAGTTGGTTAGATGATTTTTGTGCTGGTGAAGGTATGTTAAGAGCTCATAACTAAAAATACTGTTTAGAAATCCCATCCTGTACAGGATGGTTGAGATTGATGACAAACCCC
>NZ_JPST01000060.1 GCF_000763315.1 Thermoactinomyces daqus | reverse complement strand
AACAAAAAGGTGGCAGCATTAAAAACATATTGGACCTTCCTGGTCGAAACGGATCGTGTTCAAACCGATCCAACCCGAAAAGTAAAAATGAAGTCGATTTCAACTTTACATGTCGCTCCGCGTTGGCTGACCAGGCGTGAACAAGCCCGTTTGATCGACGTAATGGAAATGGAGAAAAAGGACGAAACACCGAGCCATAAATGGAAACGGCTCCGTGATCTGGCTATGGCACAAATGATGTTGCAAGCAGGATTACGGATTGCCGAAGTTGCTGCTCTCAACTTGGATGATTTGGATATGAAACATCCCCGCGATAAGACGGTTATTGTCCGGCAAGGTAAGGGCGGGAAGTTTAGACCTATTCCCATGAACAAGGACTTAGCCAATGCCTTAAATAGCTGGTTGGAGGTTAGGGGAGAAAGTAAAGATGGAGATGAGGCGGTTTTTCTGTCTGAACGAAAAACACGGATAACGGATCGCGGCATAAGAAAGGCTCTTGATAAGTATTTTCGGATGGCCGATATAGACAATGCTTCCCCGCACTGCTTAAGACACACTTTTGCAAAAAACGTATTGGATCTTGGCG
>NZ_JPST01000059.1 GCF_000763315.1 Thermoactinomyces daqus | reverse complement strand
CATGGGCATTGGTACGACCGCCACCTCCGCCGCCTCCTCTTCCGGCTCCTGCACGATCGGCTCCGCAATCAGTTCCGGTTTTGGTTCTTGATTCTTGGTGAAGTACTCGGGGAGACCATCGCCGATCACCCGCTTTCTCCGCTCTTCCGCTTTGCGTGCTGCCTTGATCAGGGCCAAATCCGGCTTCCGAGCTTCCTCCCTCTGCCACTCAAGCCACTGAATGGCCTTCTCCTCTTTGATCTCCCGTTTCGCTTCCCGCTTCATCCTGGCGATGCTCTTTTTATACGGTTTGTGGCTGTCCACAATCAGCCAGACAAGGCAACTTTCCATCATCCACATCGCGCCGCTAATGGCTACTCCGACGATGGGGCCGATGACCGGATTCGAGTGAGCCAACCCCCACATGTTCACTGCTGTTACAAAACCTAAGCTGGCAAAATACCCGGCGTTGAGAAAGAGCGGGACGTTCCTCTGTGTGGCCCGTTGCCGCCCACGAATGAATAGGAGCGACGTAAACAGGATCTCAACCAGCCCCGCCATCAAGTACGCGTTCAGGTGCAATGTCTGGGCCAGCATCGCCGTACTATGGATCGAAAGCCCGATCACCGTCCCTGCGATGATTACAACCACTCCGAAAACTCCGCGATCCACCCATTTTCTTTTGTGATACAATTGCACTGAATAAACCTCCTTTTGGGTTTGTTCCTTGGCCTGCCGCTGTTCGTTTGCGCTCGATCCGGCAGGCCATTATTATTGCTCTTCCTTCTTCGCTTCTTGGAGGTGTTGCCGTATTAGTTCAACGATGATGTCATTCATTGTTTTGTTTATTGCGACCGAATATAGCTTTAGCTCCCGATGCAACTCCTCATCTATCACTAGCTTCATGTACTTTTTTTTCATTCCCCTCACCTCCTATAACTACTATAACACCTATAACACCTAGGTGTCAATATATAATTCATAATTTTTCGCATAAAAAAGAAAAGAGCCTAAAAAGGCCCTTTTCACTCACAATCCAATCGACGGCTAAACAGTCTATCAAAGTCATCAGTGCTCATCCCCTGATGATATCCTTTCCCGTTGCAGTAAGAACAATGTATCTTCACAGGTTCCCCTTCTTTATTAGCTATCCAATGATACCCATGACCTTTGCAGGCCTGACAGATTCGTTTGTTTTGTCTCACGATGGTATCCCTCCTGTCGGGGAACTTCGAGAAGCCATGCAGTTTTCCTTCACTGTTCCTAGAGTTTTCACCTTTTCTATGTTCTGTAAAGTTCTTTCCATCTTCATTCCACTGTTTTCTGTAAAGCTCTTTTTATAACCCTGACTGCAAAACGATGACAGAATGCACATTCTGTAAAGTGTTTTTTTTGGGGTACATAACCTGCCAGGGCACACTTATACAACAAAAGTAGCATTCACCGCCGCGCCTGGGCGATCCCCGTCTGAAAAAGGTACTGATAAAGTGCCAAGTCAGTTTAACTAGTCCGCGCGAAATCTCAGATTTTGCGAGGTTCCATCAGCCCTTTTTCAGTTCGTTTTCAGCCCGTTTTCGAGTGTATTTTGAGTGCAAATTGAGCACGTTTTGAGCGCTGTTTGAGCATGAATTGAGTATCAGAATAAGTTAGATTTTTTAGCAGGCGGTAAACCGTTGACGTTCCAAGGCTTTCCCAGTATCTGTCCCATTAATAGCGAAGGTATTGCAAAAGGTACTTTGTAAGGGATTGCGACAGGTACTTCAACAGGAACCATACAAGTGCGGATGAATCGAAACGCTTTTTCCCTTGTGTCGTCTGCGACCGTGGCGATTATTGTAGGGATACAGATGTATAGTCAGATGACCGATCAGATGTAGGGTCACATGTACTGCACATGGAATGCAGATGGAGTACCATTGTATCAACTAAAACCGGGCAGACCACGCATATTAGGCAATTTCACCGACCCCGGATTACATATGAATTAGGGGAAAATTACGCCGTAATTACATGCGAATTACCGGGGAATTTCTGGGGGGGCGAGCAGGGGGTATCCCCCCGCTGTTCAGCGCGCGGGGCGACGAGGAAACGAGTCTGCCCCCTTGTCAGCCCCTTCCCGGTAGCCGCCGCGCGAAGAACAAACCAAGTCGGCCAACCAGTAGGTTCGCACGAACATTGCCAATGTGTAGATGCGCCCTGACGGGATCAGCTACCTCGGCAATGTATAAGTGCGCATTTTCAATGATGAGTATGTAAGGGTAGGTAAGTAGGTAGGGGAGCAAACAAAGATAAAGCCTTTTCCTTCAAGAGGTTTCACGTTTTTTCCATCACAGTATAGATATAAACATGGATATAAATGTGGAGATAAACATGGAAATAAGCATGGATATAAACATGGATATAAATCTACGGATAAATGATAACAGTCGCGCGCAGTCAGAAACGGAAAAATCCTTTCCCCTTGCCGATCCCTGATTGTTTACTCCTGATAAAAGTGCCGGGGGGGGTACTAGGGTATTCGGAATAAATTTTCGCGGCTCAGAGAGGCGCACAGAAGCTCTCAGGGGCATTTCCGAATCCCTCCTATCCCTTGGATGATTGAACGCGAAAAAACTTCACACATTGCGTCCAAAAACTCCCTCAAAAAGCATGAAAAAAGCACAGGATTAAACCTGTGCTGAGATAATGTCGCGGTATTTTTTCTTGTATTCCTGATCCAGATTGACCACTCTCGCGCAGTGTTTGATGAAACCCGTCAGGACTTTTCCGGTTGGTCCGTTTCTGTGCTTTTGCAAGTCGATTTCCAGGCATCCTGCAAGCTGTGAAGTCGGATCATAATAATCATCCCGATACAAAAACATGACCATATCCGCTTCTTGCTCGATCTCCCCTGACTCTCTCAAATCTGACAAGACTGGGCGTTTATTGTTACGCTGCTCAACCCCCCGTGAAAGCTGAGAGAGAACCACTATTGGGACATCCATCTCCTTCGCGATATCCTTCAGATCGCAAATGATCTGCGATATTTGCTCATATTTTGAAACGCGTGGGTTATCAGGCCGCACTTTGCCCAAATGATCAAGTATGATGCAATCAAGTCCCTCTTTTCTCATTTGTCGCTTGGCAAGCAATCGGATCTCTGACGTTTTACCGGCCCGATCATGGAAAAACACAGGATAATTCGCGATGATCGCCATTTGTTCACTCAGCTTTTGGTACTCCTCCGCAGTCAACACACGCTTTCCGTCTTTGTTTTTCAAGTTGAGTCTGTGAAGGTCGATCGTTGCTTTCATTGCTGCCATACGCTTAAGGATATCCAATGTTGACATCTCGAACGAAAGGTACAATATCCGCTTTCCTGCCGCTCCCATTGCATCCAACATAGAAAGGGAGAGTGCTGTTTTCCCCATACTGGGCCGCGCGCCGATCACGATCAATTCGCTCGGTTTAAATCCCCCCGTCAATATATCCAAGTCATGGATTCCTGTTTTAACGGCCCGATCCGGCTTGTCGTCATCAAGAAAATCAATCAAGTCGAGAACTGCCTCAGTCATTGACTTGGGAGTCTGTGTAATTGCACTATCTTCAATCTCCGCAATCTTGTCGCGGAAATCGGCAACCGTTTGGGCCAACTCCTCACTATTGCGGATCGCTTCTTTCTGAACAATTTCGCCCGCGATGCTTTTCATTTCGCGGAAGAGATAGAGGTTTTTCAACTCCTCGCAATGACTTCGCATATAAGCCGTTGTCAGTACTTGAGAAATGATGCTGATCGGCACTCCGCACTCGGCAAAGTCATAGGCAAGTTGAGTTGGATTCACACTGTTGATGTCCGTTTTGATTTTGGTAATGATCCGTTCAGCCAGCTGCCTGTGACCAGGATGGTAGAAAAAGCGGGGGTCAAGTATATCCTCCACTTTTTCATAGGCTCCCGGATCAGTCGCCAGTCCCCCGATGATCTGCTCTTCAAGATTTCTGGTATGCTCCGCCAATTCCACACTAATTGCAATCATGTGTAGTTCCTCCCCCGTGTTTTTTAAACCATTTCCGCCAAGTACGACTCAGCATCAAAGAAGTCAGTTTGCCTGCGAACCGGTTCGGATTTCTTTTTATCGCGAGCAGGCGTCGACTTTTCTTTGCTACCAAAATTCTGCCATCCGTCGTCAAGGAACCAAACGATTTGCGGGCCGCGATCTTTGTGCGGATGCTGACCGGACTTCACCTTCTTTATGTACTCATCCGCCAGTTCGCTTAGTTTTCCAAATCCCAGCTTTTCTTTTGCATTCAGAAACTTGCTGTAATGATCTTCATGCTTGCGGATATCGCTTGCCCCTGCCGAGGTAAACTGTTGTCTGAGTGCCATGTATTGAAAGTCGTTTTCCCATGGTTGGGAGGCCGTGGCGGCAGAGCCATCATCATCTTTATCACAATCTTTGTCATAATCTTTGTTAAGGTTTTTGACCGATTGTAATTTTCCATTTTGACCTTTGGTAAATTTGGATTTTGACCTTTGGTAAAAATCCAGTGTTTTCAAGGGGTTTGGCGCTTCCCCTTGTGGCTCAAGGGTTGAGCTTTGCTCTAAATACCCTAACTGTTGCTCTGCATCGTCGAAAACACTTGATTTTACTGGTTTTTTACCTTTGGTCAAAAACGGATTTTCGTCGTTAAGTATTTGTTGAATGACTGCTTTTTTCCATTTTTCGATCTCTTGGCGTAACACTGGGTAGTTTGGTCGAATGTGTGTTGTAGGACTCCCATCAAATTTGAAAATCTTTTTAATGATTAAGTTTCTATCTTCGAGCTTTTTGATAGCTGTTCTATACTGCTTTGCTGTGATCCGTATCTCATCAAACCAGTCATCTTGCGATTTTGCTATCCAATACTGCCCATCTTTGAATACTTTTACTTTACGCCGTCCATTTTGATCAGGCGTGAACCAATAGATGATTTGGCTGAGTAATGTACCAGCTACTAGATCATCTGCAATGTCGATATAAGCATGAAGTGTGTGGTTGAAGCGATGAGAAAACGCATGATTAGCTAGTGTTTCAAGTTCATGTGGATCAAAGTGTTTTTCCATGAAAAAATCCTCTCCCTTTCTCACGGCCCCCTCAACCGCAAGAAAGAAAGAGGATTCGCCCGCCTATCCTTGTGTGTACCTTTTTCGACATGGTTTATCATTGACCATGACCCTGAAAATAAGTACACTAAGGGTAGGTTCTACAGACCGGGCGACCTTTCTCTAACTTGGCGGTTGGGAAGGTCGCTTTTGATTTGTTTTTGATGTTTTTAATCTTATCACTCATTCAACAATTTGGACAAGCGTCCATTTACGCGCCCTTGGTGGCGTTTTTTTTCTGGTACTTTTTGATTACGAACTGTATCAGAGAGATGACCGCTTCCTCACAGGTCGGGAAAACCTTCCCTGTTGCCGGGCACATGAACTGCCCGGATCGCTGTCTCAATTCGGTTGACTCAGTTTCTTCGGGAAACAGAGACATAGGAAAGAGCAATCCCATGACTTCTTCCCATATCCCCCCAAGAATGTCCGAGTCCTTGATCCGCTTGGTTTCCTTCTCATATATGTCACAAACTTGGTTCCATGTCAGCTCCCCGTTCCTGTCGGCGCCCTGGGCTGGGCCAATCGGTTCTGATTCATCCTCTTTTGGTTCATCCTCTGATCTGTCCTTTTGGTTCGAGATTTGCTGTTTCAGTTGTTCGAGTTCCGCTTTCAGTTGGTCATTTTCTTGTCGCAGGCGTTGCACTTCTGGATACAAAGGGTTTCTCTGGGATATGAATCGTTCCAATTCCTCAGCTTCGATCCGATAACCTTCCTTGCGCCGGCCCTGTTCCGGCGGAATTGCTGTGATTTCACCGTCGCGAATCCATTTTCGCAGGACTTGGATGCTGTCGGTAATTCCGGTCGCCTTGAGCCGTTCAAGCGCTTCCGATACTGTCAGCATTTCATTACCTCCTTAACGTTAATTTATTGATGTTGATATTATAATATTGAAAAATAAACCTTATGTCAAGCAAAAAAACTCCCGATCATCGCCGGGAGGGAAGCCGATTATTCGCGAACAATCTATTCTGCCTTTGCAGTACGGGCTGATTCCTTCTACCACCCCTTCCATCCTTCGCCTTCATTATGATCAGCTCCGCACTTCGGACAATTACTTGAATACAAAGTATCTGACCAAGAATTCCCGCAACAACTACAATAGAACTCCATAACCCTAACACCATCCCGAACATCCTCACCTTCAACCCAAATCATATTTTCATCTCTCCTTTACCTTAGTTCAATTATATAATATTAAATAATTAACGTTATGTCAATAACATTTATAAAATAATCTCGAAAAAATTTTCATATACCCTTATGGGGTATACGACCAAAAAATGCCCAGAACCCGCTTAAATTCAAGAGGGAGGGGTATATGCCCGCCTGCTTCGTAACCGGTAGCGAAAAGAAAAAACGCCCGAATCCCTTGTCATATAAGGGATTGAGCGTTTCTCGTTTCCATGCGATATGGTAACAAAACGAGTCTTACTTTACCCTGTGGAAAAATAAAAGAGCATGCCTGCCCCTGCGCTCCTGCACCTACCGCCCATGCTCCCCCGGGCTGACCCCGGCGGGACTCGGTGATCTCAGCGTCTTGGCTTCATGCTCTGTTGATTTTATTTATTGCCAATCTTTCCGCTGTTTATACAGCCAGTATGTTTCAATTTCTTTAGCGCTTTACTCCGATAGAACAAACAAGGGGATACCTACACCATTACCCACTCTCGAAAAAGCCGTCAGAAGGCGAAATTTTAGGTCTCAGCATTACCCTCGCAATGGCATCTCCCCCGTCGTCAAATAGAAACACAAAAAAACGCTGAAACCGCTTGTCAGCCAAGCGATTCAGCGTTTGCCAATACTTCCTCATTAAAAACTTTTTCAACCCGTCGGATTTTGGTATGCAGCACTTTTACTTCATCGGTTTGATTTTTCTCTATCCGATCCAGACGGGTCTCGATCTTGTCCAATCGTTCCTCAATGTTGGTCAGCCGATCTTTGATCTCGACTTGACCCAAAAGGATTTGTTGAAACATCTCGTTTAAATCCATCGCGATCCGCTCCTTTGATGACTGTATTCTATCACATTATCCTTTCAGCTTCCGATAAATCGTTCGGAGCTTTGCCCGGTTATCGTAGATGAGAAATCCAGCCCATGCGATTATGGCCATAACGGCCACACACCATACCACAGTCGAAAACACACTTAAAATAGGCGGGATGACTCTTATCGCTATGATGATCGCTGGTTTAAAGAAAGCCGTCCAATAGTTTAACGGCCCGTGAATTTGGATGAAGTCCAAGAAAAAGAGGATCGCCAGCGCATAGTAGGCCGCCTGTACGGCCCAACCGAGCAGGAACGTTTCCAGTTCCCGATAGCGGTCATCGCGCCGAATAAGAGACATAAGCCAGGACAAAAAAGTCCGTACTGCCAACAGAAGAAAAACACCCAGAAGAAGCGCGTCAAAAGCTATACATACACTGACCAGCACATTTCCCCATTCTGCAAGCGGGCTTTGATAGGGGGCCAAGAGTCGGGTCAATGACGTTCTTGTTTGCGGATAAAACCATGCTGCCAAGCGCAGGCAAAAGACCAAAATCAAAAGCTCGGCAGGAGGAAAGATTCGCCGAAACCAATGGAACAATGCCACCACTCCCTATATTTTGTTTTAAGAATAAATACGCCAAAACTCCCGTTTTACCTTGGAAGGAATCTCCTAATGCTCTTCCAGAACTACTGTGATACTCCTATTTGTGAGAGGAAAAGAATCCAAAGGGAGCCTATTTGGAGTACAGGAGGTGTGCAAATGGGGAAACTGGACAAGTATGCGCGAGCTTCCAAAGAGAAGCGAACCGAGCGGGTTCAAACTAAGCTGACTCCCACTGAATACCGCTTATTTATGAAATATCTTCGTGATCGCGGACTATCCCAAGCGGAGGGAGTACGCTTTTTGATTCTGGAAGAGATCGGATTGGGAATACCGGATCATCTCTTCGGGGACTTTGGAGAGACCGCCGCGAGTGCAGAAAGGGTAATAATTGAGCCTGAAAGCACCCTGAAAGAGAGTACATCAGGAGTACAAAAGGACTCCAAAAAAGAGTCTAACGGGAAGCCGCAATATAGCCAATGGAGAGTCGATGGCAAAATGCCTTGCCCGATCTGCCAGACGTGGCAAAAGAACATAGCGGCTCACTTGAAAGGAGCGCACAAAACGACCAAACAGGCGGTATTTTCGGAGGGAAAATACCAAAAAATCGCTTCTGAAATGGTTAAAAGCCGTTCACTTTAACGAACTAAAGAAAAAACAAGCCACTCAGCGCCTCTGTGAGCGGCTTTTTTTGTTTCCGAAGGGTAATAGTACCCCCAAAAAATCCGCGCGTAGAGCGAATTTGAGCCGTTTTTTCGATATCGCATTTTTGGCTGATTTTGCGCCCGTCATGAGCCTCTCCCCTGCTGCCGACTGCCTGCCGCGGGGAGGGGGACGGCGCAGCGGGGGGAGGGGGCGCGCAACAGGAGGGGGGCCGGGGGGTGGCGCCGCCGCGCCGCCGCAACAGAGTCCAGAAAGAGGATTTTCATTTTCCCACTGACTAATTAAGAGAAACAGTGGCCTTTTGATTCCGTACTCTTTTTTCAACTCTCTAGAGGACATATAGCGTCCTTCCCAATTAACCCAATGTTGAATTTCTTTGAACTCCAGAAGTAAAGTAGCAAATTGATTCTTTCTCAATTGACTAGGTTGACTACGGCGAAAAAAGTCAAGTACCATTCCGTTCCCCCCTATCTGTTCATAATCTGACGGATCATTTCGCCTTCATCGGTGTCCGGCTCTACAATCCGACCAAAAAGCTTTAGTGACAGGCCATTCCAAGCATTTCTGGTCAAATCGTCCAATGTTTCTGATTTTTTCACTTCTTGTTTTTCTTTTTTCCACTTGAACATGTGGATCATCCTTTCAAATATTGTTTAGCCTTAACTCCGAGCACCAGTAGAAGCGCTCGGCGGTCATATTCTTCCTCGCTGATTTGCCCTTCACAATAGGCCGCCAATAGTTCCATTTCCTCCAGGGTCAAATACATTCCCTCGTGCTTGATGTTCCCGATTGCGCCGCGTATCAGTTGATTCATTTCATTTATCCTCCTCTAAGTACTTCAGCCAAAACCTAATCGCTTCATCAACGGCTTGATTTCTGCTAATGTCCTTCCCCCTTTCAACTGAAAGCTCGCGTCGTTTCTGGTCTAATTCCTTTAGCGTTTCTGGATCAAAGTCAATGATGCGTCGTATCTTGTTTGCCATTCTGGTCACCTCGCTTACTTCTCTGGAAGGGCAGCCGGAGCCGCCCGTTATTCTTAGTTCGCTGTCGAACAGATTTTGCATTGACTTACCCAATTTCCGTGTGTACAGACTTTGTGATTCTCGAGTTCAGGGCGTTTGAAATAGTCGGTTTCCTCGGCGATCTGCAATACTTTTAAGAAACCATTTTGAGTTTTTGCGTCCATCATGATCCGCTCCTTTAGTTTTATTGGGCCAGGGCGATCAAGCCGCCCCGTTGTTCTTTGTTATCTCTATTATATGATATCAACGATATCATTGCAATCATTATTTTAATTTTTTTCAGAAAAAAGTAGCCAGGTTTGCGAACAAAAATTGGTTTGTAACATAAACCACGGCTAGCCCTTGATTTCTTGGAATACCAACAGCACTACGAACAAAGAAGAAACGAAACGACGACTAAAATATTTCATCTCTTTACATACGAAAAAACGCGAATTCCTTTTGATATCAAGGATTCGCGCCAATATCGTTTATTCGTTAATGGTTTTCAACAATTCCTCGTTGAACACTTTTTCTACCCGTCTGATTTTGGTGTGCAACACTTTTACCTCATCGGTTTGATTTTTCTCTATCCGATCCAGTCGGGTCTCGATCTTGTCCAGACGGCCCTCAATGTTGGTCAGTCGATCTTTGATTTCAATTTGACCGTTAAGAATTTGCTGAAGCATCTTATTTAAATCCATATTGTTGATCTCTCCCGGTATGTCAATGAGGTTATTTTACCATACTCTGTGAGAGGCCAAAATAAAAATGACGTTCCGTTTGGACGTCATTCCTCTGATTTCAGCCTTAGATGCCCGCTAGCCGCAGAGGTAGACAAGAAATAGCGGCAACTCTGACCGCTTCTCCCCCTGTCGCCAAACCACGCAAAAAGAGTAATCAATCATGGCGAGGAGGACAGCCCCGCCGCGCCTGCCGCCCGCGCGCGCCGCCATCGCAAGGCGGACGAAGCGGAGCCGCCGCCGCGCGTAGCAGAGTCCAGAGACTTCTGGTTTGTTCGGAGAACAAAGTCAGGAATTTCGCACGCCTCGGCACGAATCCGGAAGCCGCGAACCGCTTGAGATACGAAAAAATACCCCTTTTTAGGGGTCATATCACTGAAATAGATAATCAGATTTTGATAATAATCATTCATATCGCTATTCAAATTTCGATTATTGGCTATGATCTCAACATTGAAATAGGTACTCAGATCACAAAAAAGCGGCTAAAAAAATAGCCGCTTTAGTTTATTAATTGTGGAACTTCGTCCAGTGTCAGAAAAAGCATCTTAGGAAAGAAAAACTCAGGAGATTCCTTTAACTCTTCATAAACAGGTTCTTGTTTGATCTCTTGCCAAGCGTCTTGAAGTGATTTTCGCCGGCTTTCTGTGTCCGTGATCCAAGCGATGGGGGTATGATCGTTGAGAACGACCATCCATTTGATATATAGCTTCATCTTTGGAACGACTTTCGCGCTTCTTCCGGTGATCCCTTCGCTCCCGGTGTCGTATTCCCCGTACAATCCGTTTCCGTCGATCTTCATATAGAGATCAGGACGGGGGAGCTGGCTTTTCGCTTTCATGTACTTGAACTTGTCGTTGATGTCTTTTCCTCGCTTCTCATGCCAAGCATCCGCAAAGCGTTTTGTCGCTTCCCAAGTATTCTCCCAGTCGATTCGCTCCATCGTTGAATCAAAACCTAAGTGAGAGTAGAGCCGACAGAAGGTCTCCCCGATGCCCCAGTAATGTTCTTTTTGCAGGCTTTTCACTTGATAGTCCGCCTCGATATCAAGTAGTTCCTCCACTACTTTCAAGCCGTCTAATCCAAGACTATACATATGTGCGCCCGGTTGACCTTTTAACTTTTCGCGGACTCGTTTGGAACGCGGGGGATAGTGGCTAACCACCATCTCCCCGTTTTTATTGAGCCGATAAACATAGTTGATGATCGTTGATTTTGATGTTTCCATCAGAGTAGCCAGATGATCTGGGGAAAGCATTCCAAAAGCGTAAAGGTGAAGTAATAGCTCATTGTGTCGTGTGGTGGGTTTTTTGAAAACGTCCATTACAATTCCCATGCTCATTCTCCTCCTTCTCCTTCAAGTCTTTTAAAGAGATCGATCGTTTTGGATTGGTTCGGGTTCTTTTTCTTCCGCTTTTTCGATAGTTCATCTTGAACCGTTTGATCAAGCTGTTTTTCGATCTGCTTGCTCGTAGTCCCCTTGCGGATCTCCGCTAAGTATTGAGTTACGGCCTCGTTCGCTTCTTCGATGGTCAGTCCATCGCGTTCCATGATGTCCTCCATTTCCTCCTGTGCTTGCTTCCAGGCGATTTCTTGCAACATTGAAGCACGTTTCGGGTCTGAGAAGTCAACGGCCTCGCCCCATTCATCCCACGTATAGGGAGGTTGAACCGTCATAAAGAAGGTGATCCGTTCGCCGTACTTGTTAAAAGTGACGACCGCGCAGTTTCTCGATTTCAAGCTAGTCAAGTCCTCTAAGTCAAATTTCGCGTCCGGTACATTGTTCAGGATGTCCTGTGCCGCTTCCCCCAGACTCCGGAAAATCAAGATGTTGTCGACCAACGATGAAACGCTTTTTCTTAATTGTGGGTGAAATTGGTCTAAAAACTGTGTCAGCAAGATAGGGACAATCCCTTTCGACCGCCATTTCGGGAGCGCCTGCTCATGGAGAATCGGGAGTTTCTTCAGGTTGTGCGCTTCATCCAAGAACACAAAGTATTTTTCCAACTTGTTTTTACGATGCCGCGCCGCATAATCCAATTGCATCATGAGGTATCCCATTAAGATGGATTGCTCGGACTCGTTCAGTCCTTCGCCGTTGATAAGAACAATGTGGCCTTCCTCTACCCACTTTAAAAAGTCGATGCTGCCTGTTGGTTGACCGAAAACCCTTTTGCACAACTCGTTATCTTTCAAGTCGGTTAGACGGTCGAGAAGTGGCTCGGTCTTGTTGGTTCCATAGTGTTTGGACTCTGCTTCCAAGTCCTCATACAGTTGTTTTTCGTAGTCGTCCCCATTTGCCAGTTGAGCCATGATCCGCTCGCGTAACGGCGAGTCCTCTTTCAAAAACTCCGGTACGGCTAAGATGGTGTGTTGTGTTGTTTTGTCCGCCATCAGTGCTTTTAAGCTCAGGCGAGCGTATTTCTTGAACCATGCGGACTCTGACTCATAAGCGTTACGGATAATATCTATCGTCGTGTTTACGACTTCATCGGTTGTCTGTCCTGGCATTTGCTCTAACAGGTTGAGACCAAAGGTATACTTGTCGTTTCGGACATCGAAGATATGAATCTTGTCTTTCATTCGCTCGAACTTCTCCGGGTGTTCCATCTTCCACTTCCGCAAATCGGTGAGGAGCGTAGACCAAAATTCCTTCTTCGGGTCGTACACAAAGAAACCGCCATATTCACCGTTAAAGAATTTGGGTAGGTGCGTTCCCCGGATAATCTCGAGTGCTTCACTGGTTTTCCCGCTTCCTTGCGTTCCTACGATCAGCATGTTGTTTAGGTTGTTGAGCGGAATGAAGATTTTCCGACCTTTCACCGGGTGGTCGAGCGTTCCGGCAAATACCCCTTTGTTCATGTCGTCGGGGGCAATCAGGTTTTGCCCGGAGCGACGAGAGGGAATCCGGCTGGTGATATGCTCTTCCGCGTTGTCAACTTGTTCTTTCTTCGGATAATCCGGCAACTTGAGAAGCGTTGCAAGCTCGTTCCCTGTCATGAGGATTTTGTTTTTCAGCGGGAAGGGAGCAACCGTGAGCGGGCATTTCTTGGTTTCCTTTACGATCAGTTCGTTATAGTGGTTGAGGGTGCGTTGCAGATTGTTCATCAGGTTTTTAGCGGATTTTCCCATGAGTTCCGACCAAACTTTGATTTGTACATCGAACTGATTTTTTGCGTGTGCTTGGCGATCCACTAAGGCTTTGTCTTTGTTCTGGATCAACTGAGGCGGATTGTCTTTGTATTTTCTCGCGTATCGCTTCCGGTTTTGTTTGATGGTTCGTTTCAGTTTCCACTTGGTTGCCCGCCGGAAAGTGAAGGACAGATAACTCCCCGGACGCATATGTGACAGTATCTTTGACAGTTGTTCTTTCTTCTCAAACGATTGAAACGGAAGTCCTTTTTCTTTCCGCGTTTTGTAGGTAAGCACTCCGCCCGTTCCTACTTCGGTGACAGGGAAAGGAATATCCATCAGGTCAACATCGACTAACTCACAGTTCCGATAGCAGTCCCGAATGACTTGAAAAACCTCGTCTTTCAGTTCGCGCGGATACTTCAGATAGATAGCGATTTCCCCAAGATCTTCCTCTCCTTTGGGTTTGCGGGACTTGTCGCAGTGAAACAGCAACTCAAACCAGCACGGTCCTTTGTAGAGTGTGGAGAACTTCCCGCGTCTGGTGTACCAAAGCGAATTAACCAGATCATGAATATCTGCTTCGCTGGTTTTCGTTTTGGCGTGTGGGATGATTCGTACCACGCCTACATATTTTTTCGCTTGTTTCAGTTGATACAAGACCGATCCGGCGTAGAGGATTCCTGCAACGGCTGCCCCTTCTATTCCGTACATCGCCCAATTGCTTAAAGCGTCCACCATCGGCGTTGAGTGTGGAGCCGTTGCAGTCGCTGTATTGCCAGCCGCTTCCGCCGTTTTGGCAGGGACTCCCCCCGCGAACACTTCGCTTTTCAGTTCCTTCACATGCTCCGTTAGTGATTTGATTAACCTGTCTACCAAAAAACCCGCTATTCCTAGTCCCGCCGCCCAAGATAGGATATCACCCAAAGCGTCCATCTCTTTGTTATTGTTAGACATCTATGTTACCTCCTTGTAGTGTCAAAGAATGAAGGAAAACAGGGGGAGGAATCCCCCTTTGTTAGGTCAAACTTTGAATCCATCCATCGAACAGCCAATGAAACAAGTCGATCCCAAATTGTTTTATGAAGTCAGGTGAAAAAATCAGAACCGATACCGCAAGCGCAAACAGCGCGAACCCTAGGAATTTGGTGAAGGCACGTTGCCAAAAGTAGTACAAAGAAAAAGCTATGACCACTAAGAGGAAGAGTGAACCAATCTCGTGCCCTAACGCGCTTTGCAACTTTTCTCCCGGCCCTGCCGCATCTAAGAAAATTTTCACTAGTGACATCCTTTCTAGTTGTCAAACACATGTTTCCATTTTAATATATCAGAATTTAGAAATCGCTTTTGACGTTCAGCCAGCCGCAATCCTTCAGCGGGTCTTTCTCATCGCCCTGGGGAAGGTCGAGGGACGGCCCCTGTCCACTTCCCCACGGATTCTCAGCGATCCGGTCGGAATCACCGCCGCGAAGAAGGTCGTCAAGAAAGTTCAGCATGTCTTTTTGCTCCTTTCTTCTGGTAAGATAGGAGCTAAGAGAGTCTTCCTGGCTCCCCTTTGTTTTAGAAAGAGTCTGCTGCGGTTTGCGAGGCCTGGCAGCAGGCTCTGGACAAATATTGTCGCCATCAACTTTGGGGCTATTTACGGTACTTCGAAAGCATCTCTTTGACCTTTTCTTTGTCGGTACCATCGCCGGCAAGCATGATGCGGAGTCCTTTGATTCCCCAGTCATCATCGCACCGGCAAAGATATAAGTAAGTAACTTCTTCATGAGTCATTCGATTGATCCGAAGGGCAATCAGTTCCACGCGATTCATGTCAACCATTCCCTTGGACACCTTGGCAAGCAAGGCAATACGCCGCCAAGATTCCTCGCTGAGAATGATGGTTCTTCCGCGTTTTGGAACGTTCCGAAGACTTTGATGTAGGTTAAGTTCTGCGCCTGTTTTTGGACAAAGGACTTGGGTATGGAGCCAATGGGAGACAATGCGGAAGCATCGATTTAATGCTTTTCCTCCAAGTATCGCTTCTTTTTTTGTCTCGTCTGCGAATGCCTTCAGAAGGATTTCGAGACCATCCGAAGTACCTTTTATTACCGCTTGATAACGGGGGTCTTGATCTTGAACATAACACCCTTGTCTATATCCTTGCGCCATGCTGATCAGCCCCTTTATTTTCGGTGAAGCGGATTCTCTCGATGCCCAAACGAGGATTGTTCCTGAAGGATTCCTTGTGCTGAACCAGCGCGGCTAGTTGATACAAAACATCCCATGTTTTTTGTTCGCCCGCCGGATCATTGGGCCGGCATTTGATCGTAAACACACGATACGTTTTCCCCACTGTCACCATCTCCTTTGATTGTGGTAACATGGGAGAAGGGTGTAATACCCAAGCTCCCATGTCTTGGGCATTACTGCCCGTGTGATACCTCTGTCAGTGGACTTTGGTCGGTTCGGCTGACAGAGGTGTTTGATTTTTGAGCGTTCATTCCAGCGACTAAAACCAAGAGCGCAACTACGATCCCAACAATAGCCACCAAATCTCTCAGCAAGCCGCCTTTCTTCTTCCTGCGCTTCCGGCGTTTCTTCGCCATGATCATCAAGCTCCTTTCTCCTCGAATAATCCGGGTTCAAAGATCAGCTCATCTCCCAAAGAGTCGATCAAACTTTCCAGTTCTTCATGGGTTTCGATTTCTTCGGCAATCACCCATTCTGAGTCTTCGGTTCCATAATGCGTGATTGCCAACTGCTCACCTTTCAATCCTGCTTCGATCACCCCTTTTGCGGACACAATCAGTGCAGCGCTTTCGTCAAAGATTTCATCTTGGTTATACAAGACCGCCTCAACATACCAGAGTTTCATGCTTTTCCCTCCATGATTTTTTTGGCTGGCTCATCAGCGGGCAGTCGCCACACTGCCCGGACAAGGAGCCGCAGCCCCTTGTTTCGCCTTTTTTACTTTCCTGGCTGAAACTTATCCAGATCAGTCCATATATTCCTGACATGAATCAAGAAGTTAGCAAACTCTCTTCGGGTCACGATAGGATCTCCATAAAGATCTCCATCGATAGTCATATCGATCAGCCAATCTTCACTCGGTTTCATTAAATGCTCGTTGTATCTGTGATAGTTTTGGATA
>NZ_JPST01000058.1 GCF_000763315.1 Thermoactinomyces daqus | reverse complement strand
CTCCGACAGAAAGCCTGCCACAAGAAAGCCCACTTACTATGGCCCTCAAGAAGAGCGTCAGGCCAAAGAAGAAAGAGAGGCATTCCAGAAAGCTCTACAGGAATTTGGACTTCGCTGGATGCAAAGGGACTGCTTATCTGTTGAAGAGGTTCAGAAACAGATTGATGCATATCGGGAAAAGCTATGGAACCTGGATAGGAATGCGATGTTGTGGGGAGAGAATCATCAACAATCCCCGACAGATCAGATAAAAGATGAACATCAACAAGCGAAAGAATCTAATAACAGTGAAATAGACCCATGGATGATCGCTAATAAAGAGGAGGATGAAGATGACAGTTATCGATGATGTGTTAAAAAACTTGAGCCTGACAAGAAGTGAAGAGCTTTTAGGATGTGTCTATTTCGGGCGTATGATTGCCCCCCATCAAGTTGCGCGCTTGATGGGGGTTGGAAATGACTATATCCTTCAGCTCAAAAAAGATCTCAATAAAAAGGGTAAAATGATTCTTTCTCATCAAGCCGGTCGCCGTAGCCGAACCAGCATGATTTTCCCAGAACACTACAAAACCGGGCCCCGTATGTACGAATTAGGACCTTCTGGTAAACCCATTGTGGAAGGGATTATTGGAAGGAAAATTAACTATACTCCCCTTACAGGTAATCAAAAGTCGCATTATTATGGTATCAACGATATTCTTGTGCGGACACTCGATTGCCTGATTGAACGAGAATACCGACGCCTGAAAAATGATTTGCTGGAGGACAAGAAAACGGCATTGGCTCGCGCTCATGCGCTGGAAAAGGTTCAATGGTTTAATACTCAAGAGACAAGTGAAATCATTTACGGCTTATGGGAGCCGCACTTAAATTTATTGAAGTCGAAAGAAGACCAAGCGAAGGTAATCAGCAGCTTGGTTTTCCCTGATGCACGTCTGGCTATTGAAGACCAAGCATATTGGATCGAGTACGATAACTTAACTGAAAATATCAAGCCAGATCCGAATCGCCCGAAAGCCCTGGAAAATCCAAATCAGACGTACATCTGGGATAAGATGATCAAATATATCAATACCATGGGACCGATCGGGAACACCGATGTGGTCATTTGGATCATTCCCAGTGAGACACGCAGGCAGAACATAGAACAGTGTTGGGAGGAGGTGAAAAACTCAGCCTACATTCAAAAAAAACGCCAGCAAGTGGAGGAAATGGGGCGGAAATTCTTTTTTCCAACTATGTACTTTTTCACTCCTGGACAGGAGCAAAATTTTTTTCATAAAAGCTGAGGTGGATCACTCCCCTCAGTTTTTTATATACTGAAAATTTGTTAATATACTACATATGAATATACATTTGATAATCATTTTCAATACATGTTGATTACATATGACCATATATATGACCGTACATATGTAGCTACATGTAGTTTTTCTAAAAATGGTTTTAAACTGCTTATTCTCTATGGTTTCGCCGTGGATCAACCTTCTCGAACTTGATACGATAAGACGTCATCTTATCGTCCTCCTACTCTCGCCACTGCTCCCTCCGTCGTCCTCAGCTGCCGTTTATCGTGCCTTATCGTGATGAAGTAGTGGGCTAGACATTTTTTGAAGGGATTTATTGATCAGAAACGAATATCTTTGGCTATGAATGTAACATTTTATGACGGAAAGGTTGATAGAGCGTGTTTTCAATGATTCTTGATGTAATAGTTACAGTCGGTATACTTTTGCTCCATGTTTTAGTTGCAGCAATCTTTCTTTTTGGTGGATTACGCCTTGTGAAGAAAGGAAAAATGCGTGGTTTTTTTGGTATTTTTGCGGGAATAGTCCTTATGCATGCAGTTTTTATGGTATCGTATGGAAAATTTGTTGCCGGGATGAATTACATTAATATGCTAATATATTAGGGGTGAGGTAGCATCCGGCGAATTTGGTGCCATCTACCCTACTTGTGGAAATTGTGAAAAACCTGTGGAAAAATAATAAATTTATTTTCGTTTCCGTGGTGGTTGCAAAAAAATATGTTTTTTGGTAAATTGGTTGCACTTTTGAGATATATGCGACAGATGATGAAGGCTTTAAGTATAGAGAAATTTAAGAAAGAGGCGGTTTAAACAGCCTCTTTCCTGCTTCTTTTAGAATCGGGCTCAAAGGATAATACTTTTTCACGCTAATGAGGAAGGCTTTCACATGCCTTACCGTCATGATCGCCATCGAGTTTGTATGGGTCACTGGGGCCGGCTTTTTCAAAAAAGGCTTGTGCTTCTTGTTGCGTTTTAAAATCACTACAGTCTTTATCTGGCATATTTGGATGTGGTTCGCCTACCGTTATCAATGGAACGGAATGGCCAGAGGTATTAGTTGACTTGCACCATTTGTCCGGATGGTAGCCGTCTTTTTGTGCATATTCTGGACATTGCCAGATTCCAATATGCTTTTCTTTGGCTATCTCCTCCGCTTTTCGGTAATCGGACAGGTGTTTTTTCGAT
Organism: Thermoactinomyces daqus; assembly: GCF_000763315.1. Taxonomy (GTDB): domain Bacteria; phylum Bacillota; class Bacilli; order Thermoactinomycetales; family Thermoactinomycetaceae; genus Thermoactinomyces_A; species Thermoactinomyces_A daqus. The sequence goes on along the minus strand of NZ_JPST01000058.1, from coordinate 1,609 downwards.
TCATATATGTAGCCGACGCGTGCCAATCCGGCTTTCAATAAGGCTTCCTGCACACTTTGACCGTCCGCGTAAACATAGGCAAGAATTCGATCATATTTATCGCGTTTCTCAACATCAAATTCCAGGCTAATCTGTTGGGCATGAGTCAGCATCTGGTTTGTGAATTGGGCAGCTTCTTCTCCCAAGGGTTGTTTACCAAGTTTGGGATGATGGGTTTCGGGGGTGTCTATTAGTAAAAAGCGCACTGTTTCAGTTTTTCCGTTCAATTTGACTTTGGCAGTGTCTCCATCAACGTCTTTGACCAACTGAACATTCGTAAAATTAGCGGTTGGCTTTGTCGGAGCTGCTTGCGAATTGCAACCAATTAACAGTAAAGAAACGACAAAGGCTGAAAGAATTCGTTTCAAGGCGGTTCCTCTCTTTCTGTATTTTCCTTCTAATATAATATACCTTATTAGGATTTCGTTTTGCTCCACGTATCCGCGATCTTGGCGACAAGCGGATGTATACGTTCGGGAAGCCGACAGAATACCCAGAGTTGGCTCCTCTGCTGGGTGGCCGAGTTAATGTAAAGAAGATCCGCGATCACTGGGATGATATTCTTCGTCTTACAACGTCGATTAAGCGCGGAACTGTACCCGCTTCCTTAATTCTTCGGAAGCTGGGAGCTTATCCGCGACAAAATGGATTAGCCTGGGGACTCCGTGAAGTCGGTCGAATTGAGAAGACGTTATTCACGATGGAATGGTTGCAAAGCCCCGAGCTCCGACGGCGGGTCCAGGTCGGCTTAAACAAAGGGGAAGCAGAAAACGCCCTTAAACGTGCAGTATTCTTCAATCGATTAGGAGAAGTGCGCGATCGGTCCTATGAAGATCAACTTTACCGGGCCAGCGGACTTCATCTAATCGTGGCTGCGATTGTCCTATGGAATACGGTCTACTTATCCCGTGCAGTGGACACACTCCGATCACTAGGAATGGAAATTTCAGAAGAGTACCTACAACACCTTTCTCCGTTGGGTTGGGAACATATTACCTTGACCGGTGACTATGTCTGGAATCTTAAACAAAGGATCGACTTCAACAACCTTCGTCCCTTGAGGGAAAAGATCGTGTTACTGAAAAGCTCAGCGAAAAATGAATAAGTTCAAAAAATAAAACCGGCTAACCCTTAGCGTACGGGTTTCCGGTTGATTTGTGTCGAAAATGTGTCTTATCGTACGTTTTACCCGAAATGATACAGTGGCCCCTAAAAGAAATGAACCGATTTCTGTTTTAGATCGGTTCATTTTCCATTTACTGGGGAGATGGCACTAAAATCGGTCGATGCTTGAAAAATTGTTCCGAGAATACAAATCAACGGGAGGCGATCCATCCCCATGTTCATTAACGAGTTCAAAGACTGGCTTTTGGAAGATGGTAGATCGAAGGAAACCCTACGGTCTTATGAAGCGACACTAAAGGATCTCATTTCTTGGTACGAAGAAACCGTAGGTGATGAATTTGACCCTCGTGAGATTAGCTCAAAGGACTTACAAGATTACCGTAGCTTTTTGGAGACAGTCCGAAAGCAAAAGCCGACCACAGTAAACAAAAAGGTGGCAGCATTA
>NZ_JPST01000057.1 GCF_000763315.1 Thermoactinomyces daqus | reverse complement strand
TGGGGTTTGTCATCAATCTCACTCTGCCAATAGGCAGAGTCAAGCGTTTTGTGAAGGATGGGACTACCAGCAATTCGCCAATATTTCTTGCGTGTGTTTCCCCATTCAAAGGCTTTCCCCTTCGGCACACCGAGTGAGATCAGTTTCCTGATCCGGGTTCTTGGAGTTTTCCATTGTTTCCACAGACACATGCGCAGTCTCCTTCTCAGCCATTCGTCCAGTCGGCGAAAAGGGGTGGGAGTGTCTGCGAGGGCAAAGTAATTGCACCATCCCACAATGAGTTTATTGATCTCTTCGATCCTGTTTTCTATGGGGATCGGCTTGGAACGGGAGGTCAGTTCCTTCAGTTTCTGTTCGACTTGTTTCAAGCTTTCTCTGGCAACGCGAATTTTCGGTTTGCGTTCCCACGTAAAGCTGAAGCCGAGAAACTTTCGTTTCCACGGCCGGTCGACTGCACTTTTCTCCATGTTCACTTTCAGACGGAGTTTATTTTCAATGAAGTGAGTAACTGAGGCCATGACCCGCTCACCCGCCCGTCTGGATTTTACATAGATATTGCAGTCGTCCGCGTAGCGGACGAACCGGTGCCCTCTTCGTTCCAGTTCTTTGTCCAGTTCATCCAGAACAATATTCGCAAGCAACGGACTTAATGGGCCACCTTGCGGCACCCCTTGTTCATTGGCTACCTTCACTCCGCTGATCATCACACCAGATTCGAGGTATCGACGGATCAATTTGAGGAGTGTCCTGTCCTGAATTCTTTTCGCAAGAATTCCCATCAGCCGATCGTGGTTGACCCGGTCGAAGAACTTCTCCAGATCGATGTCCACCACCCAGCGATACCCTTCTTCCATATACGAGCGAGCTTTCTTGACTGCGTCGTGCCCGCGTCGACCCGGTCTGAATCCATAGCTGAATTCAGAAAAGGTCGGGTCAAAGAGTGGAGTGAGGGTTTGCGCGATTGCTTGCTGGATGAAACGATCCAGAACGGTAGGAATGCCAAGTAACCGGACTCCCCCGACGGGTTTCGGGATTTCGACCCTTCGGACAGGAGACGGTACATAGCTTCCATCTTCGATGGAAACGCGGATGGAAGCCCAGTGGGTCATGAGATAAGCCCTGAGGGATTCTACGGGCATCCCGTCCACTCCATTGCTCCCTTTGTTCTTTTCCACTCGTCTAAGCGCTTTTCGAAGATTTTCACGTGACAGGATTCGCTCCATTAGCATTTCGACATTGCCCGCTTCGTGAACATGTCGGTCCATTTGTGCCATCCCTTGCTCCGCCCTCCCGGAGTCCCCACGGGATTCACCGTTTCCTCCTCCGGGCAGGTCCGTTTCGGATTGGCTGCTTCATTGCAAGAGAATGGACGCCTGGTGACGTGTTCTCCTCAAGTGTTCGGTCCTTCCCCGTTCAGGCGTCCCCTACTTGGGTACTATGACCTCTGCTGACTTCTGGCTGTTCAGCTCTTCCTTCCGAAAGAGGTTACCATGAGAGCATGGCATACCAGCCAGACCTCCCCGGGTAAGCGCACATCCTTCCCCTCCATCCACCCGCCTCATTTACCCTGCACCGCCTTCGGCAGCAAGGACTTTGTCTTGTTGCGCAGACTCATCCAACGGTGCCTGGCCTCGTATGAGGTTCGTGTTCCTCGGGCCGGAGGTTTGCCGCCGGCTTCCTTTGGATTCCGCCTCGCGGCGGACACCCTTGCCTTAAGCTAACTGCTACTGCTGCCTTCACAGTTCGGGACTTGAACCCTATAGCATGCGCGCATGCCGGGCGCACGCAAATCAAAAAAAGCTACCTAATGGGGTAGCTGAGATTGATGACAAACCCCACCCTTTTCTTCGGAAAAGGAATGGGGTTTTGTATATTTCTAGGATATATACAGATAAAGTAAACCTGATGTGACC
>NZ_JPST01000056.1 GCF_000763315.1 Thermoactinomyces daqus | reverse complement strand
AAGCGTATGGGGTCATTATATTGCACATGCTCTTTTCACTAACTCGTGGATCTGGTCAATGTGCCAAATGCAGTCAGAAAGTTTAAGGTGGAGATGGATTAATTTTTCAACAATAAGATCAATATTTTTAACATCTAATTCTTTTATATCATGTATCAATTCACTAATTTGTGGCTGTAACTGAGTAAAATCGTTGAGATTTTCATATTCCTCCTTAAATTCATTTCGAGAAATAATAGGCGTTTTGCATCTAGCATTTAACTCCTCTAGTAATTCTAAAATACTTCGTAAACTGTCAACCAATATTTTCAACTCCTTTTACCATTTGACTCTCCTACCCTGTTTTAATGCCGTATCGAGATAAAATCCATCAACTTTTTTGAGATGCGGTATGTCCGCTTGGAGCCATCTGAAAGCTTTTTGATCGTTCGTACAACGACCATATTGGACCTGCATTCACTGCACTTGCAGATTCCCAGCAAATCATTCCATGGGGTAATGTTGACCTTCTCACCATTCCTTTCTTTTGGATTGGCTTTTTCCCAGATTTCCCGGGAGACGATCGGCACATGATGATTTTTAAATACCAGCCATTTCTCCTGGGGGTTGAGGATTTGTTTCTTACGCCCACCGATCTTGATTTTGATATATTGATTTAAGATAAAATCTCCGCAATAAATGGGATTTTGGATCAAGCGCTGGACCAAGGTGCTTGAAACCCCATCCGTCCCTTGGGTATCAATCGAAGATCTGTCGGACGACCTGAGCTTTCTCTATGTTGATTTGCAAAAAGCCCCCCTCCCCCCTAAACACAAAAACCCCTGCCTTCTTTGCAAATGCGGCAGGGTCACATGCAGACTAGATCTTTAATTCGCCCAATCTTACCAACTCCACCACGGCTTGGGATCGTCCTTTCACGTTTAACTTTTGCATGACGTTACTGATGCGTACCTTTTGCAAACTTTAGGACGGGTTTATCTCAGACAAAAGGTGCAGAATGCCCCGATTCGTTCCAGAAGGGGCTGTTCACAGTCGGATAGACTGTTCCGAAGTTGGTATTTACTAGGGCGTGTCTGGTGAATCACTAATTGAGCCAAATCATCAGGGAAATCAAGGTAATGGCAGCACAAAAATAAACCGCCCGTTTTTCATAGCGCGTGGCAAAGCCACGCCATTGATTCAGACGGTTAATACAAATCATGTTTCGACGTGCATATCGTTCTTTACTGAAGAAGAGAGGACGACCTTTCCCATCACAAGCAAGATGAATTTTGGTCGTCAGTCCTCCACGGCTCCGACCCAGTGCCTCATTTTGGGAGTGAGGATCCCCCTCTTTTGGGCGCGCCTGCGGCGTGCTGATGAGCTCGGACGATTGTGCTGTCGACGAAAACAACCCAGTCGACATCGGAAACAGCATGGGAGTAGGTTTGGACATACTTCAGCAAGCGATCCCAGGTTCCATCCTTCTGCCAACGAGTAAAGCGATAATAGCAGGTTTTCCAAGAACCATAGCGCTCGGGGAGGTCTCTCCAAGGAGCTCCTGTCCCAAACTTCCAAAGAATCCCGTTTAAAATGGTCCGGTGGCAGTGGCGAAAATCCAATGAAAAACCTCAGCCAAAAGTTACACGCATAAGTTGAACGCCGACTTTTCTGACCGAGGAAATTTACACATAATTTTGGGCTTGATCACTACATGTTTACCTCACCTATTTAGTTACATGTTAATTTAATTATTACAGGCTTGAGCATTTAGTTGTTTTTCATACATACCAATAATAAGAAACCTTTCTGATTCACGGAAAACATGAACTGCTAATATCGGAGGTCGAACCAAAAACCACATGCTAGTCACTAGGGGTTTTTGAAACCGCAGTGAGGATCAAGCTTCCCGATTTAGTTCGGCCACCATCAGCCAAACATACCGATTGAGCTGTTTCATACGCACGGTGAGTCCGGCTTGGCAGAAAGCGCGTTCTAACCGACTCATCACCGGGTAATACTCCCGTTTCAGATCCAAGGCGAGCTCGTGAAAACCGCGCTCCTCGGCTTCTCGTTGCATGGCCAGTTTGGTCCCTTCATCGCGGAACACTGTATCGGCAAACGCAATTTTGCCGCCCGGATTGAGCCGTTTGACCAAATCACGGAGCGCCTGGTCTTTCATCTCATCTGTCAAATGGTGAAACGCATAAGTGCTTACAATAGCGTCCACTGATGGGAGACCGGAGGGTACGTTCAAAAAATGCCCTTCATGCAACTCCAGATCGGGCAGTTTGGCTTTAGCTTTTTCGCGCATTGCAGCCGACGGTTCAATTCCAATTACCCGGTAACCCTCCGCAAAAAGCAGACTTGTTAAATTTCCAGTACCTACGCCGAACTCCATCACGACGCTTCCTTTGGGAAGTGCAAGAGAATCCACCACTGATTTCAAAATATTGGCGTACCCCTCAAATACTTCGATATATTCCGGATGGCCGCCAGCGACTGCTTGATCGTAATCTTCGGCCCATTGATCAAATAAACTGTTAAAAAGTGCTTCGCTTCCCATCATTCGTGCCTCCTCGGCAAATACCTATAATTATGATCTAATTAGTCGCCTTTTAATGTTAATCTTATCAAAATATGTCATTTATATCAATACAAATTTCCTACACCAAATAGCCTTTGTGAGTTTAAGTGTAAAGTTTGTTAACTCTGCCCCGTTCATTTTTGACAAAATACCCGCTTTCCGGATCAGTTGTGCTTTCCTTAACCTCTTTAACTTCATCATCCGTCTTGAGAGCCAATGTCTTTTTTCCATGAGCCAATCGATCCTAGTTGATTTCATCCTCAAGTTGCTCTTGGAAGGTTCGGACACAGGCCCAAACCAGCTTCTTAACATATTTCTTTTTATTTGCATTGGCTTTCACATGTGTTGAATCAATAAAGATGACTTCTGGATTGACAAAACAATGATTGATAGCTTCTTGTAAAATGTAATCAAAAATCATTTCAAATAGATCCGTGTCTTGAAAGCGACGGACATAATTCTTTCCGAATGTTGAAAAATGGGGGATTTTTTCTGTGAGTCCATAACCAAGAAACCAACGATAAGCCACATTGGTTTCAATCTCCTTAATGGTTTGCCTCATGGATCGAATGCCAAATAACGTTGGATAACACAAGAAATCCCCCATTTGATAATTTTCTACTAATATGATTCGACTAAAAAAGCTTGTCGACCTGTCTGCGATAACAGACTTTGTCGACAAGCTGTCCCCTCCCACTGCGAGGGGGTCATATGGAAGAAAGAAAGCGATCTTTCAGAGGGAGAAAAAGAAATATTAAGACTAATACTAGAATCAGATGAAAATATTAGAACAATACATAAACTCGTGCAATCCTTTCGGGATATTATGGATAGCCGCCAAGCTAAACAACTTGAAGATTGGATTAAAAAAGCAGAAATATGCGGAATACAGGAGTTAAAAGGCTTTGTTTTAGGGATTCGACGTGATTTTGACGCTGTGTATGCCTCTCTCAGTCTTGAATGGAGTAATGGGTTGGCTGAAGGACATATCCATCGTTTAAAACTCATTAAAAGTCAAATGTATGGGCGAGCAAATTTTGATTTACTTCGTAATCGAGTTCTTTATCAAGAATAAGCAATAATTTAATTTACATTTTTTTGAAAACTGCTTGGGAATGATGACAGGCCTCTAGTGGTTTCATCAAAAGTGCGGGAGAGCCAATTATACGCCATCGGTAACAGTGGGCGGCTTGAATGTCATCTTTACGGACAATTGATTGCGATTCTTTTGTGTTCATCGACCATATTTCGCATGAGAGAGCTTTTGCTTCGCAAAAAGCAAAAGGAACTAAGTGAGTACAAAGCCATTTACATCATCCATTCTTAGGGGGAATTCCCGTTCGCGGAAGTCTTACCCCCCCACTGCAAAAACTATTTCTTTTTAAAACGCTCCAAAAAATGATTTTCATAGGGTGTTTGATGTTGACGTAAAAACTTGGTGATCTGATTTGGATCAACTTGGAATTCAGGGGGCAAATGAAATTGTTTTTTTGATAAAGATGAATCGGCTGTTGGAGGATTTTTTCTTTGATCTTTAGAAACTGCCGCTTCTATTTCATTGCTATCTCCTTTTGTCTCATGCCCCTGGGACCAGTTTTGGTACATTTGAATCCAAGACGAATCGTCGGCCATTTGATTCTGATCAAGATCTGCTTGTATCCCATCTTGTTCAGATTGAATTGCTCGATTTTGTTTAATCCACTCATTCTGTTTCACAATGTTTTCCAGCGATTTTAACTGCTTAACCATCTGCTCCTTTTGCTCCAGTTCCCTTTTCCATTCCCTCTCTTGTTCCTGCAAACGCCGGATCGTTTGATCTTTTTCCTTTTCTTTCTCTTGCCACTGCCGCCGCTCTTTTTCTCTCTCTTCCTGCAGTTGTTTTACTTCTCCCTCTTTCTGCTGAAGCCGCTGAAGCAAGTCGTTCTTTTCCTCTTCCCGCTCCTGAAGCTCTTGTCGAATTACTTTCAACTGTTCAGATTTCCCTTGATAAGCCATTTCCAATGACTTTAACTGCTGAGCCATCTGTCCCTTTTGCTTCAGTTCCCTTTTCCATTCCCTCTCTTGTTCCTGCAAACGGTGAATGATTGCATTTTTCTCTGCTTCTCTTTCTTTATACTCGGACAAAACTTTATTTGTTAGTTGCAACTCCTCTTCAAGTTCCATCTTCTTTGCTTTGTATTGGTTTACTACTTCATCTCTTTGCGCCAACATTTGTCTGAAAGTATTCTCTTTCTGGTAGAATTCATCCAAATTTTCTTTCAACTTAGCCAAAGAATTTCGATATTTCTCTATCTTTGATTCATACGTTTTGATCACGTGACTTAAGTACTGGATTTTTTTCTTATATGCGTTTATTGAATGAGAAATCCGTTTTTTCTCATCCATTCATTATTCACCTCAACATATAGATTCATTTATTTATATGACAAAGAAAATGTAATATGAAAATAAAACCTATGCACTCCAGCTAAAAAGCCCCCTTCCCTGCCATTTCCCACTTCATCCGAAATACAGCCTGGACTCTATGAAGGCTGAAGCACCGGCGACCGCCAAGATAAGATGCAGGGGAAAAGAGGCCGGAATCCAAATGTATAACGCTACAAGGAAGAGAGAAGACCATACTCCTACACACCAGTGGCAACTTAATAACATTCCCATCCAGCGTCGCCATCCCGAGCCGATGATATTGACTTGTCTAATCACCTGTCCCGATTGGTCCGGTTCGTATGTGATTTTCACAAACGGTTCCCGAATCACAGACGTAATTTCATCAAAAACGATTAGGTGAGTGAGACGAAAAGAAGCCAAGATCAAAACAACAAAATGGAACCATGAAATCGCTGACAATGGAATCTCTCCTTTATCAAAAGGATATCGTGATTCGATTGCTGGTTGGTACTTGAAAGTTGCCATCTTTAAAGAAAAGGATCCCTTGTATGGTGATCGTCCTTCCTTTTTCAGGCTTCGGAACGGAAAGTTGGAAGTTGGAAAACGACTCCATTTCCCCCGGAGCTATCCGCAAGGGCTGAATCGGACAAATCCAATACTCTCCCCGTTCCTTCACCTTTTTCATCCAATCATCCTCAAGGTACCGCCAGCCTGTAGCACTGTCACCATTAAATCCTTGCACAGCCAAAGTATCCGCCATTTTCGGTGGAACGATCTGCCCTTTCAACTGAGCCCCTTCGGTCGGATTCACTTGGAGACAAATGATCGGATCAATCAAATCTGACCTTCCCGTATTTTTCATAACCATGCTTCCAAAAATGAGATAGGGATCCGTATCGGAATCGGGAACAACCACTTGATAATCGAAATAAACATCTGCCCCCCATTCTGGCAAGAAAGCCGCCTGAGTGGAAGGTGAAACCATTTGATCTGGTTGTTCTTCATATACTGGAGATCCGGTATCCTTCATTGGAGTACTCAAAGACGATTCTGATCCCGGAAACAAATTTCCAATTCCAGGAAAAATTAAACGTATATTTTCAATAGAAACATACGGCAACAGGGCGAGCAAGTTCCCCTTCGTCATTCCCCTCAGCAAGGCCGAAGAGAGAATTACCGCAATTTTTTCATTAAGTTCGCCTGCTTCGTTTTCGCCTTCTTGAGGAAATTGGCAGCGCAAATCCACTTTGGGAATAGGATGCTGATTCAGTTCTCTTTTCATCTGCGCAGTGAACCCATGCACCTTAAATTCGCGGTGAAAAGTACGAGCCCAAAATTTTCCTCTCCCCCCCCGGCTATAGAAGATATGAAAACGCGGGTGAGATGAAGAATGATGAACCAGTTTTGTAAGCTGAAGCATAATCTCCCCATTCTTGAAAGCCGGTTTGTTGGGATCTAGTTGGATAAACTTAACACCAGTTCCGTTGAAAAATGTTTTTATACTTTCCAAAATTGAAGCAAGTTGGTCATCTTTTTTGTTTAAAACCAAAAATACCTTTTTTCCATGCAATCCCGGGGTAAGCTGAAGAAGTTTTTCACTGGGATCCCATCTCGTCTCAAAACCGATCTGTTCGCATAACAAGCGGTAAATTGGAAAAAAACGGTGCGGGAGATTCCTTTTTTTATCCTCGTTAGCTTGAATCCGGACGTCCATATAACCCCTCCCGTTCAATTGCTTACACTGATTCATTGTATGAAACAGGAAGGGGGAGAGTGACCAATCTAAGCCTCATAAAATGGGCTCGTGATTTTAAACCAAAACCAATCATTTTACGTATAGATGGAAAGGAGAACAAACACAATCCAAGAAATTGTGTTTCAATGTTTAAACCCAATTGCACGGCTCTCGAATCGCTCTGGAAGGCAATACGCAAAACCTCACAATCCAACATTAGGATTTGCATTTCTAAAAGGAATAAATTATTAACTTATATTAATTTACGGAAAATGGTTCTTCGTCTAAAGCGACAGGGATAAGTTTTGCGTATATATAAAATGAGCTAATAGTTGAAGGAGGGTATTGTAAATGGTTAAACCAATTCGCGGCTCTCAGGTCTCGCCACTAATTCCAAATAACGTTGCACCTGAGTGTATCTGCGTGCCCAAAGTATATGACTGGGTTGTTTTCACGGAAGAAATTAATTCAACCGTGCCGGTTACCCCTGTAGCAGGTTGCCCGACCACTGTTACAGATATCACTTGCTCCCTTGTGACAGAACCGTTTTTCCCCATCACCTGCGCAACCAATGGGGTTTGTACCGTTCTGGAGCGACGCCCAATCAACATCGATGGGGTAAACGCCTCCTTAGTAAAATTGCGGCAAGAGATCCCCATTGATGTGACGTTCACGGGAACCACTGATGGGACTCCGGCTACTTGTACCATCCGGGTTACGGTACCATTCATCAGGCAAGTGGTCCTGTGCTTCCCGCCCGAATTCACCAACGATAACCTCGTCTGCCGGATTATCAGCGGTGATTGCACAATCACCACGCCTGCCCCCGTCGGTGGTGAACCATTCCCGTCAACCATCGGGGTCGAACTGTTTGTCTGTAAAGAGGTTCAGGTGTTGGCAGCAGTGAAATTGGAAGTTCTGGCGAAATTCTGCTCGCCGCGTGCGCCGATCACGCCGCCGGTCACTTCTGTCTGCCCGCCGCTCACCTTCCCAGAGCAGTGTAATTTCTTCCCGCAACCGAACTGCGATTGTGAGGGCTTCGTGAATGATACCTGTACAATTTCCGCCCTCTCGGGTGCTACTTGTAGTCTCACCATAGGGTCGACGGTAGTCACCAGCGGAACGCAGACAATCAACGCGACCATCTGCAATAACTGCTCCTTGACGAACTCCAGTATCTTCTATCAAACGACGAACCCAACCCAAAGCTTCACGTTTAACGCCGATACCTTCACTTCTGTGGCATGTACCCCGACAGGATCGGCTACACCGACAACACAGGTCATAACGGGAACAGGTACAGTGACAACAACTGCTCCGGTCAGCAACACCATCCCCAATGTTACCTTCACTTTAACCTTGAATGAAGGTGCGACTACAGATTCCTGGACTTTGGTACTCACGGGTCCTTTCGCGGCTACTGCTACAAACACGGTTGTTCCAGATCAAAATCTGGTTATTAATAACTGTAATGCCTTTCCGTCCCCCACTCCGTAAGGATTTAAAGGGGAAAATGGATATGACGATCCGTTATCAGGCTGTTGTCCTTTTTTGGTCAGCAGCCATTTCCTTGTTTTCTGCTCAAATAGGCGCAAGAAGGAATGGAAACTGGATTAACCACAGTGTCTCCCAACCATGATATTGCATATAAATACCCTATATTCTATCAACCAAAGGAAGGGACTTGTCGTTATGATGCTGTGGAAATGGAAAAAACTTTTAACGGAAAAAGACGAGATGATCGATCAGTATAAGAAGAAGGAAAAAGAGTATCAATCCGAACTCGAACAGATGAAACAACACATCCGTGAATATCAGGAAAAAGAAGCAAAATACTTGAGAGATCATGAAGAGACAAAGCAAACCCTTGTGGAACTTGAGCGGAAATTAACCAAATATGAACAAAAAAACGAGGAATACCGAAGTAAGCTGCAACAAAAAGAGCGAAAAATCGAAGAACTGCAACAAAAATTGGCAGAATCGGAGCAAAGGGAATCGGACTCCCACAGAAAATTACAGGAAACAGAAGGCAAATTAAACGCATGGTTGAGAAACCGTCCTAGAGTTGCGATGACGGAAAGCCATTTTCAAACCATGGGGCGAATTGCCAAAAAGTTAGCCAATCAGCCACCCCCGTCCAATTCAGGCCAGATGGCAGGCATCTCTTTTCAAGCCATGGCAACTCCAAAAGCCGGAAATTATGACTCAAATCAATCCTCTTCGCAGACAGTACCCTTTAATCCATTTAAATATACACGATAAATTCAGACTTATTCTATAATTTTACGAAATGAAAGGAGACCCTCTTTATGGATCCTCGTTGGGAACAATGGCGCAACTATCGGCCGAGACCCCGTGTTCAACCTTCACAGCCGCAACAATACCGACATTATCCATCAAATGGAAACGGCCAACCTGTTCGTCCGGTCCATCAGCCAAACCAAGGGCAACAGCCAAGGCAAACAACCCCACGAAAGGGATGTTGCGGGGGATAACTTCCGATTATGATTTGGTTTTCCACCCTGACGTTTATACAGCCATGATCGACCATTGTCTGCGGGAAAAACCGCTGGAGGCATGCGGATTGTTGTCGGGAAAGGACCAAACGGCATTCACTTGTTGGCCAATGACCAACATTCTCCACAGCCATAACGCGTTTGAGATGGACACAGGGGAGATCGAAGATGTTTTCCGGAAAATCAGGGAAAAAGAGGAGCAGTTGGTGGGAATTTATCATTCTCATCCCACCGCTCCCCCAAATCCATCCCTGGAAGATATCGCTCACGCCAACTACCCGGAAGCTGCCTATGTGATTATATCCTTATCTGATAGATCTCCCAACGTCCGTTGTTTCCAAATTCTCAAACCGCGAGTTTTTCCCCTGCTTCATGGAATTTCCCGCTATTAAAACCTCATAAAAAACCAAGCATCCTAGCTTGCTATTAGTCTGTTGACAAATATGGATCAACAGCCTTTTTTGTCGAATTGAAATGAGGACAAGCTTCTTAAGAAACAGTCAAAATTCCCCATAATGGAGCCATATCGCGAGCAAGTGGATACCTGGCTAATGGAGGACAAAGCCCGTCCCCGAAAACAGCGTCATACAACAAAACGGATCTATGATCGTTTGGTAGAAGAATATGGATTTAGGGGCTCGGAACGAACTGCTCGCTACTATGTAGCGAAGCGGAAAATGGAGTTTCAGATCGGGGAAGTGGAGCCATATATTCGATTAGAGCATCCTGGGAGAGAAGCTCAAGTTGACTTTGGTCTTTCCAAGCTGTAAATGGGGGAAAGGTTGTAGAACAAAAGATGCTCATTCTCTCCTATCCGTACAGCAACGCAGCCTTTGTCTTTGTTAGCCCAAAGGAAAACACAGAGTGTTTGCGAAAGCCAAAGGCTCTCAGCTACAGTTCAGTCCCGGCCTTCCTTCCAGATAAAACAAAAGCCTTCTTGCTGTCTTCCGAAGGAAAACAGCGTAAGACTTGCGTCGATTGGCTGATTCGCATGCTGAAGACTTACAACATAGACGAAATTGAAAAGGGATTGCTACATAGCGAATTAGAGAAAACTGAACAACTGGAACATGTCTTTTACAAACTTCGTCATCCCGAGTTCAGGCCATTGCCTTTCCTCGAAACACGCACTCCTGCTATCTTACGGGGCCGGAAACCTGATCTCAGTCGATATGATCGACTTCAACAATGGAGGGCACAAAAGTGAAAACAACACTCCAAAGACTGTGTAAACAAATGCGTTTAGCTCACATTATGGACGTCTATGAAACGATTCCGTTTGAAAATCCATCCCACTTAGTATTTACATGATCTTTTAAATGCTGAGCAAAGGGGACGTAACCAAATGAGGATTCGCAAATTGATAAACAAGGAAATTTCCTCAAATGAAGACGAAGGGTATTCCTTTGACGCAATCACGTTTCCTGAGAGCATCAATCCAGAAGGATTGATGCGAGTGGATTTCATCGAGAAGAAAGAAAACGTCATTATGCTTGGTGCCGTTGGCATCGGGAAAACTCATCTTGCTACCGCAATGGGGATAGAAGCCTGTAAACGCGGGATGAAAGTCCAATTTTTCAGGGTTTCCGACCTGATCTCGACCCTTCAAATGAGATTCCAAGCTGGAACTCTTCATCGGTTCCAGAAGGAGCTGCTCAACTCGGATATGCTCATCATAGATGAGATAGGGCTTGTCCCTTTTCACAAAGATGGGTCAGAGCTGTTTTTCAATCTCATGTCTGAATGTTACGAGCGATTGAGTGTTGTGGCACCTCTAACTTGGAATTTAGCCAATGGGATACGGTTTTTGGCGATGACCGCCTTACGGCGGATCGTCTTGTTCACCATGCTCATATCTTGGCTTTCACAGGTGACAGTTACCGGCTCAAAAACGCTCTCTCCCATCAATCTTAGTTAATTCATTCTGGCAAGGCACTATGTACAAAACGGTTGCCGTTTTCCGTACTTTTTACTTGCCGAACACATAAAAGTCCACTTTTCTAATTTTGAAAAGTGGACTTTTTATTTAGTATTGAAGTGCTTTTTTTTACTTGTTCTAAATACCCAAATCCGTACCTTTTATCCGGTTCCAAATATGTCCCTTCACTCCATTCATTCCAGGCATTAATAAACACAAATTCGCTTTTGATTTGAATCGCCTTTTGAATTAACTGCGAAAAATAATAACCAAATTTATCGGGAGACGCACCATCGAAGATTAGTGCATTTTTCCCCATTCGTGCGGTGTTATCCCAATCGATAAAAGCTCCCAAAAAAGCGGGTTTGTCTGGTAATGGTACTCGATTTAAGATACCTTGCCAAACCGTATCATAATCATATAGACGAATTGCCTGTGAATCAAAACCAGTTACATGTTTAAGCAATTGCGAGGCCAAATTGTGCTGATGATGCTGCACAATCGTATAGAAAGGCTCAAAGTCGATACGAGCATGAATGCATGAACTGGTGTGTGGATTTGGATTGGAATGACTCAACACCTCTGCAAAGTATATCCCATCCAGGCCGTTCTGTTTTGCCAATTGGTCCCAATAACAGAACATTTCATCGAGTCGTTCAATATGCCACGGTACATAAACACTGAAAAGGGGTTTGTTATCTACCCGTATATATCTCTTATCTTTGAATGCCTCCAATAAATACTCAAAATGTATTTTCCAATCCGGATAATCTCCATATTCCTGAATCATCAAAAACTCATCATGATCCGATCCATCAATCCATGTTCTTCTCCAATGATGATTTGCCCAGCAAAGACAAAAGGGGAAATCAGGCTCACCCGTTCGGAGCACCTCATTAAATGGCGTTTCAAGAAGCATCTTTCCTTTGAACCAATAGTGATAATAACAAAATCCGTACACTCCATATTCTCTTGCTATATTCGCCTGCCATTGTCTCGCTTCTGGATCAGTTAAATAATAATAATAATCACGGTATGGTTCTCTCGGCTGATAGTGACCCGGGAACAGAGGAACTGCTTTTCGTGTATTGGTCCATTCCGTAAATCCAGGCCCCCACCATCGGTCATTTTCCGGGATTCGGTGGAATTGGGGCAAATAAAAAGCGATAACTTTAGGTGTTAATCTGTTTATCATCATCACCCCCCTCATTTTCCCTATTGTCCAACTTATTCACCAAAACAAAAGGTGAACAGTACATATGCTGATGAGATTAAAAATGGTTCTATTTATTTGATTTTGCGCAGAAATCCATTTGGGTTTGAAGTTACATAAAACTTTTCTCTCTTGTAGTCAATGACAAATTGGTCATTCTCTGCCATAAATTCCTCAACCGCTTCCTTCGGACCGGGGCCACATCCCGGGAGTACGGGATTTCCATTGATATTTGTATCTTCGACAATCAAATAACTCCCCTTTGTCACCAATTGGCTATAAATCTTTAATTCATTTAAAACATGCTGCTTGGAATGATCGGAATCCAAAATCACCATCACCACTTGCGCATCTTTTGCCTCTTGCTGTACAGCCTGAACAATCTCCGGAGAAGTGGAGGAACCAAGCAAGTAATTGATACGGTTATGTTGAGGGCAAGTCGGACTCTCCACAATATCGATGGTGACTACTTTCCCTTTCCCAATCAGATCACAAATCGTCGCCAAAAATAGCGTACATCCCCCTTGACTCGTTCCACATTCCACAATCAGGTCCGGTTTTAGTTCAAATATAATTTCCTGATAAATCCAAAGATCTTGGGGGTATTTTAAGACAGGTACTCCCAACCAATAGGTGTTCGTCCATACCAGGCTGTTATAAAAAAGATTGTGAAATGAATCGATAATATTTTTCATATCAAATCATCCACTTCCTAATCATCATTTTTATCAGAAAATTAACGGAATGTTCTAGGTACTCAATCCATTTTTCAACCGGAGTATTCTCCATTGATTATTGCTTCAACCACATATTGGAAAGCATTTGCTTCAACTGCGAACGAGGGATTGTCTTTCAGCAGGGAGGAACGGATATGGTCAAGCCAATGGATGAGCGGATCCATTTGCGGATTGGGATAAACAATTCTCTCAAGATCAGTAATGTAATAACCGGTAATCTGGAACATCTTGTAAATTTCCGTCAAGGTAAAAAAGCGCAAATGAGTCTGATCTAACAGCCCCCATTCCATATATGTCCATTTCCCCAGAAGAAGGTCGTGCAAAATAGAGATATGAGCGATATTGGGAATGCAAGCAATAATCGAGCCATTCTTTTTCAGAAAAGGTTTTACTTTTCTCAGCACGGCCCAGGGGTCGATCAAGTGCTCCAGCACATCCCCAAAGATAATATGATCAAAAGAACCCTGTTCGTATGGTAACTCGATCGTTTCAATATCACCGCATAAGACATGGTCCAGTTTTTTTTCCGCTTCTTGAGCAGCCTCCGGAAACAGTTCAATCCCGTAGACCGTGATTCCCCTTGTACGGAGTACACTCCCCAGGTTCCCTTTGGCACATCCGACATCAAGCACACACGACGCGTCCGGTTTGATTCTTTTTAACAGATATGGATTATTGCCGTCATAATAATATTCCGGTTTTTGCTCATATAAACGTTTGTGATGATCTACCATAAAATCCCCTCCTCGTTATTTAAGATAATGTCGGGCGAAAATCTCATGGTAATGCATATATTTCGGATAATCGAAATGATTGTTGAAATTAGTGTGATAGTGCAGGCTCCACGGCTCAATCTGTTTTGGGACTCCAACCAAAAATCCGTGTTTTTTGAACTCCAATGATTGGGATATATCATAGAAATCGAACCCATCAAACAAATCAGCTCTCCAAGGTACGTCATATTGGGTCACCATCAAAAACCCATCCACCGCTTCAACAGCTTCAAATGCATCGGTTACTTCTTTCCATTTTTCAAGTTTATAGGTATTTCCGGGGAAACCAATGAGCTTTCCATACAACTCTTTTCCTTCCCACCAAAATCCACTGGAAGGCAGCGTTTTACAGCCGGCAAAACCTAACAAACCCAATAATGGGTTATTTTGAAATAAAGTGAGAATTTCCCGGAGAAAATGAGGGTTGATGATAAAAGTATCCTGATGCAGATAGATCTTATACTTTGCATCATTGGCCAATGCCCGATTATACCCTTCTGCCATTCCTTTCGCCCCGTAAACAGGGAAGAGCTCAATCGTATAACCCTGTGGAACATCCAGATTTTGAATATGTTTCACACATAGCGCATATAATGTCTCGTCATTCACGCAAGTGACAAACAGAAATTTGTTGTTCATCGTAAATAGCCTCCTGGGTTATACTATAAATTCTCATTGATTACGTAGCAAACTACTTACTAATATATGGAGGTTTGGAAAAATTGAAAGGACGATTTACCTATTTTAAAACACCCGTTTTATTACTCTCCGCTGAATTTCAATTTGCTAAGAAAATCGGCCAATAAAGAACTGAATGATTCAAACGCCTATACCTTGAACAACTCTGCTGCATATAGGTGTTTTATCCGATCCGGTTCGATCATCATCATTTGTTTAAGCGAGTGTGAAAAACAATGTCCAGTCCCTTTCTATTTAACGGAAATAAAAAAATCGTGATCTCCCGGCTGTTCAAAGACATACGGAACTCATTTACTTATGAATTTTGGGTAAAACCGCTTTCTTCCCACCGAATTGATCCAGAAGCTTCCAGCGCGGTAGCCAGTCCCTTTGGAATGCAATGGGTCATTGGTGCCGGACACGGAGGAATTCATGATGCCGGTGCGGGAGTATCGGCAGGAACCAACGGGATCAGCGTTTATGAACACGGGTCCTACTACCTCCCTGCCAGGTTGGTATGGGAAACTTCCATAACGGATTGGACCCATGTTGCGGTCGTTTATAATAATAAAACGCCTTCTCTTTATATCGATGGTGTGTGGAAAAAAACGGGGGAACCCAGCCCCAGGGCCAACGTGTTTGCATCAGGATTATTCGGTGCTCTTGAACCGTATGGTTATTTTACAGGCTATCTCAAAAAAATCTGCATCTGGGATCATGCGAGGACACCACAGCAGATCGCTGACGATAAGGACAAGGAATTAACAGACAGCGAACCCGGTTTGATCGGGTACTGGTTGGTAAACAATCATAGTGAATTCTCTTTTGACGAAACGGTTCATTCCAATCACAATAAAAAAATGAAGATCAAAGAAAAAGAGTTATGGGATTTAAAAATTTTATATGTAAAATCAGGAGATTTCTTACCCTATACCGCTATTCATGAATCGATTATTGATTCATTGCACGAGTTGGTTCGCGATGTGCATACGATCAGCTCCCAAGAGGATATTGTCGAAAGAGCAAGGATCATACAACCGGATCTGATGCTGGCGTTAAATGGCTTGGATCTCTCTGCCGATCAAATCACAACAACCCGATTATCAGGAGTAAAAACGGCCGTCTGGTTCACGGATGACCCTTATATTTTGGATGCAACCCGGCAAATCGCTCCTCATTATGACTACATTTTCACAATCGAGTCAAACTGTATCCCTTTTTATAAACAGTTGGGCTGTTCGGAAGTGCATTACCTGCCTCTCGGAATGAATCCTGCAGTATTTCGCCCCAAAAAAGTGAACGCTTCTTATCAGTCAGATGTTTGTTTTGTCGGTAGAGGATATCGTAACCGAATCCGTTTTTTCAATCGGATCCTTCCATTTTTGGCTGGCAAAAAAGTATTGATCGTGGGGGATTGGTGGGAACGGCTTGAAAATTATAGCCTTTACAAACAAGCGATCCAAAATTCATGGGTGAGCGCAGAAGAAACGGCCAACTATTATAACGGAGCAAAAATCGTCCTAAATCTCCATCGACAGCACGATGACAATGAATTTAATCTCAACAGCCATAAAATTTCATGCTTATCCGTAAATCCCAGAACTTTTGAAATTTCAGGATGCAAAACCCTTCAGCTAACGGATTTTCGGGATAATTTGCCTGATTTGTACTCTCCGGATAAAGAGATTGCCATATTTTCCTCCCCTCAGGAATGTGTAGAGAAAATTAACTATTTTTTACAGCATGAAGAAAAAAGAAATGAGATCGCATTGAGAGGTTATTTGAAGACAATCAAGATGCATCTGTACAAACATCGGTTATCCCAGATGCTGAGGATTGTTACTGGAAGCAGCCGGAATGATCTGTAAAAGGATCTTCACAAGAAGATGGAGTGGCCAAATTTCTGGAATCTATTCTGAACCAGATCTTAAAGGCTCAGGAGGCTATGAGCAACTGTCGATGAATCCATACGAACGAGCAGGGGAGTGTCAGGGCTACCGAAACAGCTCCTACCACCACAAAACTGACTAATAGGTAGGAACAATCACACTCGGCTTGCCCCGAATCAGGGGAAAAGCTTACAACTGAGTTGTTTACCCGCTACCAGCGGAGGAACGAGCCTTGGTCTTGATTTGATGAAGACGGGTCAACGGGGTCTCTACCTGGTAGGTAGCCAAAGTTACGGAAGAACTGTGTAGCACGGAGTTTTCCAGATCAACGGTTTCAGATCTGTGCGAGCAGCTAGATCCAACGTGACAGCTTGGAACATTCGTCCCTTGCAGAACGAGCGGTAACCCTTACATGGTGTTAAAAGTCCGGGAGGAAGCACCTGGTGATGAAGGATTGGACGCGATGAAGATCAAAAAACGGGAATGGTCCAAAATAACAAAAACTTGCTTGAATAAGATCCGGCACACGAACTGATTCGTGACGCAGAAGAGCATGGCCGTTCACTACTTACTCGTAGGTCTAGGACAAACACTTTGACAAAACCGACCGATCCGCATTCTCCACAGGAATCCCAATGATTCCTTCTTTCTTAACTTTGACAAGATAATCCGCGATTTGCATGTCATCGTCAACATCAGCGTCGAATAATGTCTAAACCTCAGTTTTATCCACAGGCACATTTCCTCAACCAAATAAAAATGAACATCAATCAAACCTTCTCAAATGAATAAACCATATCAATCCTCCCATCCGGATAAATCACCACTTCATCCAACAACGTGCGAAATACCTGCAATAGATCCTCATTCTCCTCTTCTAGCACTTCAAACGCTTGCCGGATATTTTCCTCCTTCTTATGGGTGTATTCTTTTTGCCCCGGAATCAATATCTCTTCCTACAGTTGGTGAATTTGCTCCTCCAGCTCGTTTCTTTTATCTTCAATCTCTTATTTCCCAATTAGTTAATCCAAATACAGATCCACCGCTTCTTTTTCTCTTCCCACTGTACTTGTTTTTGAATGGCTTTGAGCTGGTTTTCCTTTTTTCCTGTTCCACTTCGCTCATAAAGTTGAAAGCAATCGATTTTCCTTCAGGCGTTGGATGATAAATTCCCTTACATTCTCATACAATACTCGCCAATGGTTCACACAGCCATGCGTTCCGGATCGGCGGTAATTGGAACATTTCATATAGCGGTATTTCCTCCTGGATCCATCGGAACGCTTTTTGATTGTTTGTACAACGACCATATTGGACCCGCATTCACTGCACTTACAGATTCCCCGCAAATCATTCCATGAGGTAATGTTGACCTTCTCACCATTCCCTTCTCTTGGATTGGCTTTTTCCCAGACGATCGGGACATGATGATTTTCAAATGCCAGATATTTCTCCCAGGGGTTGCGGATTTGTTTCTTACGCCCGCCGATCTTGATTTTGATATATTGATTTAAGATAAAATTCCCACAATGAAATGGGGTTTTAAATCAGCGTTTACACCGAGGTCATTTGCCACTTCCTTCATTTCTTCGGTTTGATATTCCGCCGGTTCAATTCACTGGTGATCCGCTTAAAACCCCACCCGCCCTTTGTGTACCAATCGAATTTCTGACGTACGACCTGGGCTTCCTCTTCATTGATTTGCAAAAATCCGTCCACCCGAACAAACGGTATATCCAGTCGGCCTTTTTCCCCACATAAAAACCCCTGTCTTCTTTGCAAATGCGGCAGGGTCACATGCAGACTAAATCTTCCATTTGCCCAATCTTACCAACTCTATGACAGCTTGGGAGCGTCCTTTGACGTTTAACTTTTGCATGACGTAACTGATGCGTACCTTTTGCAAACTTTGGGCGGGTTCATTTTGAAACGATGTCTCAGACAATGAGTTATAAGATCCCTATTTATTGGGTTCCCACTTTTCTCTCAAAAATCATGCTGTAACAAAATCTGTTAACCAGACCCCATTGGCCGATTGGAAAAACGTATACTCATCCCAATGCATTTCTCTAGCCAGAACCTGCAGTATGATTGTGGATCCATGTCTCTTTCCAACTTGGCGGGCGGTAACGGGATCTCCAGACAGATGCACATGATGCCGACTCCCTTTAATCAATCCCCTTTTGCGAATAGATGAAGAAAGTGACTGGCCGTCCCGCGATACAGTCGATCCGGTGGCTCCATGGGCTCTAAATTCAAGTCAATGTACAGAATGCCCTTGATTCGCCCGAATTTTTTGGCCATCTTCACTGAATGAGAATCGCTGCTTTTCATTCGTTTTCACTATCCGTTCTAAAGTTTCGCGATCTAATAGAACCCCGTGTTTCTGAAGCAACCAAACCAATGAGCTTCTTTCTACTGTCAACCAAGCAATATCTCCAGGAGTCAAAGGTCGTGGCCTGAAGTAAAAGGAATATATGTGACAAATGAACAAGGTTGTCGCGCTTCTTTTACATTTGCTTCTCTCATATAGGAACGTTTTTATTCTTATAAATCTATTGTAAATACACTTTGATATTTGTAAACATTTTGATGTTTATAGGAGGGTGTTTAGTTAAGTCCGTATAATTGTGTAAAAATGGAAGCTGCGAAAAATAATTGAGCC
>NZ_JPST01000055.1 GCF_000763315.1 Thermoactinomyces daqus | reverse complement strand
ATTTAATCCCGGCGTTGACAATAAATAATTGAGAGAACAATGCAGCCAAAAATATTCTGCAAGAAGTTCTAAGATTAATTGCCGTGGGGGCCATGATTTGATCTTGGGTCCATTTCTACCGGTTGCGGGAGATTACCTAAGAATCGCCCGCCTTAGGCATGTGGAGTGGTCAACATCTTAGTGCTAACAGGAGAAGAAGTAAAGTCTGTGTAATCGTTTAAAAATGCAGTTGTGAAAAATAATTGAGCGTTTCACATCGCTCAATATCGGATCAGGCAGATTCGGAGTTTTTGTGCGGGGGAATCAAATAGGATGAAATGAGGGATTGGAGTGTATCAGAAAATTGTTTGTACAGGATTTATTTATCATCAGGGAAAGACGCTTATTGTGGAGCGGTCTTCACGAGAAACTTTTTTGCCCGGATATTATGAGTTGCCCGGAGGACAGGTTAATTTTGGTGAAGACCCGGGTGATGCGCTGAAACGGGAATTTCGCGAAGAAGTGGATTTAAATGTTGAAGTCGTCAAGCCGTACAAAGTCTTTTCTTATCTTTCGGAGAACGGAAACAGACATACAGTGGAAGTCGTTTTTTTGGTTAGGCTTGCAGATGACCCGGCAAATATCCGATTAAGTGAAGATCATTCTGCATATCAGTGGATTTCCGGAAATGAGGTTCGGAATTATCTCATTAGCGAAGAGACCAAAGATTCAATTTTTCGGGGATTTAAAGCTGTGCCGCCTGAAATGGTCAGTCGCTGAATACCCAATCCCCTCCTGCATGGGGATTGGTATAATGGGAGGGAAAAGGGATAAACTGTAAATCTCTTAAAGCCAAGGGAGTTGAAACAAAAAATATAATAGAGTTAACGGATCGAAAGCGGGGGACTGGAGATGAACAAAAAAGACCAGCTTATTATGGGTTTCCGGGACTTGTTCAACAAGTATGTCTCGCTTAATAAGCCTAAGATGGAAGAAAGGCTTAAGGGTTATAAGCCTTCTGAAGTGCATTGCATCGAATACATCGGAAATCATGTGCATCCCAACGTGACCAAACTTGCGGAATCCCTTTATATGACCAGAGGTGCGATAAGCAAAATAACCAGGAAGCTTATTGAAAAAGGACTGATCGAGAGTTACCAGAGGCCGAATAACAAGAAGGAAATCTATTTCAGGCTTACTGAGCAGGGGAAGGAAATATATAAAATTCATAAAGAGCTTCACAAAGAGTTTCAAGAGCGGGATAAAGCTGTATTCGAGCAGATCACCGAGGAAGAATATGACAGTATGCTTCGCTTTGTGGAAAAATACAGAAGGCATTTAGATGAAGAAATAAAGAAACAGGGTGGCAGATAGTAGACAGGAATCAATTTCAATAATGAAAATGTAATCCAATCCCGGGCAGCCCAAGTCCATTAAGGAGCAGGCTGCCTTTTTATTGTTGTTTGATTGTTGAAATGGAAACAAAAACACGATAACCTGATTATGTTTCCTAGGAAATAATAATGCCTCGTTTAAGGAGGGGTTTTATGACGAAAGATCAGACAAAAGATAGAGGATTGCCAAAAGAAATTCTCATGGCCGCCTGGGCTATTGCATTGGGAGCAATTGCGCCAATGCTTGACTCAACCATGGTGAACATCGCCGTCGACCAACTGAGTAAGGAGTTCAACACAACTTTGGACACGATTCAGTGGGCCATTACAGGTTATGTGTTAGCCCTTGCGATGGCAGTTCCGCTATCTGGATGGCTTATGAACAAATTTAATGGAAAGAAGATCTACATCGGCACGGTTATCGCTTTTGGTGTCACTTCCGTTCTTGCCGGAATCAGTTGGGACATTTCCAGTTTCATTTTCCTCCGGATCCTCCAAGGATTCAGTGCCGGGATTATCACCCCGCTCATGTCCACACTCTTGGTTAAAACAGCGGGTCCGGAAAATCTGGGGAAGGTGATGGCGATTGTCAGCACGCCCATGATCTTCGGGCCGATTTTGGGACCTGTCATCGGGGGGCTCATCGTCCAGGGGGCATCATGGCAGTGGATTTTCTTCATCAACGTATTTATCGTTTTGATTGCTGCACCACTGATGATGAGAACGATTCCGGAATTTGAACCATTCAACAGAGACAGTAAACTCGATGTTTTTGGGATGATCAATTTGTCCTTGATGAGTGCGGCATTGATCTACGGGATTACGAAAGCGGCCGACCATGCATCATTTAACAATGGCGAAACAATCCGATGGATGGGTATTGGCCTTGTTTTGGCAGCAATTTACCTTGGATATAACCGAATCAGAAAGAATCAAACCGTGCTGCCGATGAATTTGTTTGCGCACAAGAGCTTCCTAGCATCAAGCATCGGTTTGTTCTTGGCGAATATTGCCGTCATGGGTCCCATGTTAATCCTTCCGTTGTTCTTCCAAAACTTCCGTCACTTCACGGCCATCGAAGCAGCGCTTGCGTTAATCCCTCAGGGACTCGGGATGCTCGTTACCAGGCCGTTCATCGGAAAAATGATTGATAAGGTCGGAGCCAAATATGTGGTTATGGTTAGCCTGGTTCTTTCGCTGATCGGATCTGTTCCGCTTATCTTTATCACTGATCAAACAAGCATGATTTGGATTTCTGTTGTACTGTTCATCCGTGGCACCAGTTTTGGGGGAATTATGCTCCCGTTGACGAGTGACGCTTATACTGGACTTGACAGCAGACAACTTCCGGAAGCAGGTGTGGGTATCAATATTATTGAAAATCTCGGTTCAAGCTTTGGTTCGGCTGTGATTGCAACTGTTGTCGCAACTGTCGTACAGGGATCACAACCGACGATTGCGAATGGATTGAAGGGTTATCATGCCGGATTCCTGGTTTCTGCAATGATCCTTGCCATCATCTTCATTCCGGGTCTGTTCCTCACAAATAAAAAGCGAAGTGAACAAAGGGTGACAAGTGGTGGGGATTCGGGCATAAAAAAAGATTGCCGGATCCAATCCTGATCAAATGGGGTGGTTCTTTGTGGGGGAGGTCTTGACCATTTGAATTCCCTCTATGTCATCGGGCGATTTCCCGCTTTTACATTGGCCCGAACGGGGATGGTGCTGCCGATTTCTGACAGATGTGAATTGTCGGACGCACGGGGGGAGCCAGCCTGCCGGCAGCAGGAGTTCCGCCCGTGCGGGACAGGAACGGGGATGAGACATCCCGTGTTGAATGTCATGAATCAAGCTTGCGGAGATTAGATTTGCCCTTGAATAGTCCGCTTCAAAGCATTCATATAGCCCAGATGAAGGCTTTCGTGCGAGTTTGTGAAACTAAAGAGCGCACCAACTGTTTCGATGTTGAGGTTGTTTGGGAAGTTCAGGGGTTTTTCCAGCTTTTCCTCCAACCGGTTGGAAAAGGCCTCTTTCAATTGTGCCGTTTGTTCCCGCAATTGGGAAGTTAATGTCTCCAGCGTCGGGACTTCCCCTGTCCAGTCAGACGGTTTGGTTCCGGGCCAGAAAAGTTCTTTATAGTTTGCGGGGAGACTTTCCAAACCGAAAAACACATCAGAGACGATCAGGATATGACCTGCATTCCAGCGAATGGTATTGTTGAATCCTTGCGGCATTTGGTCGGCGACTTCTTCTGAAGTTTCCTCCAGGAATTTCAGGATACGACCCCGTAACACGTCGAAATACCCAGTCACAAAGTGTTCCATCTTCATCCCACCTATAAGAGTTGTACTCATAATCAATAACAATTATAAAATATGAAAACGAGAACGGAAATAGAAGCTTGCTGTCGGCACCGCAGGGGATGATCGCCGGAAAAAACGCTGTTCCGAACGGAAAAAGAGACACCGTGGTCACAGTGTCTCATATTGTTGCAAAGGTTTTGATTTAAAGAACAACTGGCGTTTTCAGAACCCTTTCGGTGGCGCTCACTTCAATTACCGGGCCAAAGAGATTTTAACCAATTGATCATACTGGGGATCGGGGCATCGGTGTTTTGGGGTGTCGATTTTTGTGCAGCTAAATTATTGTTCACCAAATTCACATCGACCGCCTGATAAAAGGCGTTTCCGGTATCGGCGATTTCCCAGACTCCCAAGATCACGTGATAGCCGCTGCGGTCCGTCGGAACATTGCACGTATGCGTGACTGTATTTGGGGGACGTTTTCCGTCACCAGGGTAATAACAGAAAAGCTCAAGTTCATCACGGCTCAGGGGTTTGTTCGGATTCCATCCTTTCTTGGTGATGTAATATTTCCACTCTTTTGTGGCATGCGGCGCGGTCAGGTACCATTGGAAGGTGTTTTCACCCCCGTGGATGGTGACTTTCTGCCAGCGGCTCTCTGTTTGTACGTTCAGTTCCGGAAAGCGGCCGGTTCCGGCGAGTTGCCCGTCCGGCGGGCCGGATTGCGGAAATGATCCCGGTCCTTCGACGCTCTGGGGCTCCCACTGAATTTGTCCGCAGTTTGTGTTTACCCCCTGTTTGCACAAATAAGCCCGGCTTGCCGGCGACTCGATGTAACCGTGTGCGGAGGCACTGGCGGCAAATGTCATTGTGCCGGCACCAACCAACAACATCATGATGCAGGCAGTTAGCATTTTGGACCAGAAAACTGATTTTGCCATGGAAACAACCCTCCTGGTTTAAAATACAAAATATTCTATATATAATTATTCTAATTTATATTTGTAGAGTTGTCTATACAATTGAGCGGAAAGAACGGTGGAATGGGTTGTTGATGATTTAATTCATTTTTTGTAGATAAAAATACATCAGATAAGTTGAAATATTTGATTTTTATAAAAATTACCCCTATAATAAATTATGAGTCTGATAGGTTGTCTATACCAATACTTGATGTTTTTCTTCCGCATTTTCCGTAATTTCTCATTTTGTTTTACAGGGGTGGTTCTTGCGTGATTCGATTTAAACGGCTCCGTTTTGCTGCAGTTTGGAGGGCATTGCCGAAGATGTTTCCTGTTGCGGTGATCCTGACGCTTCTGCTCAGCATTTTGCCCGCAGGTGTTTTTGCCGCAGGTAATGCGGTCACGGTTACCACCAATCCTTCCCCCGTAAGAGGCGACGGTGTCGGGAATAAGCTTCTTATCGGTTACTGGCACAATTTTGACAATGGATCGGCAAATATTCGACTGCGAAATGTATCAACCAAATATGATGTCATCAATGTCGCTTTTGCCGAGCCGACGGGTGCAGCGCCCGGTGAGGTCGGATTTACGCCATACAATGCAACTCCGGAAGAGTTTAAGGCAGATATCGCCTACCTGAACAGCATCGGGAAAAAGGTGGTCATCTCGTTCGGAGGGGCCAATGGCCATATTCAGCTTAATGATGAGACGGCAAAACAAAACTTCATCAACTCGATGTCCAATCTGATTCAAACCTATGGCTTTAATGGAATTGATATTGATCTTGAGGGCGGTTCCTTATCCTTGGCCAGCGGCGATACGGATTTCCGCAATCCGAAAACACCGGCGATTGTCAATCTGATTTCGGCAGTCCGTACGCTTTGTGATCGTTTCGGATCCGATTTTATCCTGTCGATGGCACCGGAAACGGCTTATGTCCAGGGGGGATATACCGCCTACGGAGGGCCGTGGGGCGCCTACCTGCCTGTTATTTACGGGCTTCGGGACAAATTGACCTATATCAATGTTCAGCACTACAATTCAGGATCGATGACCGGTCTTGACGGACGGACTTATACACAGGGAACAGCTGATTTCCAGGTTGCGATGGCGGAGATGTTGTTGCACGGATTTCCTGTTGCCAACAATCCCAATAACATGTTTCCGGCCTTGAGGGAAGATCAGGTTGCGATCGGTCTCCCGGCGACGCAGGCAGCAGCGCCTTCGGGAGGTTATACGTCTCCGGCTGAGATCGAGAAAGCGCTAAATTATCTGGTCAAAGGCATTTCCTACGGCGGCAGCTACAAACTCAGGAAGCCGGAAGGATACCCCGGATTCAGAGGGGTCATGACCTGGTCGGTCAACTGGGATGCAGCCTCCGGGTCCGTTTTTTCCACCAGTGTACGCAATATTCTCGATTCCCTGAAGTGAGCGCCTCTTAAAAAAATGGGTCAAGGCAAAAGTTTTGCCCCAGCAGGCACCGGCATACCGTCGGTGTCTGTTTTTCATATGGATTTAGACAGTTTGAATCTGCTAAAATAATCGGAAATGGGGAGAAACTGTTTAAAGTAAACGAAATGTGATCACTAAGGGGATAAATCGCGAGTCATCATACAGAAATTTCTTTCTGTGCAGACGCAGACAGATGCATTGATTGATCGCGATATTCCAGGGGGAGTTACATGATCAGAAGATTATCCGAACGCGACCATGATAAGTGCCTTGAATTGCTTCGGCCCAAGTCCGCAGAAAATCTCTTTATCCTTGGCGATTTGGAGGCCTTTGGTTATGAACAGGAGTTTCAGAAGGTATGGGGCGATTTTGATGAAAATGGCCGTCTGCGTGCCGTTCTGCTTAAGTACAAAAGAAATTTCATTCCTTATGCCGCTTCCGGAAATTTTGATGCCGAAGGCTTTGCTTCCATTATCTCGGAAGATGGTGATTTTGGGTTATTGAGCGGCCTGAAATCAGTAACCAGCCGGGTTTATCCTTACATAAGCAGAAGATTGGTGAAGGAGCGGGAGTTGCATTATGCGAAATTGACAGGCGACACCGCCATGTTGAAAGATGATTATCGCGAAGTGAAACGCGCCGGTTTGCAGGACATCGGCAGAATCGGGGAACTGTACAGGCAAATCCCGGAATTCGTCGACGTGGGAACGGAGAAGGATCGGGAAACAAATATGAAGAAAGGGGTTTCGCGGACTTATTATATAGAGCGAAATGGAAAAATGGTATCGATTGCCTCAACTGCGGCGGAAAATTCGTTGTCGGCGATGGTAGTCGGAGTCGCCACATTGGACGGATATAAACGGCAAGGGCTGGCCTCCAAATGCATCGGTAAATTATGTCTCGATGTTTTGGCGGAAGGAAAAGAACTCTGCCTCTTTTACGATAACCCGGAGGCGGGGCGAATTTACCAAAGGATCGGGTTTAAGGAGATCGACCGTTGGATGATCTATCTATACTAGATGAACGGTCATGGGAAAATCAACGCTGGGACACCTCTGCCGGCGTTGATTTTCCCGTTTTTTAAAAATGGATGAGGTAGCGGAAGTACAGATACAACTGCGCGATCAGCAGCGACAGCAGGGTCAGCGGAGCGCCGATTTTCAGGAAATCCCAATAACTGAATGCTTTTCCTTCCCGTTCGGCGATATTGGCGACGACGACGTTGGCTGAAGCTCCGATCAGCGTACCGTTGCCGCCAAGACAAGCTCCCAGGGCGAGCGACCACCATAAGGCGTTGATGGCAGGGGAATCGATGGACAGACCGAGGCTGTCCGCAATATCCCGGATCAGCGGGATCATGGTGGCGACAAAGGGAATATTGTCGATGGTAGCCGAAGCAAAGCCGGATCCCCATAGAATCAGCGCCGAGGTGAGAGGGATATCGCCATGGGTGAGATCGAGTGATTTGACGGCCAAATATTTGATCACCCCTACTTCCTGCAAGCCTCCAACCAGAGTGAACAGTCCGATGAAAAAGAAGATCGTGACCCAGTCGACTGAGTCCAGAGCTTCTTCCGCTTCTTCTTTGTTCAAGCCCACGATCATTAGGAGAGTGGCCCCGGTGATGGCGATGATCGAGGCTTCCAGGTGGATGACAGAATGCAGAAGAAAGGCGAGAATGGTCAGCCCCAGAATGATGAGCGATTTTCTCATCAGAGCCGGGTTTTTAATATAGTCGCTTTCATCCAGTTCCATCAGTTTTTGCACGTTTTTCCCCGGGATGGTCAGCTGTCGCCGATAGATCAGGTAAAGAACCAGGAGAGTGGCGATCATGATGATCAGTACGACGGGGGAGAGATGGAGCAGGAAGTCATTAAACGACAGATGTTTATTGGCCGACCCGATCATGATATTGGGCGGATCGCCGATCAGTGTGGCCGTACCGCCGATATTGGAAGCGAGAATTTCCGAGATTAAAAACGGGGTCGGGTTCAATTCGAGAATATTGGTGATGGCCAAGGTGACGGGAACCAGTAACAAAACGGTGGTCACATTGTCCAAAAAGGCCGAAGCGACCGCGGTGAAAACGGAAAGGATAATCAGGATGCGTACCGGATTTCCCTTGGCCGCCTTGGCCGATTTGATGGCAACATATTGGAAGATGCCGGTTTTGTTGACGATCCCTACGAGAATCATCATGCCGATCAATAGCGTAATGGTATTCCATTCAATATATTTTTCAAAAACCTGATCGAGGTTAAGGATTCCGAATACGATCAGCAGTGCACCGCCGAAGACGGCGATGGCCGACCGGCTGGCTTTTTCCGTGATAATAATGGCGTAGGTGATGAGGAAAATGGCAACGGCAAGTATGGTAGGATTCATTGCATCAATCATCCTTTCGCCCTGAAAAAGGGTCCTTTTTAGTTTTGCCAAAAACTCCCAATAAACATGCAAAAGGAGCCTGCTGGTGACAGGCTCCTCCAAAACATCGATCTTATTAAATTTAAAATAATTATATGCGAAAGATGAAAAGGTGTAAACAAAAAAGGGGATTCCGGTACAAAAGATGTTAAAATCCTAGGATAAGACTGCTTTGTTTTCCAATACTTCATTCACGTCTTTATAAGAGAGACCGTGTGCTTCGGCTACAGCTTTGCAAGTGAGTTCGCCGTTCACGGTGTTGAGTCCTTTGGCGATGGCGCGATTTTCCAGCGCAGCCCGTTTAAATCCTTTATTGGCGATTTGCAGTCCGTATGGTACGGTTACGTTGGACAAAGCCAATGTCGATGTACGGGCGACGGAGCCGGGGATGTTGGCCACGGCATAATGGACGACACCGTGTTTTTCGTATGTCGGATTACTGTGGGTGGTGATGCGGTCAATCGTTTCAATCGATCCGCCCTGGTCGATGGCTACGTCAACAATGACCGAGCCGGGTTTCATCGATTTTACC
Organism: Thermoactinomyces daqus; assembly: GCF_000763315.1. Classification (GTDB taxonomy): domain Bacteria; phylum Bacillota; class Bacilli; order Thermoactinomycetales; family Thermoactinomycetaceae; genus Thermoactinomyces_A; species Thermoactinomyces_A daqus. Next base: position 15,432 of record NZ_JPST01000055.1, on the reverse strand, counting down.
ATATCTTCCGTTACCAGGCGTGGTGCACGGGCTCCGGGGATCAACACAGCGCCGATGAGCAGGTCTGCGCGTTTCACCGCTTCGGCCAGGTTGAAAGAGTTGGACATTAAGGTTTTCACTTGTCCGTGGAAGAGATCATCCAACTGGCGCAGACGGTCGGCGTTGATATCGAGGATGGTTACGCTTGCTCCCAAGCCCAAGGCCATTTTGGCGGCGTTTGTGCCTACGACGCCCCCGCCGACGATCACAACTTCTGCCGGCAGTACACCGGGTACACCGCCGAGGAGAACCCCTTTTCCGCCATTTGGTTTTTCAAGGAAGCGGGCGCCGATTTGAATCGACATGCGGCCGGCCACTTCGCTCATCGGGGTGAGGAGCGGAAGAGAACCGTTTTCCAACTGAATGGTTTCATAAGCGATCGCGTTTACTTTATTTTCGAGCAGGGCTTTGGTCAGCTCCGGTTCAGCGGCAAGATGGAGATACGTATACAAGGTTAATCCTTCGCGGAAATAGCCGTATTCTTCCGGAAGCGGTTCTTTTACTTTGATTACCATGTCGCCGGCCCAGGCTTCACGGGCGGTGGAGACGATTTTGGCACCGACGGCGATATAATCCTGGTCAGTAAAGCCGCTGCCGAGACCGGCTCCGGTTTCGATGTGAACCTCATGACCGTTGTTTATATAGGATGCGGCCCCGGCCGGTGTGAGTCCGACCCGGTTTTCGTTGTTTTTGATTTCTTTTGGTACTCCGATAATCACGGGTGTACCCCCCTTTACGGTGAATTTGGTTTTTAACCCCGAGTCAAGTGTAAAGGAAATTTGAAGCGATTCCATTAGACACAATGTCAAAAATAGAGGCGATTTATTGGACAATTCGCATGGGGGTGGTTAGCGTTGCATCTGGAACCGGTTCTGACGGTAAGGGATGTTTTAAACCGGCCTGTTTTTAAAAATGCGGAGGTGATCGCGGGAAAAAAAGGATTAAACCGCCGGATTCGCTGGGTACATATACTGGAGGTATCGGAGTTCGGCTCGTTGATCAACGGGGAAGAGATGATCTTGTCCACTGGGATAACCTTTCAATCCTCCGCGGCTTCTCCCGCGTCCTATTTAAAACGGTTGATTGATCAGAATGCTTCCTGCCTCTGTCTGGAATTCGGGTATTACTTTCACTTGGTTCCCCCGGACTTAATCGAGATTGCCGACCGGCATGATTTCCCGCTGATCATTTTTCGCGAGGAAATCCGCTTCGTCGATATCACGCAGGATTTGCATTCCATTATCATCAACCGGCATTATCACATGCTGCAAAACCTGGAAGCCCTTTCCCGCGAATTTCATCGCCTGACGCTGAAGCCGAACGGAACGTATAACATTTTGCACATGCTTTACGAAAAAACAAAGTCACCCATCATCTTTCTGCCCGTCAAGGGGAAACCTTTGCTCGTTCCGGAAAAAAATTCGCGGGAGCAGGAGGAGTTGTTTTGCTTTTTGCGTGTAGCGGCTCAACATGAATGGGGGACCGGGCGAGCCGGAATCCCGTCCGCGCCGCTTTTCCTTCAGGGAGAAAAAAATCCTGGTGCAGCCGGTCAAGGCAATGGGGCAAATCTGGGCCCATATCGGCATGATCTGCAACCGCGAACCGCATCGTTATGATGATCTGATATTGGATTGGTCTTCCCTGGCGATTGCCCAGGATTTGCTGAGAAAGCGGTATATCGAGGAAAGGCGGCTGCACTTTGAACACGTGTGGGTGGATGATCTGTTGCAGCGGAGAATTGAAGAGGAGCAACTGCACAGCCATCTCGGCATGGAATATAACAAACTGAAGGGGCTTAACAGCATCGTCTGCCTGATTGAGTTCGGCCTTTCGCAAGAGCCGGAACCGCTCTGGGACTTGCACGAATTTATCCGCTACGATTTTTCGCTCATGACCCGCTCTGTTTTTGAACAGTACCATTTTCGCGTTTTCATCACTATGAACAACGGCTTGATCACCGTCATCGCCTTCGATCTTCGCCCGGATAAACCATGGAAAACAAGATTGCAGCAAGCAGTGAAACAGATCCAAAAAGCCGATTTGGACCGGAAGCAGGACCTTCAACTGAATATAGGGGTGGGAAGGCCCTATCCGGGCTTTACCGGCGTCCATCACAGCTATAAGGAAGCCAATCAGGTTTTGATGCTGAATTCGGAACATCGTGCCGGATTCCTTTTTCATGAAGAACTGGGCATCTTTCAACTGCTCCTGAATTTGAAAGACAGCGAAAATGTGCTGCCGGCCTTTGTCGAGCGGTATTTGGGGCCATTGATCGCCTATGACCGGGATAAGGGAAGCGATCTTCTCCATACGCTGGAAGTATATCTCGATTATGATTGTTCCAAAAAGCTGGCGGCCGAGCATCTTTTTATCGCGCGACAGTCGCTTTACTACCGCCTGGAGAAGATCAAGGAACTGCTGGGAGAAGATGTGATGTCACCGGAAAACAAATTGGTCCTCAATGTTGCGTTGCGGGCCTGCAAGCTGCTGTATCCCGATCGCTTCAACAAAGACCGGGCGCATCTCCGGCAAACGGGAGAACACTGAAAGCAACAAGCAGGTGCGGATGAGATCGTCCGGTTTGTGAAGCAGCACACGTTTGCCGTTTTTACCGCGATTTGCCAAAACACCGGGGATGCGGTTTCATCTGCTTTTTGTCTTGACGATTTGGACGCGCTGATCAGCCGTGTGGCCGGATCCGGCCTTCGTTCAATCGTTACAGGGAGATTGATGCTGATCCGGCCTTTGTTTTCCAATCCTGACTGAGGGATCGCTGGCCGCCTGATCGAGCACCCGTTGTTTTAAGTGCATGATCCAGTCCAATTCGTGTTCGATCTGCTTTTTTTGGAAGCGAACCACTTCCATAACGAACGGATTTTGTGAATGAGCGCTTTCGATTTGGTGAAAATGATTTCGTTCTTCTTTCAGCACATCCTCCCTCTTTTGCAGAATTTCAAATTGCATGTCGCGATCAAGCCGGTTGAACAAAGCCACTCTCACCATAAATTCGGCTTGGCTTGCGGCTAACTTATCGGGAAAATCGCGAATCATCTCACAAAAAATTTCTTCCCCGACATCGGTCAGGAGATAGATATGGCGTTTTGGTTTGCCCTCGGGCTTAACCACTTCCTTGGAGATCGCCCCCATTTCCAGGAAGCGGCGCAAAGCCGGGTACAACAAATTGTTATTGATTTCAAAAGATTCTCCTAACGCTTCTTGAATGTTTTTCTTTATTTCATATCCGTGCTTGGGGCCTGACAGAAGCTGTTCCAAAATGAGAAGCTCAACATACATTTGGGATCACCTTTTTATGAATTTTTTGCAATGGGGTTCCCCTTGCCTTGTATATATGTTAATTTAACATATGTAAGAGGTTGATCACAGGGGAGGGATTTTTGTGAACACGATGGATGAAACCATTCTCTTACATGAAATATCAAAGCTGAAATCAAAGCAGGAGCAATGGGAACCTTTTTCGTGGTATAAGGAGATGCGGGAGAAGCAGCCCGTTTATTACGATGCCGAGCAAGATGTCTGGAATGTGTTCTTATATGATCATGCCAAGCGCGTTTTGTTTGACCACCACCTTTTTTCCAACCGGAAAGAACGAAGTTTGATTCCTGTTCCCAGAAACAACAGCCGCACCAATCTCAACTTTTCAGATCCTCCGGAACATCGGAAACGACGTGCGCTCGTTGCCAAAGCGTTTACCCCCCGCAGTTTGCAAACATGGGCCCCCCGCATTCAGGCCATTGCCGATGAACTGATCGCTGAGATGGAAGGGCAAACGATTGTCGATATCGTTCAAAAGCTGGCAATTCCTCTTCCGGTGATTGTCATCGCCGATCTGCTGGGCGTCCCTTCCAAAGACCGTCAGTTGTTTAAAGCCTGGTCGGATATTCTCTTCCTCCCGTATGCAGCCGAAACCTATGATCACCTCATTGAACAAAAAGCCCGGGCCATGAAGGAGTTTCATGAATATCTGCATCCGATCGTGCAGGAAAAAAGGAAGAATCCGGCAGACGACATTATTTCGGATTTGATCCGTGTTGATTATGAGGATGAACCGTTGACTGATGAAGAGGTGGTCATGATCAGCAGGGGCCTGTTGGCCGCCGGGAATGAAACAACGACCACGCTGATCTCCAATGTGTTTTATTCCCTGTTGGTGGATTGTCCGGGCCTGTATCAGGAGCTGCGCAGCGACTTGTCTTTGGTTCCCCGGACGATTGAGGAAGTGTTGCGCTTCCGCTTTCCGATCGCCATGGATCGCAAGGTGGCACAGGATACCGATGTGTTTGGACACAAGATGAAGAAAGGGCAAATGGTTGTGGCCTGGATTGCTGCCGCCAACCGGGATGAATCCCAATTTGCTCGCGCGGAACAGTTTGACATCCATCGTGCAAACAATCAACAGCATCTCACATTTGGGGCAGGCCCGCATTTTTGTTTGGGTGCCCCGCTGGCCCGGATGGAAGCAAACATCGCTTTGACTACGTTTGTGAAGAAGTTTGCTGATATTCAACTAGTCGACGGATTTGAGGTCACGGAACATTTGGTTGAATCGGCCACAGGTCAATCTCTTAAAAGTTTCCCGATCCATTTGGTAACGCAATGAGGAAAGCGCACAAGGAATGTCCCCTCAAAACCCCGGATATGTGACTTCATTTCCAGTTCAGTATAAAAGATCATCCGCTTGCAGAAAAGAGATCCCCGGCCCTCTTGATCGGCCGGGTTTTCTTTTTATGCCTGTTAACCCTTTCATTTCCAAATAACCCTTTATTTTGCTCCTTTCTCCCTCTTTTTTCAGTTAATCCATCATAATAATCTAAAAATACAGACGGATGATACATAGGATTTTTGTTTATAATTTTAAAGAGTATTTTATTATATAGGATAAAAATAGATAGAATTGATTGTCGATGGCCAGAAGGGCACTGGTTCTTTGGCAGGGAGAAGGAGATGAAAACGAAGGAGGATTGTGTATATTCTTTTGTTTTTCAGTTTTGATCAATTGGCGAAATCGGTTTTGCGAAGCCGGGGAGAAATGGTGTCCAAAAATGTTCATAAGTTATTCGATTTTTATATTATAATTTTAATCGTAAAAATTTATAGTTTGATTCGATTGGTCATTCAGAGGGTCCGGAGCGGTGCAACCCATGTTTTACATTTCTGTGAAGTCGGTGGGGAGTTGCTGGTGGTTTGCTGAATTGGTCTAAAGTTCTCCATATGATTTCCTTTACAGTTTCTTTATAATGGTGTTAATTTATACAGGCATACGCGGGGCTAAAGGAGGTACTTCTGTGGCTTGGGACTTTCAGTTGTTTAAAGCGATTAACGGTTTGGCAGGACAGAATGCTCTTCTTGATTATCTGTTTATGGGATTGACAGAATTTGGTCCTTATCTGTATGTGCTTATTTTGGTCATCCTGCTTCTGCGTTCGTCCACCCGGATGACCGCGATTAACGGTTTTGCCACGGTTGCAGTTGCGATGGGGCTCAACTTCGTGATCGGGCTGATTTATAATCGCCAGCGCCCGTTTGTGGCTCATCCCCACGATGTACATTTGTTGCTCCAACATGATCCCAACGCATCGTTTCCAAGCGACCATACGACCGGAGCGATCTCGATTGCCGTTGCGCTTTGGGGTTATAACCGGAAGCTCGGCATTTCTCTGTTCATATTGGGGATTTTGATCGGATTCTCCCGCATTTGGGTGGGGCATCATTATCCGACGGATGTGCTGTCCGGAATCGTGGTCGGGACCTTGGTCGCTCTCTTTATCCGCTGGCTGGATCATAAGCTGTTCGGGCCGATTCCGGTGAAACGGAAAAAAACGGCATAATTTGGCACTGGTGAAATGTTCAGCTTCCATTTTGGAAAGCATGGGCAAAATGCGGGAGTGGCGTCCCGCGGCTGACGTTTGAAACGTTGGTGACAAGGGGACATCACAAGCCGCTCGGCCATGCACTCCAAAGAAAAGGATTCTTGCTTCAATTTCGCAAGAATCCTTTTTTCTTTCATCAGCAATTCCGATGTAATCTTCGCTTGAACCATTGTGAATGACTAACACATTTTGATGTCCTGATCTTTTCGCTCATGAGGTCATAAAATGGCTTGATCTTTCGAATAAATAAATGATGCCAACCAAATTCTGTTTCCCCAGGAATAAATAAAGTTGCCCGATTTACACCGGGCAGCTCTTTTTTTGTATCAAAACAAGGGCTTGGAAGCCGCGCAGATACACGAAAAATAGTACCGGATATTCCGCGGTTTGAAATGGGGCATGCAAATCGAAGAATCTAAAAGAGTTATCGTTTCTTCGGACATTAAAAAATAATGCCTGTTAATAGATAATTTTATGTATGATCCAGGAAAGAGGCAGCAAGATCCCCCAAACCAAACAAACCTTCTTAGAGAAGCTCCTGACACCGGGAACTGCTACATCCTTGAACGGGGTCGGCGATCTGCGCACCAGCGTGGGGTAGGCGTGATAAAGATGACCAAGCAACATAATGAAGATAGTGGCCAGAATATATGATGAATCATCTTCGGTAAAGAAGTAACCCAAGAGCAGAAAAGCAGCAACGATGCTGACGATGGCACAGTTTATTTTTAATATCTTAAAGCCCTTCTGTCTTTTCTCTTCAGTATCACCACGGATAAGCTGATACTCAATATAACCAGATACTGCAAAAGGCTGGGAGAAAACAAATAGAATAAAAACACAGGCAACTATCACATCCATATTTATGATTAACACTCCTCCATATACCATCGAACCCGGCGATTTCAACGTTCTGCTATATTTCCATTCATTCCCGATTGGCATTGAATGGATCAGCTGATTTTCCTGTGATTTTCAAAAATTTGTCCATGAGAGGGCCCCGTAACTCTCTTGCAAACTTAATGGAAACGACAACGGCAGTATTAATATTACAGTTGCCGTTCATACTTGGCTACACTGGAAAGCAAGCGGGTGATTCCGGCGGGTTGAGATCATTGTGTTTGTTGATAATCATGAGTTCCGGATAAATGACAACTGTATGCGCGCTTAAAAAGATATAAAAAAGAACCGGAGATCGGAACCGGTTCGTCATAACGGAATCAATTGCCATCCGTTTTCGGTGCTCACTTTTTCTGCTTGGGTGGATAACACCATCTGCTCCAGGGCTGTCAGGGGCTGAACGCTGCTCTTCAGCAGAAGGCGTCTGGCGATCAGAACGTTATCCATTGCGGTGATCAAGGAAGAAGCGGGTTTCAGATAAGTTTGTTCCTGCACCTTTTTCTGCCAGGGGACGAAGACGGGATCCGTTTGCCCGATCTGATTGTTCAACAATTCGCGCAGCCACAGGAGCAGCAGGTCAAGTACCAGCGGCAGCCGGTTGTTTGCCAGTTCATCCGTCAGCCATGGTTGCGACAGGGTGAGATACGCGTCGGATTTTCCAGACAGAATGGATTGGCTCCACTGGATTACCTTCTGGCAGAGAGCAGGGAATGTATCCGGTTCCGCTTCATAAAGCTGGGCGGATTCCTCCGGCAGATAAGACAGAATGCGGGCCGCGTCCGGGGCGATTCCCTTGTCCAAAAGTTCGCTTTCCTTTTCTTTCGGGGGAAGCTCCGCAAACCGTACATGCTGGCAACGGGATAAAATCGTCGGCAATATGGCTTGCATATTTTCTGTCACCAGGATTGCCGCCATCGGGGAGACCGGTTCTTCCAAAAATTTGAGCAGGCTGTTTGCTGCTTCCTGCCGCATCCGGTCAGCCTGCTCCAGGATCACCACCCGCGTTGTCCCGGGCGGGGCGCTGTAGCGGAAACGCTTTTGCAGCGCGCGCAATTGATCGATTTTGATTACGGACCCTTCCGGTTTTATGGTGACGACATCGGGGTGATTCCCGTGCTCCACCTTCAGGCAGGAGGGACAGCGTCCGCAGGCATCGTATTCCTCCGGCTGTTCGCAGTTGAGTGCCTTGGCGAACTGGAGTGCCATCGCCCTTTTGCCCGTCCCGCTCGGACCGAAAAAACAATAGGCATGGGCCACGCGGCCTTTGGCGATCGCCTGCAATAAAAAACGGGCTGCCTGGGGTTGCTTTTTGAGTTGCCTCAGAGACAATCCGATCACCTTCTGTGAAATTTCCTTTTAAGCTTTATTATAAAGAAGGGTGCGGCCTGATTCAAAAAATGGGCCGGAGAACTTTTTCCTTCCCGTTGTGCAAACATCTGTTTTGTGTTATGATGGAGTCACCGCGCTAGATGGGGAGCTGGCGGTGCCCTGTTACCCGTAATCCGCCTTAACGGGGTTGAATTCCTATCCGAGGCGCATTTTGTGCGAGGTTTGGCCTGAATCGCCGGTGTTGACGATTGGGTCCTGCGCAACGAGAGCTTCTGAACCGTGTCAGGTCCTGACGGAAGCAGCACTAAGGAAGAATTCCCGTGTGCCGCAGGGGTGCCTGATCCGAGTCGTAGGTTCAGGGTCCGCTCGGGCAAAATGCGTCGGAGATAGGTGCGCGGTTACATAGGTGAGATAAAGAAACCGATGCTTGTATTCCGCAGGCGTCGGTTTTTTGTTTTGAGGGCCGAAACGGTTGTTTTTTCACCCTGGCACTCTGTTTGGATGTTTTTGGAAAATTTTCTTGTCGGAGAAGGAAGAAAAAGGAGAAAGGCGAATAAAGAATTAGAAATATTTGTGAAGATTGGTTTGGTAGGTATGTGGTTTTTGATTTGAGGAGGTGAATAAGTGCCCGCACGTTTCGTTCCCGCGAAAGGAACGTGATTTGTCGAGAGTTTGGATGATCGCGGGTCAGCACTGTAGATTGGCAGCCATTCTTCCGGCGTATTGTCCGACCCCAAACTCGTTGCTGCGATTTGAAGCGAGAGGATGGAAAAGGGAAGCTACGATGTGGCGGTGCGATTATGATTAATATGAACATAAAGCAAATAGCAGGGAATGAGGATCACCAGTCTTGCCATTTGTATACATTTTATCCTGTAACACCATTTGAACGGTTGGCCGCCCAACTATTTGGACACATCCATCTGGGAGTGGTATTGCTTGACGACGGTTTAAACGTGATGGAGATGAATTTGGCGGCAAGCGAGCTGTTGAGTTGTGACCGAGCAAAGGTATTGTACCGTTCTTTCCAGGAAGTGATTACCCGGTCGGAGATCAGCCACCGGCAACGGGAACGTTTGCTTTCAATGTTGCTGGCCAAGGGGGATGAACCGCGTCAGGCGGAAGTGGAGTGGAACGGAAATGAAGAAATTCGCTATCTGTTCCTGAGAATTCAAGGCTTTGATGATGGTGAGAGCGGATTAAAAGGGAAAATGGTGGTTATAGAGGATGTGACGGAAAAACGTTCCTTGTCACTGCAGGTAAGGCGCAACAATCGCTTAGCGACCGTTGGACAAATCGCAGCTGGAACCGCACATGAGATTCGCAATCCGTTAACAGCGATCAAGGGGTTTTTGCAAGTGATAGGGCACAAATTAAAGGAAAACGGGCAGCAGAAGGAACATGGCTATATCGATATCATGTTGAAAGAGATCAGCCGCATCAGCAATCTGGTCGGGGAATTTCTGATGCTCAGCAAGCCCCGTCCCACAGATTTGCGTGCCATCAGCGTATCCAAGGTGTTGAAAGAAATTTTGCCCATCATCAAAAATGAGGCTCTCCTCCATAACGTCGATGTAGTGATTGAACGACGCCTGTCATCGATTCCGCTGGTGATTGCCGATGGAGAAATGTTGAAACAGGTTTTCCTCAATCTGTGCAAAAACGCAATCGAAGCGATGAACAAAGGAGGACGGCTGACGATCAGCATGTATACCGATGAGGCGGAACAGACGATGGCAGTGGAGATTGCCGATGAGGGCCCGGGAATTCCCGGACATATTTTGGAGAAGGTGTTTCAACCCTTTTTTACGACAAAAGAAAACGGAACCGGACTTGGGCTCCCGATCTGCAGACAGATTCTCCATGAGATCGGAGGGGAGATCGAAGTCGATTCCGATGAACAAGGGACGGTAGCAAAAGTCACCCTTCCCCTGGTGAGTTCGAGAGTTTACGCTGATAGCTGATGATTTAGGGAAGGGAGAGCGAGAGCGTGAATGGAAAACATGACGAAAGGGCATGAAGAGAAAGGGAAGAAGCGGGAATATCGCTTTTTTTCCTTCACTTCATGCCCGGTTTCTTTTTCTGTAACGTTTGTTGCAGTCGGGTTGTGTTTCTTCCCTTTCCGGTTTTGAAAAATGTTGCATCCACGGGTTATGCCGAACACGGGAATGTTCCCTGGCTTATCCGAACATCAGCCGTTCGATCATCGGGATGAAAAATTGAATCAGCGGTCCGCACAGGAACGTGAAAATCACTGTTCCGAGCCCGACCGGCCCTTCAAGGACGATGGCGAAGGCGAGTGCGATCACTTCCCCGATCGTCTTGGAAACCATCAGGCTGAAGCCAAAGCGCTGATGCAGGGCATACATGAACTGGTCAACCGGGGTGAGGGCAAACCGGGCCTGGACATAAGTGGACATTCCGAAGGTGGTAAACAGGAGACCTGCCCAAAAGACCAGCACCTGCTGCACCGGATTGTCCGGATTTACCCCCCAGTGATTGAGCAGACCGAGCCAAAAATCGATGCAAAATCCGAGGATGAAAACAGTAATCAAGGAAAAAAATCAGGTTTGCTGCTTGTGAGGAATGAATTGAGCAGGATCAGGAAAATGCCGATGACGATCAGCCACGAACCCACTGTCAAACCAAAGCGGTTGGACATTCCCACATAAAAGCCATCCCACGACCCCGTCCCCAGATGGGAGCGAATCATCAGAGAGATGCCGAATGATTTGATGACCAGTCCGCTCAAATAGGCTATCAATCTCAAATTTTTATTATCCATAGCAGCATGACCAACCTTAACCAGACTCTTCTAGAAATGGATATGTACAAGTTCTTCAAGATAGAAGCCCTTTTTCTCTTGTTCGTGAAAGTGTGAAATGGCGTTGCATGCCGGGGGTGTGCCTTTTTTCCCCGATTTCCCGATGACCGGACAGTTTGCTCCTCTCCCGCCTGACTTTTATCGACAGGTCATGACGAGCATCCGCTTGCGTGATGGGTTTGTTTCTTTTGGAAAAAAGAATTTCAGTGTAGTATGATAATAAAGACCATTAATCAACCCCGAATGGGGAAGGCTGGAGTGTTGGGTGTGTCCTATCGAGCCTTATACCGAGTATGGAGACCGCAACGCTTTGAGGATCTGGTCGGTCAGGAGCATGTGACCAAAACGCTGATGAACGCATTGAGGGAACAGCATTTATCCCATGCTTATCTCTTTCACGGGCCGCGCGGCACCGGAAAAACGAGTGCGGCCAAGATTCTGGCGAAAGCGGTGAACTGTGAACACGGGCCGGCTCCTGAACCCTGCAATGAATGCGAGGCATGCAGGCGGATAACTGAAGGAGCCATCATGGATGTTGTTGAAATCGATGCCGCATCCAATCGCGGTGTTGATGAAATAAGGGATTTGCGGGACAAGGTAAAATTTGCTCCCACAGAAGTACGATATAAAGTGTATATTATTGATGAAGTTCACATGTTGACGACCGAGGCGTTTAATGCCCTTCTGAAAACCCTGGAAGAACCTCCGCCCCATGTGATCTTCATTCTCGCGACCACGGAGCCGCATAAACTCCCTCCGACCATCATTTCCCGCTGCCAGCGTTTTTCTTTTCGGCGTTTTTCCTTTGAACAGATTGTCAGCCGCATGAAATTCATTTGTGAATCGATGGGGATTCCGTATGAAAACGGTGCGCTGTTGGCAATCGCGCGTGCGGCGGATGGCGGGATGAGGGATGCGCTGAGCCTTCTGGATCAAGTTTTGGCATTCAGCGGGGAACGTCTGGATGAGCAAGCGGTGATTCAGGTGACCGGAGCGGCCCCGAAAGAAATAATGTTTCGCATCCTAAAAGATCTGGAGCAGGAAAATCCGGCATCAGCCCTGAAACGCCTGGAAGAAGCGATTGCCTCGGGAATGGAGCCGGAAAAACTGATACAGGATCTCATTCATACTTGTCGTGATATGCTGTTGTACCTTACTGCTCCTGATCTGGATGAAATCAGTTACTTCGCCGCTGACCCGCATGCATCGGATCTGGCTAAGCGCCTGGGTTCTGACCGCATTTCCGAAATGATGGACCAATTGATTCATTATCAGCAGCAGATCAAATGGGTGGCCCATCCGCGGATCTTGTTGGAAATGGCGTTTGTCCGTTTGAGTGCGCGCCGGAAAAAGCAAGAGCTGGCAGAAGTGCCTGCAGTGGAAAAATTGGAGCAGCGGATGAAGCAGCTGGAGGCCATGTTGGAGAGATTGAAAAACGCACCTCCTGAGCCGGTGCCAAAGGGAAACAGGGAAAGCGGCAAGGGGGCCGATGCCGGCGAAAAATCCCGTTCCCAGGCTGCGTCGGTTCCTTTGGGCGGAAATTGGGCGGAACAGCTTTCCGATGCGTCTTTTGCCCAGATCAAAAAGGTGTGGCCGGAGCTCCTGCATCGCGTCAAAAAAGAAAAAATCACGGTTCATGCCTGGCTGATCAACGGCGATCCGGTTGCTGCGACGCGGGATACGGTGATTCTCGCCTTCAAAAGCAAAATACATCGCGAAGCAATAGAGAAAGAGAGCAACAGGGAACTGATCGAAACCATTCTGTCGCAGATGACGGGAACCGCATACCGCCTCAAACCGGTGATGCTGGCTGATTGGAAAGCGATGAAAGCGCATGTGAAAAATGCTCCGGAAGGAGAACAGGCTTCGGCCTTGGAAGTTCCACAGGATGAAGATGTCGTTCGCAAAGCGATCGCGTTGTTTGGGGAAGATGTAGTGAAAATTATCAAATGAATGTATGGGAGGCGAATCATGATGATGCGCAACATGAATCAGATGATGAAACAAGTGAAAAAAATGCAGCAAGAAATGGCCAAGGCACAGCAGGAACTGGAGCAGAAAGAAGTGGAGGGGACAGCCGGCGGCGGTGTGGTCAAAGTGAAAATGAACGGACATAAACAGCTCATGGCTGTGGAAATCGCTCCAGATGTTGTCGACCCGGATGATGTGGAGATGCTGCAAGACCTGATTACAGCTGCCTTTAATGAAGCTATGAAAAAAGTTGATGAGCTGGTTGCCAAAGATCTTGGCAAATTTGCCGGCGGTTTGAACATACCCGGTTTATTCTGACGGTCATGCTAGGGGTGGCGAATCTTGTATGTGCCTGAACCGATATCGAAGCTGATTGAGGGATTTATGCGCTTGCCCGGGATCGGGCCCAAAACCGCACAGCGATTGGCTTTCTATGTGCTAACCATGGAAGAGGATGACGTATTGGATCTGTCAAAGGCGCTGGTGCGGGCGAAACGGGATTTGCACCAGTGTTCCCTCTGCGGCAATATCACAGACCAGGATCCCTGCTATATCTGTTCCGATAAGGGACGGGACCGTTCCGTCATCTGTGTGGTGCAGGATACGAAAGATCTGATGGCGATGGAACGGACGAGGGAATATAACGGTTTGTACCATGTTTTGCATGGAGCCATTTCCCCGATTGAAGGGGTCGGCCCGGAAGATCTGAGGATTCCCGATCTGTTAAAACGCCTGGAGGATGAAACGGTACAGGAATTGATCCTGGCGACCAATCCCAATATTGAGGGAGAAGCGACGGCCATGTATCTCTCCCGCCTGATTAAACCGTTTGGGTTAAAAGTAACGCGAATTGCCCATGGTCTCCCGGTCGGCGGAGATTTGGAGTATGCTGATGAGGTGACTCTGACCAAAGCGCTGGAAGGAAGACGGGAGGTTTAATTTGTCCTTCTGCCGCATATGTATGAAAGCGACACTCTTTAAATCGAGATGTGTCGCTTTTTTACTTTTGTTTAAGCGGGTGGAAACATGGGATTTCGCTATTGGACGGGTCGGTTTCGGAACGGGCTGGCATGGGTGTTGTGCGGATGTTTTTTCATGATGATTCCTTTGCAATTTGCCACGATGGATTGGGTGCATACGGAAAAAGGGACGTGGATGATTTTGCCGGGGCAACCGGACACTCCTTTTTTGCTGTTAATGTATTTTTTCTATTCTGTGACTTCGTTCTTTGGAGGCATTCTCTTTCTCCTTTTGGGATTTTTGACGCGTTTTGAACGGGAACGACGCGCCGGACAAAGCGCGATCAGCGCGATGGATATCGCTTATTTTACCGCCTGGATTGAAGTCTCCTCGCTGATTTCTTCAGTATCGGTCTCCCTCTGGCCGGTTTCCTGGCAGCAGCATTTAAACGAACTCCTCTTTCCTTATCTTCCGTTTGTTTTCATGCTGATGGGCACGTGTCTCCTTTTTCGGGGGTGGTATGCGGAGATTGGCTTAACCCGCCCTCATCCGGGATTTTGGCGGACGATGCCATTGGTTTTGGCGGGCATTTATCTGCTGGTGTTTTTCGTAATGGATCAATGGATCACGGAACCGGTCGCTCATTTTTTTTCGCTGGAATTATCATCATGGCGGGAGGACAGCATCAGTCAGGGAATTCATCACGCAGGGCAAATGGGATGGTACGGACTGGCCCTGCAATGGGGGATGGTTGGCTTGATCGGGCCGTTGGCGGAGGAAATTTTCTTTCGCGGCCTCCTGCAGAGCTGTATTGGAAAAGCGATCGGAGCTTGGGGAGGTCTTTTTCTTTCGGCCGGAATCTTTGCCTTGTTTCACCTGGATGTGACGCTGTTTGTGCCACTCTTTTTGCTGGGGCTCATTTTGGGAGGGCTCCGGCAGTGGACCGGTCAGCTGTGGGCTCCGATTTTGTTCCATATCTTAAATAACACGGTCTCTGTCATGTTTGATTATTTCACCCATGCTTAGCATAAATTCTCTCTTGGGATCGTACAGATAAAAGTAGCTTGTACCCTTTTTGATACCGGGGAGGGAGCGAGATGCTGGAAGCGAAGTGGTGGATTTTATTGGCCGCCGCAGGACTTGTTTTTTTTATGGCGGTAAGCCGTTCGGTAAAAGAACCGTTCAAATGGATTTGGCTGGGTCTGTTATACACCGTGATGGGTGGAATTGTTCTGTTTGTGGTTAATTTTTTTGGACAAACATTTCATTTCCATTTGGCGATTAATCCGGTTACCGCCTTTATTACGGGTTTTCTTGGCATTCCCGGCCTGCTCTATCTCGCGGCCGTAAAAATGATTTTGCTTTAGATAAAAATAATAAAAAAGGTGTTGACTCTGATTTTGGTTTATGCTAGTATAAACCTTGTCGCTGATGAGCGGCGCAAATGAAAAAACAACAATGTGTTCCTTGAAAACTAAAGAGTGAAGCATGACCTGTTGATTCTTTTTGAGCTAGATCTTT
>NZ_JPST01000054.1 GCF_000763315.1 Thermoactinomyces daqus | reverse complement strand
AGCATTCCTGTAATGGAGAAGGGGACTGTTTGAAAAGGAAAAGTACCTCCTGCTAACATACGAGGTGTCTCAGATGGGACCCTTAAATAGCCGAGGAGGTACTCAAAATGAAGTATAAGCAAAATCGTAAAATTGAGCAAATCAATGAATCGACTTTAATCGTAGGTGCAGACATCGCTAAGCACAAGCACTATGCAAGGGCTGTAGACTTTCGTGGAGTTGAATTGGGAAAGACCATTGCATTCAGTCAATCTCAATCTGGGTTTAGCCAATTGCTTTTTTGGATCAGGTCCTTGATGAAACAACACTCCAAACAGCAGGTGCTGTTTGGGATCGAGCCAACAGGCCAGTACTGGCTGAGTTTGGCCGAGTTTCTCAAGAAACACGGCATCAAGTTGGTCATAGTCAACCCGATGCATGTTAAGAGGAGCAAAGAACTGGACGACAATTCACCAACCAAAAATGACGTGAAAGATGCTCGTGTTATTGCCAGGCTGGTCCAAGATGGACGGTACTCCGAACCGCAGGTTCCAGAAGGAATCCACGCCGAACTTCGTAACGGTATGAACAGACTTAGCCAGCATTAAAGGGCGTATTCAAAACTGGTTGGATCGGTTCTTTCCAGAGTTCCTTGACGTTTTCAGGGATTGGGAAGGAAAAGCTGCGCTTTTCTCTCTACAGCACTTTCCATTGCCTTCGGATGTTCAAACGATGAATGCCGAACAAATTGTCGAGGCATGGAGACAAGAGATTAAACGTTCTGTAGGCATCCAAAAAGCCACGCGGTTATTAGAAGCCGCGAAGACCTCTATAGGATTAACCACGGGCCTTTCAATGGCTCGCAAAGAATTGCAACTGCTTATCCAGCAATACCTGTTGGTACTTTCACAGATTGATGAGTTGATGGAACAACTCGAAGAGTTCGTTAGCCAGATTCCAGGATCAGCACACATGCTCACGATTCCTGGCGTAGGCTTAGCAACTGTGGCAGGCTTTCTGTCGGAGGTCGGAGACCTCCAACGCTATGACCATCCCCGCCAAATTCAAAAGTTGGCAGGGTTAAGCCTGAAAGAGAATAGCTCAGGTAAGCGCCAGGGCAGAACCCGTATTACGAAGAGAGGTCGCCCCCGCTTACGAGCATTGCTCTATCGGTCTGTTATGATACTTGTGGCCAAAATCCCAGAGTTCAAAGCTCTACATGCGCACTTTACCAAGCGCTCAGTA
Source organism: Thermoactinomyces daqus (assembly GCF_000763315.1). GTDB lineage: Bacteria > Bacillota > Bacilli > Thermoactinomycetales > Thermoactinomycetaceae > Thermoactinomyces_A > Thermoactinomyces_A daqus. The sequence goes on along the minus strand of NZ_JPST01000054.1, from coordinate 507 downwards.
AACCCATTGCATAAGAAACAGTCACTGATTGCTCTATGCTGCAAACTCATTCGGATTTTGTTTGTGCTTGGACGTAAACAAATCCCCTATGATCCAGCAAAGCTCCAAGGAGCTTTGCGACAAGTTCAATTGCAGGAAGTCGCTTGATTTCGTTTTTCTCGTTTTCTTCACAAATATGAAGCGCGGAGAAGCTGAGCTAAATGTTACACCATTCGGGCACAGACCCTGTAAAGGAGCTTATTTCAGCCTCCACCCCAAGGCAGGTAGAACGAAGGAATTTTGGGACATTGATCCTGTGAGACATGGGAGGGTAACCCCCTTGGGTCATTGTGGAGATCCACTAGCGCTCACATATTTTTACAAATAGAGGCTTGCCTCTATTTGAGTGAGGCCCTTAATTCCTTTTCTATACATCTATTCAAGATGTATCCGTTCTAAATGCTTGCTTCATTTTTCAAATTCGGAGTAAACGAGAGATTGAATGAGAAAATCTTAATTTATTGAGGG
>NZ_JPST01000053.1 GCF_000763315.1 Thermoactinomyces daqus | reverse complement strand
TTACAGGAATGCTCCTTTAAGCACGCGGCGAATCGATGTCGATATCAAACTCATACGGATCTTTGTGAGCGACAACATCATATGGCTCAGGTTCGCCAAAGAATCGATTCATCAGATTTCACCCCCTTTAATCTCAAATTCTGTGACTTCACTAGCCTTAACGTACCGGGGCCTCTCTGGAATAGGCATGTACTCGAACGGAAGAATCGGCTGGCGAAGTCTTTCTCTGCGGCGCCGCTTGCTTTCGCGGATGCCCTCCACAATAGAGCTTCTCAAAATAACGTCCTCATAAAATGCTTTCTCCGCTTCTGTCATCTTTGTTGATTTCACCTCTTTTCTGTTTCTGTATCTAGATTATACATTATGGCATAACGAAAAACAATCAGTATATTTAATTTATTCCATATGGTATAATAAATAATTAGTGTGCAATGAAAAGGAGGGGAAGAAATGGATGAAAAACTGGTAGAAGAAGCTAAGACCAAACGTCTGTACAATCACAAAGCACCCATTGTAAAAACTGATAACAGGCTAGGTGAAATCATCAAAGAATTAGGAATCACCCAAATGGACGCCGCACTCAAAACTGGTATCCCCCAGGCAACTCTTTCAAAGTGGAACAAGCAAGAAAGATTCAACCCTGATTTCATTGCTTCAATCATGGTCGCTTTTGACCTAGATTTTTTCGATCTGTTTCCTATTGTTGAAAAGCACGAGCGTCCCGCTTATTTTGATGAAATCGAGGCAGAAATCAAAGAAAAGCCAGGGGAAGAATGATCTCCCTGGCTAAAATATTGACTATAGTACTGACAACAGTCTTTTTGTCTGTTTTATGTCTGTATCATAGCCGCGACGATTGTCACCAAACAGCCACGATTATATGACTGTAGCCATGACAATAGCACACAAAAAAACCAGGGTGATCACCCTGGTTTCCTTTTTGTCCCATAACAAGCGAATCTATTATATTATTTGTGTATACCCCAAAAAAAGGAGGCTTAGCGATGAAGAAAAAACCGAAGATCTACATCATAGCCAACAACAAAGGCGGGATCACAAAAACGACGACAAGTGTAAACCTTGCCGTCGCTTTCGCCGAGATGTTCCCAGAAAAGAAAATCCTATTGCTCGATACCGATGGCCAAGGGAACAGCTCTCAATCCTTCGGAATCAACGCCGATGATCTCGAAACACCCACTATGGCCAATGTTTTAACAGGCGAAGCTACTCTCGATGAGATTATTTTCAAACCGGACAATACAGATTTAGCAAATCTCTACCTTGCACCGGCCAACATTGACCTCAACTTTCTTGAATTTGATTTTATCATGGGAAGGAAGCGGCTTGAAAGACCCTCTTTGATGCTGAAAGAGGCTATTGAAAAGTCCCAAACCGATTTTGATTTCATTTTTGTTGATACACCACCCGGTTTTGGATTGATGGCTACAAACTTTTTGACTCTGCCAGCGAAAATCCTCATCCCTTTTGAACCTGAAACTTTTGCCTTCACTGGACTTGTTCGTCTGTTGGACCAAATTGAGGATATGCAGCTTGAAAACAAAGAACTTAGCGTCGCAGGAATTTTGTGTGTGAAGGTCCAGCTCAGAACAAACCTTCACAAGGAATTGATCGAACAGACCAAGATGATCGCGGCCAAGCGTGGTTACCGGATCATGAACACTATGATCCCCAGTAGTATCAAATTTGCGAATGCCGTCGCATACGATCAAGTTCCTGCCCTATTAGGGGAAGAAAATACAACAGAAATCGTGCAGTCCTACAAACGATTGGCGCAAGAATTGCTTTACCTTGAGGAGGTCGAATGACATGGCCCCAAAGAAAAAACGTTCCCTAAGAGTTGCAGCAACTGCCGGGATCGATATCTCTACTGGTACCAAAGCCAGTGATAATACCAGCAATCAAAACAGTACATCTACCAACGAGGAAACTGGCAATCTCACCGGCACAACTACAGGTAAAGAAAACAGCGATGTCACCAGTAAATCTACTGTTGGGGACAACAGTAATATTGCCAGTGATTTTACCAGTGAAAAAACCAGTTCAAACACCAGCACTAATGACAGCAAAGGAACCAGCCCAAACACCATTAGCACCGACAGCACTAAGACCAGTACTGATGACAGTCAAACTACTGGTTATACTAACAGCAACAATACCAGCGCATCAACCATTATAAATACTGGTAATGGTAATGGTACCAGCGCTGTCAATGACAACAGCGTCGACACCAGTAACAGTGCTGGTCCTGTCACCAGCGACAGTAATGTCAACATTACTGGTACTATTACCAGTTCTGATAACAGTGGCAATACCAGCAATGATAATGGTGATCCAACCAGCTTACATACTGGTAACAGTACTGTTTCAGTTACTAGTGAAAAAACCAGTAAACAAAACAGTAAAGGTAATGGTAAGCAAACCAGTAAATCTGCTATCGGAAATGATGGCGTAAATACCAGTAATATTAACAGCACTATTGATGGTACCGGCGCTGGTGCTGGTACTGGCGCTGTCGCTCCACCGCCGCCTCCACAGAAAAAAACCACCAGGAAAGTGACTTGGTATTTGGATAAAAACGTTGCCGACCGATTCAACAATTTTGTTGTGGAGCTGGATGGCGGCAATAAAGACACCCAGTTGAAATCGTATTATGCCACAATCGCGATCGACGAATGGCTGAAAAAGTATGGTAAATGAAATTAGGACGCTCCGGGATGGGGCGTCTTTTTTCTAGCTGTCTATTTATTTTTTTTGAAAAAATCATTTACAAATCACTGTATAGTGATTATAATAAAGATGAGGGGTTAATCACTAAAAAGTGACGGTGATAAACATGGACGAATATGAAGTACTACAACACATCATGACAACAAGTGAAGCCGCACAAAGGTGGGGATATAAAGAAAATACGATTAGAGCAGCGATTGCGAGAGGACGATTTGACGAACAGATTCGGAAGGGAATGCTCAGAAAGTCAGGCGATACTTGGTTGATCCATGAAAAAGCCATGTATGAGGTCTATGGCAAGCCGAAGAAGTAGGACTGATAAAATTAAAGCCCTGGACGATGGGTAGATCGCCCAAGGCAAACCAACACCTTAGAAGGAGTTGATTGAAACGATGAAATGGTATCACGATTGGAGAGAAAAGGCAAGAAATCGATACCTTGAAGGCTACTATCCAGGACACAAAAGAGTCCCAAACTCTATTGTCCTTAGCCTGTATGGGATCGGATATTTTATTAGCGATTTTGTTCCGTTGATCCTGAACTTCATCAATGGGGTTTATTGGGCTATCAAGCGGCTGGTCGCTTTTGTTGTTGGGCTACTTGTGGAAGCCAGCATTTTTGTTGTTCTTGCTGGCTCAGTTATTTTTTCTGTGGCCCACTCGCTTGTTCAAATGCGGAAAGTCGGCGCAACGGGCGGTTTAGAATATGTGGGCGTGCTAATGTTTGAAGTTATTTTCATCGGATCAGCAGCAACTTTAACTGGATTTTTGATGAAAAAGAAAATCCCACGCGGATTCATTGAGTGGATGGGATTGGTTTTCACGATAGTCGGTTTCTTAGTCGGGCTCTCTTTTGTTTGGTGGGCCAACTACCACGGGATGAAACCAACTTTAGAGGGACGGATCATTGGCTCCGCGGTTCCGCTTTTGGTGCTCATTGGTGAGGGGATTCTCGCCTATCGATTCATCGAACAAGCAGAGCTTGAGAACCTCACACACAAAAAGTCTCATACAGAAGAAAATCTCTCACAAAGGTCATCTCAAACATTCGCTCACACACCCGAAGAAACAGTCTCAGGCTCTCACACCTCAAACTCTGAGAGAGAAAATTCACTTCCTCTCACAGAGGAAAATTTCTCACACGAAATCCTCACACCCGAGGAATTCTCACAGTCAAATCGCGAGGAAATTTCCTCACAAAATAAGGAGTCTCAAACTGACGAAGCCACTGAAAAAGTCTCGCAAGAAAAACCGTCTCACAGCGTAGAAGTCAAAGAACAAGCGAAATCAGATGATGAGCAATTCTCACAAGCAGACGATACTCACACAGAAGAAGAAGTCTCGAATCTCTCACAACAAGAGGAGGTCTCACAGCCTGAGGAGTCCTCACAAGAGGAGGAAAAATCCTCACAAAAGGATGCTCTCACGGTTGAGAATTCTCACACCTCACAGGAAGAAAATTCTCACACAGAGGTGGATTCTCACACCTCACAAAAGGAGACTCACACACAAAAAACGTCTCACAAAAAATCGTCCTCACAAACCAAAAAGTATACCCTACGAAAAAAATCTCACAATAAATCCTCACAGTCTGATCAAGAACTTCTCACGGATCTGGAGGAGATCAAAAAAGTCGCTTTGAGAATGTTTGCGGAAAAAGGCGGGACCTATCCAAGCATCCGGGAGCTGAAAGATGAGGCACCTTGTTCCGAATGGCTCTCGCGCAAAGCATTGAACCAGTTGAATCCGAAAAAGAAAAAAGCGAATTAAAACATAAAGACGCCTCCGTGATCCGCGGAGGCGTTCTACTGATGAGCCAGACAACAGGAGGATAACATCATGATGGGAATTTATGCAATTGAAAATATAGTCACAGGTGAATGTTATGTTGGACAGAGCAAAAATATCATGAGCCGGTTCCAACAACATTTAAGCATGTTGGCGAAGGGAGAACACCATTCATTGAAGCTTCAAAAAGCATATAACACAATGGGCGTTAACAACTTCACACTCAAAATTCTTGAGCTGTGCGAAGAAAACTTGTTGGATTCAAAGGAACAGGAATGGATCAACAAACTGGACAGTGTTAAAAACGGCTACAACATGAAAGTACAGGATGAAAACAGAAACCGTCTACTCAATTCACGGGTATCTGATATCCTGTATAAGCAATTTAAAGACTATTGCAATGAGTTGGGCTTATCTGTCTCGGAGGCAATTAACATAATTGTTGATAGAGAACTTGAGGAATCACGAAGAAATATTGACCTTCTACAATCGATCAAAGAAACGTTGACTATTGGTAATTCTTTTGTTTTAGAAGAGACTAGAGAAATTAACCGGACTATTCGAATTAATACCGCTCCACAGCCAGACACATCAGAAATAATAGAAAAAGCAATAGAATATTTTAGTCAGAATAATGAATACCCCAGTATTCGAAAGTTAGCTGAGATAGCTGGATGTGCCCGATATAAAGCGGAAAAAGCGCTGAAATTAATCACAAAAGCATAAAAGCTAAAGGCCCACGTCTAGGAAGGATTGGTCACCTTCCTACTGATGAGCCAGACCAAAGTAAAAAACGCTCCCTGGCGATCCAGCGAGCGTCTTTTTTATGGGCCATTTTGGCTCTAGGGGTTACATTGGCGCCGTTAATTTTGTTGTGTTTTGCATTATGTTTCGCAAATTTACGAAACACAATCGCTCTGATAGGGTGAATCCTTTTATTTTTCAGCTACTGGCACCAATACAAAAGCAGCTAATCCAAAACGAAGGGAACTTTTTTATTCTTTGTCTTTTTTCTCTCCTTCATTACGCTATACAGATGGGGGGAGCGCGGCGAGGTCAATCCATCTCAAGGGCGCTCTAGCACGGTGGCGAGAATGCGGTGGACGACCTCGTGGTCACGCGGATCGTGCAGGCGGTAATCCTCACCTGGCAGCGTGTACCACTCATCGGCGCCGACATACGTGATGGCGAGCGTGAGGGCGCCGTTGGCATCGCAGGTGGTGCGCAGTTCGAGTTCCCCGCTAATCACCCCGACCTCAGCGGTCATCACACCGTGGGTTGCGGTGAAGATTGACGACTTTACTTCCATCGAGTGACTCCCTTCTAGGTTAGTAGGAACAGGTGTTGAGCATGCTCTGCAATGCGGACTTCTCCGACGATTGCAGGGTCAGCCCCCATCTGTACTTGGTATGGATCCACCACTTCGCGTACGCACAGCGGGCTCCGGAACGCGGCGGCTGCCATGTCGAAGGGTCTTGGTCACCCTTGGATCGGTTGACACTGGCGGTCACCGCGATCAACTGCGGGCCATCAAGGTCGTTGGCGAAGTCTTGGCGTTTCTGAGTGGTCCAGCTGCTGGCACCGCTCCGCCACGCCTCGGCCAGCGGCACGATGTGATCGATGTCGATGTCGGAAGGGGAGTACACGGTGACGCCGTCGTAGTAGCTGTACCACTTGCCGGACGTTACCGGACAGTCGCCGCTATAGTAGTCAGCGTCGCGCTTGAGCACCACCTGACGGGTGTCACAGCCACCTCCTTGGTCGATCCAGTGTGGGAACTTATCGCGTGAGTAGCCGGTCATGGAGCCTTCGGGGGAAACAGTGAGCGCGTTCAATTCGGATTGGGCGGTGGACAAGGACGGTGTTCCCGGCGGAAGCGCCCAGGCCGTTGGCATGTTATATGCAGCAGACAACGACAAAGCCAACGCGAAAACAATCGACCACAACATCGATTTCTTCAACATGGAAATGCCTCCTGTATGTTATTATTTCCAACTGCCTTTATATTCTAACATCTCTATGTTCATTTTTTGTGAATGAGATGTGTGATTACATCATCGATTTGGAAGAATGCTTCAACTTTTGGACAGCAAAAAACGCCCGCCGGATCGCCAGGCGTCACAATCTTCTAATTTTGGTTGCCACCCTATTAAATCGGTGATAGAATTAACGTCGTAAAGAAAAGATGCGGTCCCTTCCGTCGCCAAACTTTAGGGAAACCGCACTCGTTGCAACCGCTATTAATGTTTACATTCCTCATTTTAACGGTAAAAAAGGCAAAACGCAACCACCTTTTTTTAGTAAAACAATGGGGAATTACACGAATTTTGTAGACAAATAGAGATAACAAGCGGATTTGTACAGGTGTATGGTTTTCCTCTCTTGGCGCGGGTAGTGGTCGCGATCAGGGGAGGATTTTATTATGGGGAAAATCAGCAAAAACCGTGGAACGAAAACCATCATTCGTAAGAGAAAAAACAAAGACAATCCATATGTAACAATCAACAAGACCGTATTTGAAAATCAGCCGGAAATTTCGCTCGAAGCTAAGGGGCTGATGGGGATCTTCTTATGTAAGCCGGACAACTGGAAGATCATCATGGAAGAAATCATCAATGAGTCTAAAAACGGACGCGATGCCCATTACAAGGCATTGAAGGAGTTGCGAAAGCACGGTTTTGTTGTATTGATCGAATTTCGGATCAAAGGGAAAGTAGCACAAAAGGAATATGTTGTTTGTGAAGATCCGGTACATAATCCATTTTGGGAAAAACCACTCATTGTAAAAGTCAGCTCTCAAGAAGAGATCGACGAATGGAATGATGAAGACATTGAATCGATTATTGAAAGCCAAGAAAATCAAGAGGTTGAACCAGATACGGAATTTCAGGATCAGGCAAAAAAGAAGTCTGTGCAGCCACATCCTGAAAAACCGGATCGGGTAAAACCAGATGAGGAAAAACCTGATCGGGAAATGCCGACACTACTAACTAATCACTCTACTAATGAAACATCTGACGAAAGAGAACAACAACTAACACTTCACGAAACGGCCTCGTTAGTAGTTGGTTATCAAACAACCATCAAAAATAAGTTTGGTAAAAAACTATCGATCAAACACATTGAAAAGTTGATCGGAATCGCAAACAAGGAAAAGAAGAGCCTGGACTGGGCAATTGAAAACACCTATGAGTATCACAAAAAGGTAGAACCACGCGAAAATCCATACGGCGCAATCAAACACGCCCTTGAAAGCGATGGATGGGTAATACCAGAGGAAGAAAAAACCTCTGCTCCATTCGTTCTTTCAGATGAGTATGCAAAGCAGTATCCTGGCCTGTTTTATGCCGAAGATGAATTCCAAAACGAACCGCAACATGATAATGACTTTGGAAGAGAAAAAGTTGATCTTCGCCGAAAATTGCTTCATATATCTGGGGAAATCCAACGTGGCAAGCATTTTGATCTGATTCCTTCGGATCAGGTTAATGAATTGTTGGCTGAAAAGCAGCAACTGGTGAGCCGTTTAGATAATGCCGATAACAATGAAGAAATTAACAAACTCCGTCAAGAGATTGAAGAGTTTGCTAATAAAGTTGAGTCACTTGTGTCAATTCCTTCTCAAACGGTCTGAGACTGATGGAGGAGCGGGGAGTAATATTCCCTTCTGATAAAATGACTTGTATTAACGGAGGAGAACTTCATGAAAAACAAACAACAAACTCTCGCTTTATCAGAGATCTCTATTCCTGCGCCTTTCAAAAAAACAAAGCCTAATAGAGAAAAAATAAATGCTTTGAAGGAATATATTCAAAAAACAGGCACACTGGACCAAACAATTATTGTCCATCCGAAGACAAGAATGCTTGTAGATGGTTTTGCTCGCTATCTGGCTGCAAAAGAATTGGGAATGAATGAAGTACCGGTTCAATTTGGAACAAAGAAGAGGCCGAGCAAGAAGCCGCCCAAAAAACATAGGTCCCAAGTGAAGGTTTCGGAAGAAACACGGCTAGCCATATGGCAAGCGGAAGATGGTCGGTGCGAAGTATGTAAACGAGCGATGGACAAGCGTTTTGCGCGTTGGCTGCCTGTTGAAAAGGGGAAAATAGAGGATCACCCTGATGCTTTGCATTTGGCGTGTATCGATTGTAGCCGGAATCAGCCGGAATATTTGCGGACTTTCATCCAAGTAGATAAATCTGTTATGAAAAAAATTGAACAAAAAACAGAGTATGACAACGAGCTGGAATTTGTAAATGATTTCCGTGAATATGCTGTAATTGTTGGAAAGAATAAAGAGTTTAGAACTTATTGGCTTCCTGGTATCGGATCGTTTTTAATCAAAACGCTCGACGAAAAAGAAAATGGACTTCCTGTCAGAGAAGTATTCCAAGCTAGGTCTATTAAGGTGAATGGCAAACTACAAATAAAACCGCAGGAAAGAACACGCGGCTTTAAACGTCCCGTATTGCAACTGAGTTGAGAATGCGTAGAAATTTTCGATTATAAGGCGTGTTTTGTGCCGGGGATATATAAATGTACCCCGGAGTAATTTCCGTCGCTCTACGGGGCGCACAGACCCCTGAAAATCGATTCTGGATATCTTAATAGTATATCCATGAATCCGATTTTTATGCCGGAAGGTGTGGTCTAGGTACGTATTGAAATCCATAGTGATTGGCACGCACAAAGGGTCTTCACGATCGGAGGTAGCACGGTGGACGACAAATACTTATCTTTGCTTGAAAAGCTCGATAGAAAAATGGATCGACTTAACGACAGATTAGATGGAATCGAGCAGGATCTAGTTTTTTTGAAAGATCAGGCGATAACCAGACAAGAAGCTTTAAGCATGATTGAAACACTTGAAGGGATCTCGGAAGCCGTTGCGCAACAGGCAGCCACAAAAGCAGAAGACAAAGCGGACGCAACTTATGAAATGCTTTCCTCTCTGATCGAAGGATCAAATCAACGGCTCTTAGATCGAATGGACCAGCAGACCAAACAGGTTTTAAATAGTCTTAAACCATTGGACAAGATCCTTTCTCTTTTAGTCGAAAAGGACGAACGACAAGACTTTGCTCTTTCCACATTAGAGCAAAGGTTGCGATTCTTAGAACGAAGACTCGGAAATGAGAAATAGAGGTTTAGAAGGTCGGCCATTTGGCCGGCTATTTTTTTGTGCAATTTTTTCTGAAAAATATGTTGACAT
>NZ_JPST01000052.1 GCF_000763315.1 Thermoactinomyces daqus | reverse complement strand
CTTCTTTGTCAACAACCTCAGCGAATGGAGACCAATCCATTCGCTTTTTTTACAGGCCGATATATTTGGCCACCAGTGATTTGGCCAACGGAATTTCGGTCGTTCCCTGAACCAAAATTCGCCCGTCCGGAAATACGGCAAAGCGGTATTCTCCCAAATCGGCCCGCAGCATAAAGGGATTGCGGGTGACTGTTCCCGCCTGTTTCAGACGTTCCGCGATGAGATCAAGGGAAAAGGAAGAAGACGGCAGGGTGATCTGCACGGTTTCCCGGCCGCACATGGACACTTCGGTTCCCCGTTTTTCCTGCGGGTCGAGATAAGAAAAGATCTTCTTTTGGCAGGCGGGGCAGTCGGCAGCGATTTTCTCCCCAACATCCATTGCGTGATGATGGTTATGCCACAGTTCAAAGTGGCGCAGGCGGGGATCAAGCCGGTCTTTGGCGCCGACCAGCCATTTTAGCGCTTCCGCCGCCTGATAAGCGGCCACAACATGGATAATCGGGCCGATCACGCCGGCGGTGTCGCAAGTCTCGGCCGATCCCGGGGCAGGCGCATCTGGAAAAAGGCAGCGCAAGCAGGGGGTTTCTCCGGGGATGATCGTATAGGTCATGCCGCGGGAACTGACAGCCCCGCCATAAATCCACGGGATGCCATGCTTGATGCTGACATCGTTGATCAGGTACCGAACCTGAAAGTTGTCCGAGCCGTCGAGAATCAAATCGACCCCGGTAAGGAGTTGTTCCGCATTTTGCCAGTTGAGATCCGCGATGTGCGGCTCGATTTCAACCGCGCCGTTTACCGCTTTCAGCTTGCGGCTGGCTGCGATCGCCTTTGGCATGTGTTCTTTTGCATCCTGTTCATCATAAAGCATTTGCCGCTGCAAATTGCTCGCTTCCACAAAGTCGCGGTCGATCAGGCGCACGTACCCTATGCCGGAGCGGACCATATGGTTGGCCAAAGCCGTTCCCAATGCTCCCATGCCAACGATGGCCACACGGGAGCGAAGCAATTTTGCCTGTCCTTCCTCTCCGATGGGGGCAAAGAGAATTTGCCTCGAATAACGGGTTTGCCCGATGTCGGTTGTCATTGCTCTGCCTCCTCTGTCTTTTGACCCGTTGGTTCCTCCTCATTTCCGGAAGATGGTCTTCTTCATTTTCGCATTGAAAGAGGCATTGGTCAAAACGGAATGGGGGTATGTTTTTGCGAAGAATAGGAAAAAGTGAGATTGGAGGTGTCCCTGATGGATGACAAAAAAACTTACTATGTGACCGTGGAGATCGGCCAGCGCTCGGGAGAGATTCGGGATCATCTTGAAGTAAATGACGCCAATTATGATTTTGAAATCAAGGCGACGGAGGAGGAGATCGAGCGGTTGGAGCGATTGTTCCGGGAAGCGGAAGAAGAAGATTTTACGACCTTTGTCAAAGCGCATATCCCGTTTCTGGACAATGAGAGCCAAGAGAATGTCAAAGAAGATGGAACACTGCGAAAAATCTACCGCATGATTTACCAGCTCGGTACGGAAGAGACCAAACGGAGAATGGATGAGTCCGGGATGATTCATTAGAAGCAGGAAAAAAACGGGGGTTATGGAGCAGAATATGAAAGATGAATGAAAGATGCCAGCATTGCTTGATTAAGAGGTGCAATAAGGAATATACTGTTTTTAAAAATAAATGAATATTTTTGGAGGGATTCTTTCGTGAATCAATCGCAATATCCGGGGACGAATCACACTTCGCTCGCTTACTCCGCGCAGCGCCTGATGCCCCGTGTGTTTGGATGGATGTTTGCGGGCTTGATGATGACAGCGATTATTACCCTCGTACTTTCCGGTAATCCCAATGTTCCTTATTATTTGGCCACGCATTCAGGGGTGTTTTGGGGAATTGTCATCGCCGAGTTTATTATTGTGATGGCCCTTTCCTCTTTGTTGGGAAGAATGTCGCCGTTTGCTGCCACTTTTTCATTTTTTCTGTATGCCGCGCTCAACGGCGTGACACTTTCGCTCATTTTAGCCTATTTCAACGTCCAAACAGTCGCCGCCGCTTTCTTTATCTCCGCCGGGATGTTTGGTCTGTTTGCGGCATTCGGCTATGTGACGAAAATCGATATGACCCGGTTTGGATCAATTGCCCTGATGCTCATCCTGGGATTGGTTCTGGCTTCGGTCGTTAATATATTCTTTGTCAAGAGTTCGATGCTCGACCTGATCATCTCTTACGCCTTGGTTGTGCTCTTCTGCGGGGTCACCGCTTATGATATTCAAAAAATCAAGGCGATGAGCCAGCAGGTATATGATGAAGAGACAGGAACCAAGCTGGCGATCTTCGGAGCGTTGATGTTATATCTCGACTTTATCATTATCTTTAAAAACCTGTTGCGTATTTTCAGCAGAGACTAACGAAAATCGGGAAGCAAGTCGGTTTTGGCTTGCTTCCTTCAGGGATTTGTACGGATGAAAAATTAAATTTATTTTCCTGTGAAAAAAGGGTTGACTATTTTCCTTCGGCATGGTAATGTATTAATTGTCGCCGGAACGAAAGCGACAATGAAAAGAAAGTCATAAAAAAGACTTGCAAACAATGCGGCACTGAGTTATAATAACATTCGTCTCTTAAATTATATTCCTCAGTAGCTCAATGGTAGAGCACCCGGCTGTTAACCGGTAGGTTGCAGGTTCGAGTCCTGCCTGAGGAGCTAGACGCGGAGAGATACTCAAGAGGCCGAAGAGGACGGTTTGCTAAACCGTTAGGGGGCTATCTGGCCCCGCGAGGGTTCGAATCCCTCTCTCTCCGCCACTTTTTGTGCCTTGTGGCCCGTTGGTGAAGCGGTTTAACACACCAGCCTTTCACGCTGGCATGCAGGGGTTCGAATCCCCTACGGGTCACCATTTGCGGACGCTTAGCTCAGCTGGGAGAGCATCTGCCTTACAAGCAGAGGGTCGGCGGTTCGATCCCGTCAGCGTCCACCATGAGGAAAATTTCATATGCGGAGCTGTGGTGTAGAGGCCTAACATGCCTGCCTGTCACGCAGGAGATCGCGGGTTCGAATCCCGTCAGCTCCGCCATTTTGCGGCGGTCGTGGCGAAGTGGTTAACGCACCGGATTGTGGCTCCGGCATTCGTGGGTTCGATTCCCACCGATCGCCCCATCGCTGGGGAATAGCCAAGCGGTAAGGCAACGGACTTTGACTCCGTGATGCGTAGGTTCGAATCCTACTTCCCCAGCCATTTTTATTTGAGCCATTAGCTCAGTTGGTAGAGCACCTGACTTTTAATCAGGGTGTCGAAGGTTCGAGTCCTTCATGGCTCACCATACGAAATCGCGTCACCTTTGCCGGGTGGCGCTTTTTTTATATCTTTGCGAGCGGGAAGCCCCCGCCTGGCTTCAACTATGGGGATGAGAGCGGGCGTCAGGTGAGGGAGGAGGAGTTTTTTCTCTTTCTCTCAACCCTGACCGTCGTTTGCTCTCTTTTTTTGTACATGGAAATATTGGTTTTAAAATTGGCAATGGGTGATGAAGTTTTGAACTGTTCATAGTGATCGCAATGTCATGTCCGACTCTCCCTGTTTTATAAAGTTGGAACGTTACATTCCAAGAGCTGAATTCATCACAAGGCATTCAAATATCATCCGGGTCCACCGAAGAGCAAGCGGCTCTCATCAACAAATCCAGCAGAGTGGAATGAACGGAAAACCGACAATCAAAGCAGTGCGCAACCAAATCAAACTTCCCGAATCGGGATCGGTGAAGTTTGCGAAATCGCGTGAAATCGGGGGACGGTTCGCGACGATCCGGTGGAGCCGAAGACTTGCAAGTCCGGAACATGGCAAAATCCATCACGGATGGATCGTGGTCCCGCCCAGCTCTGATCCGGTTGCGAAACAAGAATGGATCGCCGTGTGGCCCGCCGTTTGAGCTTGGCCCGTGCCCGGGAATCCCTGTTTTTATGCATGGGAAGTGGTGGAATGTAATATGCTCTCATGCGATTGGACGGGTATGATTTTTGAAAGTTAAAACATTAAAATTGGTGGTTGACTTTCTTTTTACTGCATGATAAATTATTACTTGTCGATGCGAGATACCCTGAAACGAAAGGGAAAGACACCAACCCTTACTGATCGTAAGCGGGTGTGGCGGAATTGGCAGACGCACTAGATTTAGGTTCTAGCGCCTCTGGCGTGGGGGTTCAAGTCCCTCCACCCGCACCAGGAGCATCGTTTGAGCGGTCGTGGTGGAATTGGCAGACACGCTATCTTGAGGGGGTAGTGGCCGTATGGCCGTGCGAGTTCGAGTCTCGCCGACCGCACCATGAGACCGGGGTGTGGCTCAGCTTGGCAGAGCGCCTCGTTCGGGACGAGGAGGTCGCAGGTTCAAATCCTGTCACCCCGACCATTTTTAAAAATTAATCCCCATATTTGCGGGTGTAGTTCAGTGGTAGAACATCGGCCTTCCAAGCCGAATGCGAGGGTTCGATTCCCTTCACCCGCTCCAAATAAAACGGATGGACTGTGGCGGTAGCTGCGGTCCTTTATTTTTTTGTGCACGCATGAAATCGGTTAGCCAAAGTCAATGATGGTAGTAAGTTTGGAAGAATTCGCTTTGATTATCAAGAAAGAACGGGTGATCACATGGAGCGCTGTATCATCGTGACCCGCGGAGAGAAGGAGACAAAAGAGCTTGCGGCCAAGCTCGCTTCCTTCTTGAAGCCGGGGGATGTGTTGGCCTTGGAAGGAGACCTGGGTGCCGGCAAAACGACCTTTGCCAAAGGGCTGGCCGGAGGGCTTGGGATTCAAGAACCGGTTGACAGCCCTACCTTTACCATTATCAAGGAATATGAAGGCAAGCTTCCATTTTATCACATGGATGTATATCGAATTGAAGAGCCGGAAGAAGAATTGGGGTTGGAGGAATATTTTTATGGAGATGGAATTTGCTTAGTGGAGTGGGCTTCGCAGGTGAAGCCGCTTCTTCCCGAGGAAACGCTGTGGCTGTCGATCACGGTTCAGGCCGACGGTGATCGCCGGATTGAAATGGCCTCCGGTCATCCTCGTTGGAACTCATTATGTAAGGAGTTGTGTCAGGCATGAAACTGCTTGCGATGGATACCTCTACTCTCGTGATGGGGGTGGCCGTCTTTGATTTGGAAACGAAGCGGGTATTGGGGGAAGTTATTACCAACCTGCATAATAACCATTCGGTGCGATTGATGCCCACCATTGAGCAGCTCTTGACTGAATTGGATCTGAGCCTTGACGATCTCCATGCGTTGGCGGTTACTTCCGGTCCCGGTTCTTATACGGGCATCCGCATCGGCGTGACAACGGCCAAAACAATGGCTTGGGCGCGCGAACTGCCTTTGTACAGCGAATCCAGCCTGACGGTTCTTGCCATGAACGGCATTCGCTTCGACGGATTGGTTGTTCCGCTGTTTGATGCCCGGCGGCGTCGCGTCTATTCCGGTGTGTTTGCCGCGAAGGACGGGGAAATGACTGAAGTGCTTCCTCAGCAAGTCGTACCGGTCGAAAGTTGGCTGGAGCAAATAAAGGCGCTGGAAAAGCCGGTTTTGTTTTTGGGTGATGATGTGGAGCGTTTTCGCCAGACGATTGAGGAATACTTGGGGGAACGGGCCAGCTTCGGGATCGGGCCGGAAAACCTCCCGCGACCAAGTCATTTGGCATGGGCGGCCTATCAGAAATGGAGCAATCATGAGCCTCCGGAACATGCCGACTTCGCTCCCAACTATTTGCAGCTGACTGAAGCCGAAGCCAACTGGCTCAAAAAGCACGGGAAGGAAGAGGGGGAGAATGGTTAAAAGCGCACCTGGTGAAGTCGGTTTTCGCCCGATGGAGTTAAGCGATCTTTCGCGTATCGAGGTTATTGAGAATCATTCCTTTTCCGCTCCCTGGCCGCGGCAGGCTTTTTACAATGAATTGGTTTTTAACCAGTTTGCCCATTACACGGTGGTTACCGTTGACGGAATTGTCGCGGGGTACTGCGGGTTTTGGCTTATTTTGGATGAAGCGCACATCACGAATATCGCCATCCATCCTGACTATCGGGGAACGGGTTTGGGGGAAGCGACGCTTTTGTATGTGATGGATCTCGCCCGGAAGTTGGGGGCCGATAAAATGACGTTGGAGGTACGCGTTTCCAACACGGTCGCACAATCGCTTTACGACAAATTGGGGTTTACCCGGGCGGGATTGAGAAAAGAATACTATACGGATAATAAAGAAGACGCCATTATTATGTGGGTGACATTAAATGAACATGCAGAGAGAAACGCTCATACTGGGAATTGAAACAAGCTGTGATGAAACCTCGGCCGCGGTCGTGCGCGGGGGGACGGAACTCCTGTCCAATGTGATTTCTTCGCAGATGGACGTGCACCGCAAATTTGGCGGCGTGGTTCCTGAAGTGGCTTCGCGGCGCCATGTGGAGCGCATTACGATTATCGTGCAAAAGGCGCTGGAAGAAGCGGGAGTGGGGAGAAATGAGCTGGATGCCGTTGCCGTCACACAAGGACCGGGTTTGGTCGGGGCCTTGCTGATCGGTGTTTCTGCCGCCAAAGCGCTCGCTTTTTCCCTCGGCAAACCGCTGGTTCCGGTGCACCATATCGCCGGGCACATTTACGCGAATCATCTGATCAAGCCCCTTTCCTTTCCGCTCGTTGCCCTTGTCGTATCCGGAGGGCATACGGAATTGATCTACATGAAAGGGCATAACCAATTTGAGCGTCTGGGGAAAACCAGGGATGATGCCGCCGGGGAAGCATTTGACAAAGTGGCGCGACTGATGAAACTCCCTTATCCCGGAGGGCCGCAGATTGACCGGCTGGCCCTGGAGGGAAAACCCAGTTATCCGCTGCCGCGCGCCTGGCTGGAATCGGATTCGCTCGATTTCAGTTTTAGCGGGTTAAAATCGGCGGTGCTGAATCTCGTCCATAATGCGAATCAGCGCAAAGAAGAGATTCATTACGCAGACCTGGCGGCCAGTTTTCAGGATGCGGTGCTGGATGTGCTGGTGGAGAAAGCGATGCTCGCCGTCAAAAAAACGGGGGTGAACCAGTTGTTGCTGGCCGGGGGTGTGTCAGCCAACAGCGGGTTGAGAGTTCGGCTTTCCAAGCGGTGCAAAGAGGAAAAGATTGATTTGCGCATTCCGCCGCTGGAGCTGTGTACCGATAACGCAGCGATGATTGCCGCCGCGGGCACGTATCAGTTTCTCGACGGCCATTATGCGGATTTGACCTTGAATGCCGATGCGAATCTTCCGCTCATCGGCTAGGCACAAATAAAGCCGATGTTCCAATTCGGGGCATCGGCTTTATTTGTGCATAAATGGCGGGCCAACCTGTGGATAAGCCGGTGTTCATTCCGCCAGCTCAAGCCATTCTTCTGTTTTTTGCGTTAACCGCTCTTCTTTTGCCGCCAGTTCTTTTTGCAGTGAAGCGCTTTTGAACGGGTCATTGAAAAGTTCGGGCTGACACAGCTGTTCGTGAATATGGGCGATTTCCGCTTCGATCTGCGCAATCTCTTCTTCCAGATCCTTCACTTTCAGTTCCCGTTTTTTGCGCTCGCGTTGTTCCTCTTTTTCCTTGCGGCGATAGGCTTCGGCCTGTTTGTGCGGGGAGGTCTCATCTTTTTTCTCTTCCTGTTCTTTTTCCAGCTTCTCCATTGCTTTTTTCTCCAGATACCATTCGTAATCGCCATGGTAATCTTTGATCCCTTCCGGGGTGATTTCCCAGATCCTCGTAGCCAGCCGCTTGATAAAATAGCGGTCGTGCGAGACGAACAACAGTGTGCCCAAATAGCCTTCAAGTGCTTGTTCCAGGCGTTCTTTGCTCACCAGATCCAGATGGTTGGTCGGCTCATCCATCAATAGGAAATTGGCTTGGTTCAGCATGCGCTTGCACAGGGAGAGCCGGGCCTTTTCTCCGCCGCTTAAATCCTGAACCTGTTTAAACACATCTTCGCCGCTGAACAAAAACTGACCGAGATAAGAGCGGATGCTCGTCTGATCCAGATGCGGATGTTCATCCCATATTTCATCGATCACTTGTTTCTGCGGATCAAGGTCTTTTTGCTCCTGATCGTAATAGTCGATCTCCACCTGAACGCCCCATTTTAGCTCGCCGGACAGGGCGGGAAGCTTGTTGGCAATCGTTTTGAGGAGAGTCGATTTTCCCACTCCGTTGGGGCCGAGCAAGGCGATGTGCTCGCCGCGTTCAATGGTAAACTGTAAGCCGGTGAGAAGCGGTTCTTGGTAACCGATTGAGAGGTTTGTGGCCTTCAGTACCTCACGTCCGCTGGTGACCGCTGCTTCAAAGCGGATGGCCGCCTCCCGTTTTCCGGTATGGGGCTTGTCGATCCGTTCGACTTTTTCCAGTTGCCTGCGCCGGCTTTGCGCTCTTTTCGTCGTTGATTTACGGGCGATATTGCGCTGGATGAATTCCTCCATTCGTTTGATCTCTGCCTGCTGTTTCTCATACATTTTCAATTCTCGTGCGAGATTTTCTTCTTTTTGTTTGACATACGCGGTGTAATTGCCGGGATAGCGCGTCACCCGCGCATGATCCAGTTCATAGATGACCGTGACCAAGCGATCGAGAAAATAACGGTCGTGGGAGACGACCAAAACGGAGCCGCTGTAATTAAGGAGTGTTTGCTCCAGCCAGGCGACGGCGTTCATGTCGAGATAGTTGGTCGGTTCGTCCAGGATCAGCAGATCAGGCTCTGTCAGGAGCATTTTGGCCAAGGCCACTCGCGTTTTCTGCCCGCCGCTCAGAGAGGAGACAAGCGTATTTTTCCAGTCTAACTCTCCGAGTCCCAATCCGTGCAAAGTGCCGCGGATGCGCGCTTCAAATGCATAACCGCCGCTTTCTTCAAATTTCTCCTGCAGGGAAGCATATTTTTCAAGTATTTTTTGGTATTGCTTTTCATTTGTATAAACTTCTTCTTTGCCCATTTCCCGTTCCAGTTGGCGCAATTGGTTTTCCAGTTCGCGCAGACCGGAAAAAACAGCGAGAAGCTCTTCCCAGATGGTCAAAGAGGAATCCGACCCGCTGTCCTGAGCCAAAAAACCGATTTGCGCTTTTCTGGCAATCTGGATTTCCCCTTGGTCCGCAGGGATTTCTCCGATGATGATTTTTAGCAGCGTCGATTTGCCCGCGCCGTTGGGGCCGATTAACCCGACCCGTTCCTGATTGTTCACCTGTATATCAACACCATCCAGGATGACCGTTCCCCCATAGGTTTTATGAATATTCGTTGCTTGCAATATCATGGTTCCACCTCGTTTTTGAAGAAAAATATGTGTATCCGTGAAAATTTGATTGCATTCAGGGTCGTTTGGGGACTCTTGCACTCCGGGTGATCCAAATGGTCAGTCAGGAGGATGCCGTTCCACTCATGGTTTTGCTAAAATTTTATTACTGGTTGTGTTTGACAAGATATGAATGTTTTCTGCAAAAAACGGCAAGATCCGGGGAACTCCGGACCTGCCTCCAGGGATCCTGTACCGGCAGCCTGTTCTCTACCGTAAGTTTAAATGAGTTTTCATGCCAAGGGCAAATGTGGAGGGAGAGCAATTTCGCGTGATCTTCTACTGCACCATGTTTTTTTGGTAAAATGATAAATAATCACTCTGCTCGATCTAGAAGGATGAAACACATGCAGAATAAAGAAGAGTTGCGACGTCATTTGCTGAAGGTCCGTCAAGAGTTATCCGATGAGAGGCGGCGGAGCGGTTCGGCTTCCATCTGTCGGAAAATAGTGGAATGGGATACTTTTCTAACATCGGATACTGTTTTATTCTATATGCCGATTCGCCGGGAAGTGGATGTGCGTCCCGCCATTGAGAAGGCTTGGTCTTTCGGAAAAACGGTCGTCTTACCCCGGGCGCTTCCCGAAACGAGGGAGATGAAACTGTTCCGCGTCGACAGCTTTGAGGAATTGCAACCAGGAGCGTACGGCATTTTGGAACCGCTTGAAGATGAAGCGAAGGCGGTTGAGCCTGAACGCATCCGGTTGGCGGTGGTGCCCGGTGTCGGATTCGATCGCAGGGGTTACCGGTTGGGGTACGGCGGGGGATATTATGACCGCTTTTTTGCCCGGGCCGGCCATGCGGTTCGCCTGGGAGTTGCTTATTCGGAACAGGTGGTTGCAACCGTTTACCCGCTGCCGCACGACCAGCCTGTCCATTATTTGTTTACTCCGGGGGAAACGTTGGCTTTTTGAGAGAAAGCCGCTTCAATTGATTATCGAAAGTGTATCAAATTGTGGTATATTGATTTTGATCTTCACCTTTGCAACAGGGGATTTGATTTGGCAATCACGTTTCAGCCGGCGCGAAAGCAATGGGCTTTTATACTCAGATAATTGTCGACTTGCGAGCGGGTGGCAAAGCCCGACTGAATGATAAATTTTATGTGCGCAAATTCACGAAAATGGAGGTGCAAGCGCGCAGATGCCTGAAAATAAAATACCACAAGTGACAGCCAAGCGTTTGCCCCTTTATTACCGCTACCTGGAAAAATTGCATGCCATCGGGAAGCAACGCGTTTCATCGGCAGATTTAAGCGATGCGTTGCAGATCGATCCGGCCACCATTCGCCGTGATTTTTCCTATTTGGGTGAGCTGGGAAAGAAGGGTTATGGTTACAACGTGACCTACTTGTTACAGTTCTTGCGTGATTTTTTGAAGCAAGACGAAGTGACCAACGTGGTTCTCGTCGGCGTTGGCAACCTGGGAACCGCTTTGCTCCGGTACAATTTTTATCGCAGCCACAATACAAAGATCGTGGCCGGATTTGACCAGGATTTGTCCAAAATCGGCAGCGATGTGGACGGAATTCCCGTTTATTCGATGGACCGCCTCCAAGAGGTGATCGAACTGCACCATGTGGAAGTTGCGATCTTAACCGTGCCCGTCAATGTGGCACAAGCGACAACGGACTTCCTGGTGCAGGCGGGCATTCGCGGTATCCTGAACTTTACTCCGGCCCGTCTGATCGCACCGCCCCATATTCGCATTCACAATATTGATCTGACGATTGAGTTGCAAACACTCATCTATTTTCTGAAGCATTTTCCCGGAGAGCAGACACAGAATCAGGTGGAAATGGCGAAAGTAAAACAAATCGAGCCGGGAGAATTAGGGGAGTAAGCACATGAATGAGGAACAAGTGCAGCCGTTGACGGAACATCTGGAGGAACTGAGGCGGAGAATTATCTGGATATTGCTGTTCTTCCTGGTGATGTTGGTCATCAGTTTTTATTATTCCATCGATATTTTCCGCTATATCAAGGATCACGCTTTTCATGGATATCATTTGACCGTTTTTAAACCGGCCGATCCGATTCTGATTTATATGGAGATCTCGATGATCCTGGCGTTGGTCTTCACTTCACCGGTGATCATGTACCATCTGTGGCAGTTTGTTCGCCCCGGATTGAAGAAAGAGGAGCAGCGGGCGGCGTTGCTTTACATTCCCGTTGTCGTCGGCTTGTTTGTTGCCGGCGCGTTATTCGGTTATTTTGTTGTTTTTCCAAATGTGATGGATTTTTTATTTTCCTTGAGTGAAAAAATGGGGGTTCCCATGCTGTATGGGGTGGACGATGCGTTTAACTTTTTGTTCAGCATCGTTTTGCCCTTGGCCCTCTTTTTTGAGTTGCCCGTGATTGTCCTGTTCTTGACGCGCATCCGCCTGATCACTCCGGCGTTTCTGAACAAGATGAGACGAGTGGCTTACTTTATCCTGGTCGTGTTTTCCGCGTTGATTGCTCCGCCCAATCTGGTGTCGAACATTCTCATCTTCATCCCGCTCATCCTGTTGTACGAGATCAGCGTCGGCCTGTCCGCCTGGCTGTACCGCAGGATGGAGAAGGAAGAGGAAGAAGAGGTGGAGATGGACGGAGTCTATTAACATTAAGGCAGCCATCATTCCCGGTCGATGGCTGCTGTTTTTCTACATAATTAGATCCGGATGGGGCACACTTTTCTTGACTACACCCATTTGGAGGAGATTATATGATGTGGAGGAATTCGCATTCCAATCGTTCATCGTACGGCTGGTTGCTGCTTGTCGGCTTTGCCGCCCTATTGCTGTCTCCGTCTGTCCGTTCCGCTGTTTGCAAGGTATTGGTGAATGGAGCCGTCAGTCTCTTGAAATGGACGGAAGGTGTAAGGCAAAACATGTCCACCGGCAAAGGGATATTCCATACCGGTTGGTCGATTGAACTCGGCGGGTCCGGCCCTGTTGACCGAGGACAGCACGGGGAGCAGGAATCAGTGGATCTTGGCGGGATCTCTGCTGAAAAAGTGATTCAGTTTTTGCGGAAGAAATCGGAGAACCATTCATTTTCCATGGACGGGACGAATGAAAGAGATGAGAAAAGGACAGCCCGAACCGGAAATGAAGGTGATTTTGACCGGACCAGGTGAACAGTGAGTTTGGCACTTTCCTCGATTCATCTCCTTTCTTTTTTTGATTAATTTTTTTCCGCATACTTGAAAAATGCCGGATAGATGAATATCATAATAATTGTGTTAGCACTCATCCGTCGCGAGTGCTAACAATCGACAAAATTATCCACCTCATGAAGGAGGGTTATTACCATGATCAAACCATTAGGTGACCGTGTTGTATTGGAGCCCGTTGAGAAAGAGGAAAAAACGGCCAGCGGTATCGTCCTTCCGGAAACCGCAAAAGAAAAACCGCAAGAAGGACGGATCGTGGCTGTCGGCACCGGACGTATTGACGAAAAAGGCAGCCGCATTCCTCTTGAAGTAAAAGAAGGAGATCTGGTGATCTTCTCCAAGTATTCCGGTACCGAAGTGAAGTACGGCGAAAAAGAATATCTCATCCTTCGTGAAAGCGATATCCTCGCGATCGTGGAGTAAACAATCCCATCCCGCCTGAGATGATTTCATAGAAAGGCCTTCGTTGGGCCAAGAATGCGGCGGATTGAGCAATACGCCTGCATTAAAACACGAGAGTGTAAATTATTACCCTACATAAGAAAGGGGACGGAAGAAAATGGCTAAAGATATCAAATTCAGCGAAGATGCACGCCGTGCGATGCTGCGTGGGGTTGACGCGCTTGCAAATGCTGTGAAAGTAACCCTTGGTCCGAAAGGACGCAACGTCGTTTTAGAAAGAAAGTTCGGTTCTCCGCTCATCACCAATGACGGTGTAACCATTGCAAAAGAAATTGAATTGGAAGATGCTTTTGAAAACATGGGTGCACAACTCGTAAAAGAAGTTGCCACCAAAACCAACGATGTAGCCGGGGATGGTACCACCACCGCTACGGTTCTCGCTCAAGCGATTATCCGTGAAGGTCTCAAAAACGTGGCTGCCGGCGCTAATCCCATGGTATTGCGCAAAGGGATCGAAAAAGCAGTAAATGCTGCGGTAAATGAGATCAAGGAAATCGCAAAACCGATCGAAGGCAAAGATTCGATCGCCCAAGTAGCCGCTATTTCCGCCAACGACGAAGAAACCGGCCAATTGATTGCCGAAGCAATGGAAAAAGTGGGTAAAGACGGGGTTATCACCGTTGAAGAATCCAAAGGCTTCAACACTGAACTCGAAGTGGTTGAAGGGATGCAATTCGACCGCGGTTACATCTCCCCGTACATGATTACCGATACGGACAAAATGGAAGCTGTTCTCGATGAACCGTACATCTTGATCACCGACAAAAAAATCAGCAACATCCAAGAAATTCTCCCGATCCTTGAAAAAGTGGTGCAACAAGGCAAACAGCTCTTGATCATCGCTGAAGACGTGGAAGGGGAGGCGCTTGCCACCCTGGTTGTGAACAAATTGCGCGGTACCTTCACCGCTGTTGCCGTAAAAGCTCCTGGATTCGGTGATCGCCGCAAAGCGATGCTCGATGATATCGCCATTCTTACCGGTGGTCAAAGAATCACCGAAGAATTGGGTCTCGACCTCAAAACGACCGGACTTGAACAGCTCGGCCGTGCCCGTCAAGTGCGCGTGAACAAAGAAGATACGATCATCGTCGACGGTTATGGTGACCAAAGCGAAATCAAAGCGCGCGTGGCTCAAATCCGTCAACAATTGGAAGAAACCACTTCCGAATTCGACAAAGAAAAATTGCAAGAGCGCTTGGCTAAATTGGCTGGTGGCGTAGCTGTGATCAAAGTGGGCGCTGCTACCGAAACCGAGCTGAAAGAGAAAAAATTGCGGATCGAGGACGCACTCAACGCAACCCGTGCTGCAGTTGAAGAAGGAATTGTAGCCGGAGGCGGTACCGCGCTTGTGAACGTGATCCGCTCTGTAGCTGAACTTGAGGCTTCCTTGCCTGTGGGTGATGAAAAAACCGGCGTAAGCATTATCAAACGTGCACTTGAAGAACCGGTACGTCAAATTGCCCACAACGCAGGTCTCGAAGGTTCGATCATCGTTGAACGCTTGAAAAAAGAAGACGTAGGCATCGGATTCAACGCCCTCACTGGCGAATGGGTAAACATGATCCAAGCTGGTGTTGTGGATCCGGCAAAAGTAACCCGTTCCGCTTTGCAAAACGCTGCTTCTGTTGCCGCTATGTTCCTGACCACGGAAGCGGTTGTTGCCGACAAACCGGAAGAAAACAAAAACGCATCCGGTGCTCCGGACATGGGTATGGGCGGCATGGGCGGCATGATGTAATCGCCCGATCTGTTCAACTCCTGCGGGAATTTTCCTGCGGGAGTTTTTATTTTTACGCAGAGGTTGATTTTCGCTTTTATCTTCCGATATGGTGATGGATGGGGTTTTTGGAAATATAAAATGTAGACAAAAAGGTAATTTTTCGGGCAAAAACTGAGACAATTCTTCTATTGTTGATAAAATGATGAGGGAATAAAGAGATCAGGGTTACCGTTACATACAATGGGAAAGAGGAGAAGGCTGATGAAGAGCAAACTGGTCATGTCCGTTCT
Source organism: Thermoactinomyces daqus (assembly GCF_000763315.1). Lineage (GTDB taxonomy): Bacteria > Bacillota > Bacilli > Thermoactinomycetales > Thermoactinomycetaceae > Thermoactinomyces_A > Thermoactinomyces_A daqus. Next base: position 8,062 of record NZ_JPST01000052.1, on the reverse strand, counting down.
CGCTGTTTGTTTGGCGTTTGGGCTGTCTTTCGGGCCTGTGGACAAGACGATTCCGACTGCAAACGCGTCCTCCAACGCTGACGAGGGCAAACAAAAGTTGAAAGATATCAAATCAAAACAAACTGCGTCTAAAGCGGAAATTGACAAAGTCGAAAAGATGATCGAAGGCAAGAAGAAGGCCATTAATGAGATTGAGGCCAAAGCAGGCGCTTTGAACGATCAGATTGCCAAGTTGAACAAAAGCATCGAATCCAACAAGAAAGTGTTGGAGCAATCGAGGCAGGCTTTGGGAGACAAATTGAATCGGATTTATCTGCAAGGGGACAATGGATACATGGCCCAGTTGCTCGCTGCCGGTTCTTTCAGTGATTTTCTCAAACGATACGAAGTGCTGCGCCTGATCGTGGAGAGCGATTATCAGGTATTTAATGAATATCTGACCGCACAGCAAAATTTGCAAAAGCAACAGGCGGAGCTGCAAGAGAAGCAAAAGAGCCTGAATGCGGAAATGAAGAAGGCAAATGAAGCGGTTAAGCAATATGAAGCTGAACTGGATAAGCATAAAGCCGAATTGCAGCAATATGAACAGCAAGAAAATGAGGTACTGAAAAAATATGCCGGTTACTCTGATTCCGGTAACGGAGTGTTGGGCTGGCCGACTACCCGCGGTTTTGTTTATTGGAATTATATGCAGAATCGCGGAAATCACTTCCACAAGGGAGACGATTTCCCGCGTCCGGCGGGAACCCCGATTTATGCCGCCGATGATGGCGTGGTATTGCGGGTGAGCACCTCTGACCCTGAAGGTTACGGAGTGTTTATCGATATTCAACATCCAAACGGGCTGATGACCCGATACGCTCACATGTTCTTGAGCACGGTTACCGTTCATGCCGGTGAACATGTAACCCGCGGGGAACGGATTGCCGCTGTGGGCAACAACGGGGACTCTGTCGGCGCGACCGGTAACCATCTGCATTTTGAGGTTTGGAAAAACGGACATACGGTAAACCCAAAATCTTATTTGGAATGATGCTGCTGATGAATTCAGCAGCTTTTTGTTAGAAAGCAAAGGCTGCTAATGTTATGATGGGGAAAAAGATCAAATTAAAAATCTTGAACATTCTTCATTTTGCAAGGAATGGAATCAGATAGGTGGGTTAATGTTATGTGGAAAAAAGAGATTGTGGAAGAAGCGTGCAGAAGGTTTAAAGGAACGGAAAGCACCTTGAAGTATGCCGGCGGCGACGATCAAGGCATCTATGAATATGAACGGGATGGCGAGTCCTGTTTTTTGCAGCTCGTTCCAATTGCTGCCAAGGATAAAGCCCAATTGCATTCTGAACTGCAATGGATTTCTTTCTTGCGCAGGGGAGGGGTTCCCGTTCCCAAACAAATATTATCCGCTCGTGGGCAGACGGTGGAGACAATTGTACGCCTTCCTTTTCCCTGTTGCATCTATTCCTTTGAAAAACCTGCGGGCAGAAAGGTGAGTCCGGCTGATTCGGCAGAATGGAATCCGGCTTTGTTTCGGAGATGGGGAGAAACGATGGGAAAGATTCATTCTCTCTCCAGGCGTTTTTTGGAACGGTTTGAAGTTCCTTCATTTGATGATTGGAATGAAGGGGAAATTTACCATCGTGATTTTTCCTTTATCGAAGGTCGGCTGGTCGACCGCTTTATTTCCTCAATGCAAAGAATCGCTTCCTTTTCCAGAACGAATCGTTCCTATGGAATCATTCACAATGATTTTCACCATGGAAATTTTTTGATCGGTTCGGCTAAAGAGATTATTCCCGTTCATTTCCATCGGATGAAATTCCACTTTTATACATACGATATTGCCATTGCCGTATACCATGTTTTATCCGCAGTTCCGGAAAGCTGGCAGGATGAATGGAAAGCCCGGTTCCTCGGCCCGTTTATGGAAGGTTACTTTTTGGAAAACGAACTGGATGAGGGATGGGAGGAGCAAGTCGAATTTTTTGTTGGGTACAGGAGGCTGTTTTATTATTTGTATTTGATGACCACCCTGAACGGCGATCCGCTGGATGAACGGGTGAAGAAAAAATTCGCCTATCTCGAAGAACAACTTTCCAGGCAAAAGGTTCGCTTTTAAACAGACTCTCATGCGCCAATCCGTTGGCGGCAAATGGCTTGATGGATGATCGGTCGGTCAATAATGAAACGCCCCCATGGGAATGTTGCTCCATGGGGGCGTGTTTATTATAGATTAAAAGGCTCTGCTGTATTGGTTCGGTGCGAGATCATTAATTCCGAGTTTCTGTGCGGCATGGAGAACCCAGTAAGGATCGCGCAGGAGCTCTCTGGCCAGGAAAACGAGGTCGGCCCGCTCGTTGCCGAGGATTTCTTCCGCCTGTTCCGTCGTCGTAATCAGACCAACGGCACCAGTGGCAATGCCAACCTGTTTTTTGATCGCTTCAGCAAAGGCAACCTGATAACCCGGGAAAATGCGGGAAGGCGGGTTGGGAATAAGGCCTCCGGATGAAACGTCAATCAGGTCGACTCCCCATTCCTTGAGCAAACGGGCCAAAGCGATGCTGTCCTCAATTTGCAATCCGTCGGGATGATAATCGACGGCAGAGATGCGAACGTAAAGCGGACGTTCCTGTCCCCATTCAGCCTGAACGGCTTTGATCACTTCTTTCAACAGGCGGGAGCGCCCTTCCAAATCGCCGCCGTATTCATCCGTCCGCTTGTTGCTGAGGGGAGAGAGGAATTCATGAAGCAAGTATCCGTGTGCAGCGTGGATCTCGACGACATCGAAGCCGATTTCTTTTGCCCGTCTGGCGCTGTCGGCAAAAGCCTGAATCACTTCGGAGATCTCTTTGGGTCCCATTTCCGCAGGTACGGGACCTCCTTCACTGAACGGAATGGCACTCGGAGCGATAATTCTTTCGTCCACTTCCGCTTTTCGCCCGGCGTGAGCCAATTGGATTCCTGCTTTTACTCCTTGCGAATGGGCGAAGGAAACGATCTGCTTTAACCCTGCCATTTGCTCATCATTCCACAAGCCCAGGTCTTTGGCGCTGATTCGTCCCCGGCTTTCCACTGCGGTGGCTTCCAGTATGAGCAGCCCGACTTTTCCCGCGGCTCTCGTACCGTAATGGACAATATGCCAATCAGTTACTTTGCCATCGTCATCGGCTGAATACATGCACATTGGAGAAAGAACGATCCGGTTATTCAACGTAACATTTTTTTGCGTAAACGGGTTAAAAATTAACGACATCTGTTGCTCCTCCATTTCTTTGGATTAATAAAATTAGAGTGTGCGATGAGCCTGTAAATTATTTTATAACTAATTTTAAGTAAGTGGCTAAGGATAATTATAACATAGCAGAAAAAAATGTCATCCCCGGGCGGGAAAGGCAATCAATCACGTATGAACTCGCTGCTTCGGGAGAATCGTATAGACAGAACCGTTGTCAAAGGCAAATCTCGAAAAAATGGAAATAGTTGATTGGCGCTATCCTTTGCTTGACCGCGTTTATGACGGCTTGTTATCATAAGGTTGATTTTTTTCTGCCTGAAAACCGTATATGTTTGGGGATACGGCCTGAACGTTTCTACCCGGCTGCCGTAAATAGCCGGACTACGGGTGATAAGTCTTCGGAACTCATGCTTCTTCATCTCGTTTGCAAATGAAGAATCGTTTTTTATGGCCGGAGTCTTGTATCGCCGTTTTGCGGTATGGGACCCCGGTTTTTTAGTATTGGTGAAAAGAGGGATGGTTGATGGAAAAAACATTGGAACGCGTTGTCGTTTTGGATTTCGGCGGCCAGTATAACCAGTTGATCGCGCGCCGAATCCGTGATCTCGGCGTTTTCAGCGAACTGCTCCCCTATACGGTTTCAGCGGCAAAACTGAAAGAAATGAATCTGAAAGGGATTGTTTTTTCAGGTGGTCCCAACAGCGTATACGCTGAAAATGCGCCAAAGTGCGATCCGGAAATCTTTGAACTCGGCGTCCCGATTTTGGGGATTTGTTACGGAATGCAGATGATCGCTTACCACTTTGGAGCAAAGGTAGAGCGCGCGCACAGGCGGGAGTACGGAAAAGCGGAAATCGAAGTGGTGTCCGACAGCCCGCTTTTCAAAGGCCTTGACAAAAAGGAAACGGTTTGGATGAGCCATAGCGACGTGGTTACTGCGCAGCCGGAAGGATTCCGGGTGGATGCCAAAACCGACTCTGCCTCCGTTGCCTCAATGAGCAACCCGGAAGCAAACATCTATGCCGTGCAATTTCATCCCGAAGTGAGCCATTCTTTGCACGGATTGGACATGATTCGCCATTTTCTTTATGACGTTTGCCACTGTTCCGGTGATTGGAGCATGAAAACGTTTATTGAAGACAAAGTGCGCGAAATCCGCGAACAGGTGGGTGACCAAAAAGTATTGTGCGCTTTGAGCGGCGGTGTCGATTCTTCCGTGGTGGCCGCATTAATTCATAAGGCGATCGGTGATCAGCTCACCTGCATGTTCGTCGATCACGGCTTGCTCCGCAAAGGAGAAGCAGAAAGCGTCGTTGAGACATTCGGGAAAAATTTCAAGATGAATCTGGTGAAAGTGGATGCAAAAGACCGCTTCTTGAGCAAGCTCAAAGGCGTTACCGATCCTGAACAGAAACGGAAAATCATCGGGAATGAGTTTATCCGGGTCTTTGAGGAAGAGTCGGCCAAATTCGGAGACCACCGCTTCCTGGGGCAAGGAACATTATATACGGATATTATCGAATCGGGCACAGAGACGGCCCATACGATCAAATCGCACCATAACGTGGGCGGATTGCCGGAAGATATGAAAATGGAATTGATCGAGCCGCTCAATACGCTGTTTAAGGACGAAGTGCGCCAAGTGGGGCTTGATCTTGGCCTGCCGGAAGAAATTGTCTGGCGCCAGCCTTTCCCGGGACCGGGGCTCGGCATTCGCGTGATTGGTGAAGTGACAGAAGAAAAATTGCGTATCGTTCGCGATTCGGATGCGATTCTGCGCGAAGAGATTAAAAAAGCGGGATTGGATCGGGAGATTTGGCAGTATTTCACCGCACTTCCCGATTTTCGCAGCGTGGGTGTGATGGGAGATGTACGGACCTATGCCTATACGGTGGGGATTCGCGCGGTAACTTCCATTGACGGGATGACAGCGGATTGGGCCCGGCTTCCCTTTGACCTGTTGGAGCGGATTTCCAACCGCATCATTAACGAGGTGGATGATGTGAACCGCGTGGTTTACGATATCACTTCCAAACCGCCATCAACCATCGAATGGGAATGATCGAAAAGGGGAGACAATATGACAACCATTGCCAAATACTTCCGTTTTGACGAGCACAAAACCAACTTGAAAACGGAGATTTTAGCGGGCGTCACCACATTTTTCACGATGGCGTACATCTTGTTGCTGGCTCCGTCACTTTTGGGCAAAGCGGGCATGAACCTGGGAGCGGTCTTTAGGGGGACTGCTCTCTCGGCCATCGTCGGCACGTTTTTGATGGGGGTTGTCGCCAACTATCCAATTGCGTTGGCACCGGGGGTCGGGTTATTATCTTACTTTGCGTTTACGGTTGTTCTGGGAATGAAGATTCCGTGGCAACAGGCTCTCGGTGCAGTTTTTATTTCCGGGGTCGTTTTCTTTTTGCTGACCGTTACCAAGATTCGCGAAATGATTATCAATTCGATGCCGGTAACATTGAAATATGCCGTTTCGTCAGGAATCGGGCTTTTTATCGCCTTTATCGGGTTTAAAAATGCTGCCATCATTATTCCTTCTTCGGCTACTTTTGTTTCCCTGAATCCGGCGATTCAAAAACCGGAAATTTTGCTGACACTGTTCGGGCTGCTGATTACGGTCATCCTGATGGTTCGCCGGGGGAAAGGGGCGATTTTTATCGGCATGATCGTGACGGCGGTCGTTGGCATGTTCACCGGGCAAGTGAAGATCCCGTCCCATGTTTTCTCCATGCCGCCGAGCGTGGCACCGACCTTTATGCATCTGGATTTAAAAGGTGCCTTCGATCTGGGAATTTTTACGATCGTCTTCTCATTTCTGTTTGTGGATTTGTTTGATAATGCCGGAACATTGGTCGGTGTGGCTAGTCAGGCCGGTCTGCTGAAAGAGAATAAACTTCCGCGGGCGGGGCGTGCTTTGCTGACCGATTCGATTGCCACGATGGTGGGAGCCGTCTTTGGCACCTCCACAGTCACTTCGTATATCGAATCGACCGCCGGAGTCGCTTCTGGAGGACGAACCGGCATGACATCGGTTACGACAGCGCTGTGCTTTGCAGTCTCCATTTTTTTCTTTCCGATCGTGGAGACACTTGCTTCCGTGCCGGCGATCACCTCTCCGGCTTTGATCATCGTCGGGGTGCTGATGGCGGGGAATTTGCGAAAAATTGAATGGGATTCCTTCTCTGATGCAGTCCCCGCTTTTATCACCATGATTCTGATGCCTCTGTCCTTCAGCATTGCCACCGGAATTGCCGCCGGGTTCATCATTTATCCGCTTCTGAAATTGGCTGCGGGGGAAGGCAAACGGGTTCATCCTTTGGTGTATATACTCGGGGTGATTTTTGTGTTCCGTTTTATCTATCTGGGCGCGATATGAAATCGGATGATTTGGGGTTTGTTCGGAATATGCCGGACAGCCCCATTTTTTGTTTATCACCGACGGCGCCGAATTGGTGTATAACCTTTGGCAATCGATTCAAACTAAGGGAGTATTCCGGTGTAAAGGAGGAAATTCAATGCCTGTGCCGGTCATCCGGGTTCTTCTATCATGCCTGATCTCCTGTCTGTTGTTGCTTGTCCCGAACAGCGGCAGGGCGGAGCAGAGTGCCGGTTGCCATCTGGCCGATCAGAATAAGGAGAAGGAAATCCTTCGTTTGCTTAAGCAGAAGGAAAAAGCGGTTAACGAGCATAAATGGAAATTGTATGTTCCCCTGCTGAACAGCGGAAAGCCGATGTACATCCAGGAGCAGAAACGTTGGTTTCAGGATGCGGTAAAAGTGATGAAACCGGGTTCGTTCCATATTCATCCCGTCTGTTTTACCGAATTGAGTGAAAATCGGGTTAAAGTGCATTTGGAGCAAACTTACCGGTTAAGAGAAGAGTTTCACCGCGTCTCTTTTCCTGTTTTGTTCGAGCGGACGCGCAATGGATGGAAGGATTCCGACTTGGTTTTTGCCCGCTTGGGAAACGGGATGATTTCCGTTTATTATACGGATGCCTCCTTGCAAAAGCTCGCGCGATTGGCCTTTTCCTCATTGAGCAAGGGTGTGGCCGCTTTTAATCGTAAATACGGATGGACTCCGGGCCGGGTTGAGGTAAAGCTGTACCGGGATCCCGAGCTATTCCGCGAATCAGTGAAACCCTCATTGCCCGGGTGGGCGGCGGGATGGCATGAAGCGAATCAGTCAATTAAGTTTATCGCCGAAAATGTGGACCCGGCATGGTTTGCTTCCGGCATGATCCATGAACTGACGCACCAGTTGATCAGCGAATTGACCAATGATAATGCTGCGTATTGGCTTCAGGAAGGGGCGGCGATGTTTTATGAGGCGCATCTGTTGCCGGACTTCCATTGGATTCATTCGGTACCACGGCAGTTTCAGCCCTTGTCCATCGCCGAATTGGAGCAGAAAAGGCTGGAGCGTTTGCCGTCGGATGAGGCGGGACGCTATTATTTGAGCGCATATCTTCAATTTAAAAATCTGGTGGAGACGTATGGTGAGGAGAAGTTGAAAAAAGTGTTTGAGATTTTGAAAGCATCTCCTTATCTTGATGTCGACAGTGATCAAAAAGTAGAGAGATTAAACCGGTTGACCCATGATGCACTCAATCAAGTTCTGGGGCAGAGGTGAAAAAAAACAGTTGACATAACCGTATAGTGCTTGTTATATTATTTTCTGTCGCTTTTGCGATATCGATGTTCTCGAAAAAAAGTTCTTGACACTTGCTTTTCGGTTTGATAATATATAAATTGTCGCCGCGAAACGCGGTTGAGAAAAAGAATTTCGATGTGTTCCTTGAAAACTAAAG
>NZ_JPST01000051.1 GCF_000763315.1 Thermoactinomyces daqus | reverse complement strand
GGAGGTGATAACAATGGCGCGCAAGAAACGCGGCAACAAAGAACGTAGCACCGTTGACCTTCTCCCAGAAGAGTGGGAGTACATTGAAGAAATGGCGGCAAAGTTTACGGTCGCGCGCGGCGGAAAAGAAAAGATCAGTAATAACCAGATTTTTTCTTGGTTGATTGAGTTGGGGAAGGATCGGTTGGAAGAAAAGCTCAAGGCTGAGCAAGAAAAATAAAACCCTCCCGGCGGCATCCGGATCAGAGCGTGAAGCGGAAGAAAAACGAAATCGAGAGATCCGCGAAAGAATTCGTGATTTGGAACGTGAGTTGGAGGCTATCGAGGGGAAACTGCGCGGAGCTGAGTATTCGTATAAGGATTGCCTGCGGGAGATCGAAAAAGAAAAAAGAACGAAAGATCCGGATTGGCGGTGCGCCGTTGAGATGTACGAATCTCAACGAACCCACATAATGAGCGAAATTCGATACCTCAAACAGAAGAAGGAAAAGGTCGAGAGAGAAATAGATGACCTGAATCGTGAACTAGGTGGCGGAAGCTGGTGGTAGTAGATCAGCGTATACGCGGTGCAATCGGGAATTTGAAACATGAGGGAATCCATTTGACACCGGAGGAAATGGAACTGTTGACTGCCTATTGTGAAGGGCAAATCA
>NZ_JPST01000050.1 GCF_000763315.1 Thermoactinomyces daqus | reverse complement strand
GGAGGTGATTCAAAATGTGGAGTTCTCATGAAGAGGCAGAACTTGCCCGAGACATCATCGAACTTGGCAAAAAAGGCGGAATGTCTTGGGACGATTTTAAAGAGAAGCACCCAGACAAATGCAGCGAAACCACTGACAAAAAAGAGGATGCCAGCGGTTTCGGGTGGTAAACGATATTTTCTCAAGTAGAAGCCGCTGCCACGGCTTCTACTCCCCTTCATTTTAACATAAGAAAGGGTAGGTTATGATGGACTTGTCACCGAAGTTTATTAAGTTGAGGAATAGTGCATTCAGCAAAAGAGAACGTGATTATATCCGGCTGGCCCTTGTTGAGATGTTGAACAGGTGGGTCAGCAACGGGGCCGATCCGGAGCAAGTCGCTTACCTTGAGCGACTCATTAGAAAATTTAATGACGGAAAGAACTTCAAATAGGAGGAGATTTAATCATGTTGAAAGATGGCAAATTCGTTTGTGATAATTGCGAGCAAAACCCGCCTCAATATAGTTCTGGTGGCATGGAGTTGTGCAGTGAATGTGCGTCTTCTGTTGGATGGGATGATCTTTGGGAAGAGCAGCATGACTGGTAAGTTTAAAATATTCCCAATAGAAAGGTTGATGAGGAATGGGTTTTAAAATTGTGGAAAGGAATGCAAAAAGAGGATGGAGGACGGAGGTGTTGATCCGCTGCCCGAAGTGCAGGCACACATACTGGGAGTTTGAAGATTCAATCCCTCCCCGTTGCAAGTCCCCACAGTGCGAGGAGAAAAGAAAGGAAAAGTGGAACCAACAGGCTAAGGCTTGGCAAGGTTGGAACAGTTGGTGAAAGCGCGGCATCTGTCGCGCTTTACTTTCCTCATCAAACTATAAAAATTGTCAACTCACGTCATATTCTGATAGAATCAAAAAGTGAAAAGTACATAAAAAGGAAAAGTGACCACCGCCCCGACCAAAGTTTGGTGATCACCTTTCCCGTCACGCACATATAAGATTCACTCACCTATAGTATATGTGCGGATAGGCGTTTTAGTCAATATTTTAGACGGGATAGGTATACCCTCTTGCTGGGCGGCTGGTCACGCCACAGGAGGGTATTTTTTATGAACGTAAAAGGCAAAGCAAACATCGACCGTCATTTTATGTTTAACAAGATCAAACCGGGGGCTGAATGGGCCGTCATGGCTTATTTAAAAATTCTTGCGGCTTATGCGGATACAGAAGTTGATGGTATTCCTGTTGAACGTGGAAGCTGGGTAACGTCCTACCGTGAAATGGCGAAATGGACAGGAGTAGAAGAATCTAAACTGAGACGAGCAGTAAAGAACTTGAAAAAAGCTGGACATTTAGAAACAGAAGTACATAACCACCCTACATATGGGAAGATCACTAAATTTATCGTTGTCAATTTTGAAGCATTCCAGCTTTTTGATGCCAAAGAAACGCCTCACCAAACACCGCAGGGAGTACCGCAGGGTATGCCTCACCCCCCTGCGCCCGAAAATATCAGTAACGACGCGGCTTTCGACGAACACAAAAAAGGCGAACACCGCACCGAACACCGCACCGAACACCGCAAAAATAACCAGAGTTTTAATGACCATAGTTTTAATAACCCAAGTTTTAATAACCAACCAATGGGCGAGGTGGAAGAATACAAAAAAGATCCGCTATACAGCGAGTACGATCATGTCAAAGTGGCTCTTGGTTGGTTGGTTAGGAATGATCAAACGGTATTCAATTCATATAAAAAGCTGGTGGAATCTACAGGGGTGAAAAGCTTTGAAATCATGGAGTTATGGGGTAAGTATTGTGACAAGTTAGAAAGGGATGGAGTCAAAGACTTTAACATCTACATAAACGAATTTCTCGGAAAAGAAGCTTACAGCATGACCAAGCAAAAGAAATCAAACAACGTTATTCCTTTACACACGAAAACCTACGAAGCGCTGAAATGGGAAGAAGAACGAAAACAAAACCCTATGGAGGAAACCCGCGATCCAGAGGCCGAAAAACGGATTCGGGCAAAACTTCGACTGCTGAATGAAAAGTTTTCCCCGAAAAAATCAACGACATCATAAATATTCGGATTCAGACCAGGATCTGCCGCCTGGCCAACAATTTTCATTCGGGTTTTGGTGTGGATCTCCGGATGCCGGCAGCTGAAAATATTCGGTCTTTGCCGCGCCTGAAATCGGCTCCTGTTAGCTGTGAGAAGGGATTCTAAAGGGGGTGCTATACCCTTATCCCCTTCTTTTCCGGCGCTCTCAGGCGAAAATAGAAGGTCTGTCTGTGATACAAACCAAATCGCCGGGGCCCTGACCGTGCCGCGGCTGGCTTGCGAGGGACGAGCAAACAGCGTGCAGCGGGCGGCTGCCCCTGCGAAGCACCGGAACGGAGGGATACTTCTTTACTTCCAAAACCGCCACCACCGCCGAGCCTTTCGTTGTCGCTCTGATCTGGTCTCGGTGATGAGCGTGTCCAATTTTTCGTTGAGATTTTCATGAGTGGCCGCCATTTGGCTTCTGATCTCGTTCAGCTCCCGTTTTAGCGTTTCATTTTGCTCTAATAGTGGTTGTAAAAGTGGTTTGATTCTAGTTTCTAGCGAAAGACTTCTATTTGTATCTACGGGCGTTATGCTTGATTTGTTGTTTTGAACTGTAGCAACGATAGTCGCGGCAGCGTCTTCAAGCGTTGTGCTCTTTCTATCCGCTAATTCCTGAAACTTTTTTAATATCGTAATGTCTCGTTCGAGAAAAGCCCGCCTACCATTATCACCGCGAAGAAAGTTATATCCCGCCTTCTCCAAGATCAAACAATACTTCCTCAGGGTAGACTCAGAAATACCCAAGGTACTTGAGACCTCCCTAGCCCAAAACGCGGGTTCGTTGTCATAAACATAGTCATACATGTAACGTCACCTCTTGAGAAACATTCTCCCTGAATTTTCCAAACCCTTCTATTCTCTGCTTTTGCTACGCCCATCGCACTACCTGACACCCTTCCTTGGTTAGCTGTTTTTTCTCTCCCCGGCGAGCATAATGCGCTATGCCCCTGTTATGACGGCTAGCCATGTTCACCGCTTCCCTCGGTCCCATGATGCGATGCTCAAACTTAGATCGATCTGTTACCCCGAATACCCAATGCGAGGACAGCCCTTTTTTTTGTTTACCCAGGACTTGTTCTTCCTTCCGGTTTGAAATGAGTTCCCGCACTTCTTCCGATGAAATCGGCGTTAGCCGATATTCCTTTTTCTTCCCTCATCTGCGGTGCTGAACCGGGCGATTCGCATTATTCGGTTTTAGATGTGGATCCGCCGTCTGGCCAAAAATTTTTGTTCGTTTTTAGGTGTGGATCCACAGCTGGCCAAGCGGCAAAATGTTCGGGACTACTACGCATATAGAGATGCGTATCCTAAAAACTACGCATTATAAGAACTTGGTTTGTTCTGGCTTCCGGTCGTTCCGCTTCCCCTCGCTCTCTTTCGCTCGTTCCTCGCTCAAGAGTCGCTCGCGTGGAACGCTTCACTTCCTCCGCCAGCGATGATCTGCGCTCGCGAATCCGCGCCGCTATCGCGGACACCCTGACGGGTGTGGCGGATTTGCTCGCTTGCTCATCGTTTTCACCCGCTTCGCCGCCGCCCGTTTGCCGGGGAAGCCGCGTTGATTCGCGATTTGTCCCCGGAAAATTGCCCCGGCTCGGGCGTCGTCTTCGGGGTAACACATCCGTTGCGGAGCTTAAAGGTGCTAGCGCACCACCGCTCCGCCCTGCCGGGGGCGTATTTTTTCGGCTGGCAAGCCATCCGAAAAAATATTGACACTGCTAGCACATTAGCGTATATTATGAATATACGCAATGTTTGACGCTAGCAATGTCAAATAAGCGCCGTTTCCCGTCCGCACCCTGCGGGAAGTGGCTTCGCCAAGCGGACGCGCACGGCGCTCTCGGGCTTCCGCCCGATTTTGGCGGCTGCGCCACCAAAATAAAAACGGAGGTTGATATGATGTCGTCTAAGCTTAGCGACAAGGAGGACAGCGCTCATGCCAAAAATCGAAGGATCGAAAGTCAAAATAGCGCCACGCATTAGCCTAAGCATCGACGCCGAAATCAGACGAATATCCAAGGAAGATTACGGGCGGGAGGATCGCGTGAGCGCTGTAATTGAGGACGCAGTTACCCATTATTCAGCTGCTCGACAAAGCGGAAACCAACTGGAACAGGTTCTCTCAGCAACGGAGGGCGCGTTACTAAACCGCGTCAATGAAAAATTTGAAAAGGAGTTTGATGCGCACCTGAAACGGGTGGGTGACCTCATTGCAAAGCAAAGTTATTATGCGGTTTACGGTGCTTTGGTGGCGGAGGAGCTTTTACGGAAGAACCTCTCTAAAAATTCATTCAAGGAAGTCAAAACCAATCGATGGAATAAGGCTCACGAAATTTTAGAAGGTCATTACGAAGAGGCAGGCGGGAAAGAAGTAGCCCACATGCTCCAAGAAAACCAACAGCTTCAAGCTGAAAATGAGAAACTTAAAAAAGAAATTGAACAACTTAGGGAACGGAATAGCGAACTTTCCAGCGCCAAACTAGAAGCCGATAGGATGGAAAAGAAAGCGAAAGAGATCGAACAATACTACACCCGTATGATTGAAAATCTGGCGAGCAAAGCAGAGAAAACCACTTTCGGCAACAAATACACACTCCCATTCTCCATCGAAGATTTTGTGAAAGCTTACCAAAGGCAAGTCCCAAAACCATAAGGAGGGGTAAAATATGGGGGTTCTGGTACACTCGACAGGATTTTATCAGTACCCGAAACCGTGGGAACAACGTCAACCAGTGCGAGCCATCAAAAAGCATCTTAAATATATCGAATCAGACCGCAAAAACAAAAAAGGGATAAAGGTTCATCGGGAACCCCCGATTATGTTTTCAAAAGATAGCGATAAGGCAGACCGTTTAGAATTTGGCCGCCGAATCGCCGCACAAAAAGAACAAGGTGTCGTGGCCCATAAACTTGTAATCAGCATGAGCGAAGATGAGCAAAAACGGCTTGGCATTAACATGATTGAATTTGTCCGGGAAACGATGGCACAGTATGAAACGGCCCGCAAACAACAGCTTGATTGGATCGCCGCCTATCACAACGACGAAGATCATCCCCATTGTCATATTGTCATCAGGGGAAGAGATGAAAGAGAGCGATCCGTCTATATCAGCAATCCCCAAATGCGACAGATGGAACGGATAGGCGAAAGGGTAAAGGAACGACTTGCCGAGCGAAACCGTGAAAGGGGGCGATATATAGAAGAGGATTGGAAGAAACAATTAGACCGAGAACGCGAGCTGTTAGACAAGGTTTATGAATTGGAAAAAACACGATCATTTGAAAGGGAGCGATGAAATGAGTTTTATGGGTGGTTGGTTTGACGTCAGGCCGGGGAGCCACGATGAGATCGAAGGATTGGGAAGAATTGTTCTCTTCCCGATCGAATTTATCAGCGAAATGGCCAAAGACGCTATGGAAGACATCCGGGAGTTAACCAAAACCCCCCGGGAGCGATTGGAGCGGCTTGAGAAAAGCTATCGTGAGGAAGGAGAAAAGGCGGCACAACTGGAGCAGAAGGAAAGCAAGCTCAAAGCTTTCATCTTGGAAAACAAAGAAGCGGTGAAAGAACGCCTAATCCAATTTCGCGAGCAATTCCGCGAAGATTTTCGTCAGGGCCGCGATCTGGTGAAAGAGATCGCCTTTGAATCCATCATCAATATTATCGAATCCGACAAACTGAATGAGATGAAGAAAAACATGGAACAACGGCGCGAGCTTAAAAAGCCCCTGCCGTTCGAGAAAGAGGCCCGCATGGTACGGGAAAACGAAGTGATCCGTCTACCCGGAGAAGTCAAAGAGCCTTCCCGCGAACTGGCACGCCCGGAAAGCAACCCAGTTCCGAAGAAGGCCCCGAAAAACTACCCGGAGCTATCCCGTTAAGGGATGGCTCCCTAGGAGGAATTATATCATGTTTAAGCTGGTGAAAGTTCCTTTTAAAGCGCTTGATGTTGTAAACGCCCGCATGGCAAAAGGTTTCAACTGGTTAGTGAAAAAGGAAAAACTACAGCACCGCGACCCTTATGGGATTGCCCGAGCATTCTTTCATGGTTCTTTTGTCATTGGTATGCCGTATCTGGTTGCCCAGGCAAATGGATACGAACTCGGCCCGTTCGGTGTTCCCGTCTGGATCGGTGGCGCGGTCTACACTTATCGCGCTTGGCGTGACGTGTACAAAACGAAAAAAGAAGCCGACACCTACGGCGATGCCCGCTTCCTTGAATTTCACGAACTCAAAAAAGCCGGACTGATCGGGAAAACTGGTCTCCTCCTTGGCAAAATGAAAGGCAAGTTTATCAGCAAGCCCGAAACGATGGAAGGCCATGTCATTGTGATCGGCCCGCCCGGATCAGGGAAGACCTCCGGCTTTGTTATCCCCTCCCTCTGGGTATGGCAGGATTCCGCCTTAGTTTTTGACCCCAAAGGTGGAGAGCTGTCAGAGAAAACCGCCGTCTATCGCTCGCGTTTTCAAAAGGTATATGTCTTCAATCCTTTTGCCGAGAAGTGTGATCAGTACAACCCGCTGGATTTTTGCCATACAACGGATGAGGCCCTTTCCATGGCAGAAATCCTGATTCCTCAAGAAAACAAAGCAAATGCATATTGGGAAGAAATGGCGCGTTCCATTGTTGCGGCGGCCATTTATGAAGGGCATTTGAAACATCGGACACTGACCGAAGTTTGCAAATTCATCTGCTCAAATGACATAGGTGAATTAAAGGAATATTACTTAAATCACCCAAACGAAAAAGTCCGCCTGTTGGCGTCTCCTCTTCGCCACTTGGAAGATAAGGTACAGTCCTATGTCATGAGCGATCTCATGAGGTCACTGAATAAGATCGCGGCGGACGACAACATCAAACGCGCTACTTCCCAATCCGATTGGGATTTAAACGAACTGGAAAGCCGGGCTACCATTTACCTAAGTGTTCCCGAGGAAAAGTTGAAACTACCACAGTATCGTAAATTGATGAACATCATTATAAATCAGGCGGTCGATCACCTGAGCGCCCGGAAAGAAGTGAAAAAGAACGACAAGCGTCCCCGCATTCTCTTCATGATCGACGAATTGCCAACGCTCGGACACATCCCTAGTTTGCTCCAGTCCCTTGCAACTTTGCGAAGCCGGGGCGTCGTTCTTTCCCTCGCTTTTCAGGCCATGTCCCAATTGGATGACATCTATCAAGTCAATGGGCGCAAAACGATCATGAATATCTGTCCTTTCAAGTTGGTATTCGGGATCGACGAACCGGAAACCCAAAGATACTTTTCTGATCGAGCCGGGACGAAAACGATCAAAACTGAAAGTATCAACCGGAGCGAGGATCGCGAAGGTTACGAAAGGGTAAGTATCAGCGAGAGTGAAACAGGAGTCCCCCTGATCCACCCGAACGATTGGTCAGACCTTCAAAAGAAACCCGTTCTTTTCACCACATCCAAGCATCCGGCACGATTGGAGATCATCGAATATTGGAAAGACTTCCAATTGAATCAGATTATGAGGAGAAAACTAAAAGAAGTGGTAAAGCAACGCCAACGAAAAGAGATCATTGTCGATCATATGAAAGAGATCGTTGGAGATATCACACCGCAAGAAAACGAGAGGAGGGAGGCGAATTGATTGGACTGGATATTCGAGTTATGGGAACGACTGATGACACGAATTACCGGGAAAACCAGCTTGGAAAGACTGCGGGAAGCCTACGAGCGCATCCCGCCTGTAGCGACTCATTACATCAGGAAACCTCGCTTGCGGCTGGTGAAAGGATGATAAAACTATGTTTGAATGGCTGAAAAAATGGATGATGCCCAACCGTTCTCTAGACAAACTGGAAAAGGATTTTGAAGCTGTCTCCCCGATCCCGACAAACTACACTTCCCCCTATCCTCACCGGGAATCCGACCCATCGCTCGAACTTCTTTCTCAGCCTGTCGACGGGGAAGCCCATCCCCGAGTAAAACAAATCACCCGAGAGCTGACCGGGGGACTTAGTGACCGGGAGCGATAAGCGGAGGGAATTCATCCTTCCGCTTTCTCTTTTTTTCATTCCCAGACTTCTGGAAATATCCTCCGTTCCCGTTCCAGTCAAGGGTCGTTTGGACAGTGGCCAACAGCCGCAATCCTACGGGCGGCTGTAAGGGCACTCTCCGCACTTGCTCCCTTGACAGTCACTTCACTTCGGATGTCGGCTAACCAAGAGGAAGCGACCCCAAATCTGGCCGCTTCCTCGTCCCTCTATTCAAAAAAAGAAGGGAAATAGGGAAACCCGGAGAAATCCATAAAAAAAAGGAGTGAATACATATGAGCTGGTTGGATGTAAAAGGCCCGAAAGGTGATTGGACAAAGGCCAAACCTAAGGAACATCTTCCCGGCGGCTTTGATTGGTTTGACCCGAAATCTCAGCCTGTTCACACACTTTGGAAACAGCCAGCAGGCAAGGTCACGCCGTCCAGCTTCTTCACCAAACTGGGAAGCAAGTTTTTAGGACTCAAGTAAAGACGCCCCCGATCTGCAGGGGGTGTTTTTCTTTTAATTTTTTCTGAAAAACGGTTGACATACATCCTTAAGGATGTATATAATGACAATAGGAGGTGACGCAATGGAGAAACCGAAACGATCCAAACGGAAAAACATCTACTTTGAGCCGTCACTGGAAGAATTGATTAAGAAGTACCAAGAGGAGAAAAATATTTCGAGTTTTGCAGGTGCAGTCAAGGACTTAATTTTGAAGGGATTACATTCAGAACAAAAATAATAGTGGCCTGCCGGATCACGCCAATGACCACTCGGCAGGCCAAGTAAACACCCCATCAAAGGAGTGATTTTCTCGTGTCATTATATCAAAGAATGAAAGTGCACAGAAAAAAACCTGAATTTTGGATTATGCTTGGTTTTGCCGCGATTATTATCGGATTGTCATTTGGACAAACGAAAGAGTTTGCGGCAAAGGTCGGAGCCACAAACATATTTCACCAGATTGGATTTGCGTGTGCTATTGAAATTCTATTTGCGTTTACCCTCCTTACTCGAGCGGATCAGAAGGCACAGAGAAAAAATGTACCATTATTTTTGAATGTCGCATATATCGGGCTACTTGCTGCGATCACATTCATCAACATGAGCGTTCTCTACGAAATGAACCCAATTGCAGGGCCATTCCTTGGCGCTTTGATCACAGGAACAATGATCTACGTTGAGTCACTTTTTGTTTGGCTCAACACGGATGCGGACAAACCATCAAGAAAAACCCCTCGACAACTAATGAAAGCAGCGAAGAAAGAAATTGCAGAAGAAAGAATTATACAACTGATCGAATACTTGAAATACGAGGCGCGAAAACCTGATCTCGATCTGATCAGGAGAGCACGGAGAGATGAACGAAGGAGAAAACGAGTTGAAAGAGGAGGAAGCATCTTTCCTTGGATGAAATCGGAAGACGAAGGTCTTCCTGAGTACTTCCGGCGGGAACCTGAACCCGCCCCGACCATCGAGGCCGAGCCGATGGAGATCGTCCGGGAGCCGGAGGAGGAGACGGCGGAAGCGGCGGTCGTACCAATGCCCAT
>NZ_JPST01000049.1 GCF_000763315.1 Thermoactinomyces daqus | reverse complement strand
TAATGACCCCATACGCTTCCAGACGAAAGATAAAGTATAATGGAAGGAAGCAAGAAAGGGGTCGTTTTTTATGGGGCGGCGAAAATGGACTGCTGAGCAAAAAATGGAGATTGTGTTGGCTGGAATGGCGCCGGGGGCCAATATCTCTGCTGTTTGCAGAGAGTACGGAATTGTGCAAACTCAGTATTACAAATGGCGAGAGGCCTTTATTCAAGGGGGCCTTAGTGCCCTGAAAACGGGCATCTCCAATCGTGAACAGGAGTTGGAAAAAGAACTGGAAAAGGCCAAAGCACTCATAGGTGAAAAGGAGATTCAAATTGAGATTCTCCGAAAAAAGACGAACTGGGGCCGAAGGTAAAGACCAGGGATTTGGTGCGGATCCTGCACGGCGAGGGGTATTCGGTCCCACAAATCACGGTTGCCCTTCGCATCAATCGCACCTACGGATATGCTCTGCTCAAGGAGTATGAGCCCAAGAAGCACGAACGCTCTGACGAAGCAGGGCTTCGTCAGAAGATCCAAGAGCTTTGCGGAGAATTTCCGACCAATGGGTACCGCCGAATCCGAGTGTGGCTGTACAAGCGCTATCAGCTTCGTGTTAACCACAAGCGTGTTTACCGAATTATGAAAGAGTTAGGTTTGCTAACCCGTTCCAAAGGAGGAACGGCGAAAAGAAAAAAGCAATCGGGCCGGATCCCGGTCACCAGCTCTAATCAGCATTTTCAAGTGGATATGACGAAGATTTGGTGTGGACGTGATGGCTGGGGCTACTTGTTTGCTGTGATTGATGCCTATGACAAAGAAATCGTGGGCTATTCCTTCTCACGGTTCTGCCGAACCGATGAGCTTCTTTC
>NZ_JPST01000048.1 GCF_000763315.1 Thermoactinomyces daqus | reverse complement strand
GGACTTTTGGGGTTCATTAAGTAAACTCAACTCTCATATCGTAAATCTCTTTACTGTTATTCGGCTCCGAATTGTGCTTCCAATTCACAATAACCCTGCCCTCTTCATCACTTCCTAATGTCATATTGTAATGATAATCCTTCTTCCTTTTCCCTATCCAATAGTTATCAATCAATTCCCCTTTCCATTCCGGAACATCTTTCTTTACAACCTTTACACTATCCTCCAGCATCCCCTTGAAATAAGCAAACTCTTCATCACTAACATCCGGGTAAATTAAAGAAATTCTGTCTATATGCAAATTACCCTCTCCCCTTTAATGTCAAATTTGACACTAAATCAGGCTAATTAGAATATGCCTGATTTCAATTCCGATTCTTTTCTAAGTACTCTTCAAAATCTTTGTGAGTAATTCTCCAAACAGAACCTACCTTAACTGCTTTCAAATTACCTCTTTCAATTTCACGCCGAACAGTCCGATCATGAACCTTTAATATTTCCGCTATTTCTTCGATCGTATAAAATTTATCAAACATCTTCACCACTCCTTTACCGCCTCCATTGTACAATATTGTAAGATTTTCATCAATAATTTACTTAAAGAACTAAATACGACTACGCGGAATCCCCTCGTCTTCCCCGTAACTTTTTGAACTTTTGGGTGCCCCGTCATTGACAGTCCGGGAGCCCACGTCTCTGTAACTCTCTAGCTCGCCGCTCTTCCCGGTACCTCCGCCCTGCTTCCCTCCCCCTTTCCTCCTTCCCCTCACTCGCTTCGCTCTCTCACTCCTCCTCCTTTCTCCTTCGGTCGTGCGTCGTCGTTCGTTCGCTTCACTCGCTCGCTGGTCAGTCGTCAGGAGAGGGAGCAGGGACGGGCACCGGGCTAGCGCCCGGTAGAGCCTAACAGAGACTTGCCCCAAACTGTCAACGACAACTCCCTAAAACTTCAAAAACTTCCGGAGAATCCTCAACCATAACGTCCCAATTTATACGCTACAACGTCTTTCCAAGCAACAAATTCATAAAAACCTTTTCCCTTCAAACAAAACCCCTCTTTATCCGTCTTCGTCACCCTTCCCTCTTGATAAATAACCTTTCCTGTATAAATCCGCCACCACAACCTAATATAATAGCCACCTCTAATATCATCCCTTCCCATCAAAACCCCTCCTTAAAAAGCAATCCCCTCCTTTCATTAAAGGAGAGGAACAACCTACATCAAGTACGAACAAAATTATCATCCACCACAGGTTCCCCATTAGTTCCCTCAACAACATGAGGAATTCCTCTTCTTTCCAAATCCTCAATAAATTCATCTAATTCATAATTTGGAAAGCTGAACACTGATATATCATCAATCATGCAATACCCTTGACCTTTATCCAAAATTTCCAACCCTTTCCCATCCTCATCAAAAGCCATCTTAAACGCCACAGATAAACCTTTTAAAACCACCTTGCAAGTAAACATATCCCGAACAACCCCCGACATGAATTCCGTATCAGGACGTTGAAGAATCCCAATTACAAAAACTCCTGCAGCTCTACCCTTAGTCGTCAAAGTCTTCATCTTTTCAAAGAAAATTTCCCTCTCTGCCTTTTCTCCCTTCACCCCTTTCTTTTCCAAGTTTTCAACCAAAGAGATCCACTCATCTAAGACCAAAAAATACGGCTTCAATCCACAATCCTTATAATGATTCTTTCTCTGAGATGTCATATACCTATACCTATTCTCCATCTCATCAATCGCATCATCTACATATCGCAAAAACCCCTCCTTACTATCCACCACATCATAGCCAAAATCCTTCATATAAGTAAATTCAACCTGTTTCCCATCAACTATTCGTAACGTCCAATCCCTAGGTATTTGGGTTAAAATCATCCTTAAAAACGTACTCTTACCAGCACCAGTTACTCCAACCAAAAGCATATGAGGATAACTGTCAAAATCCCACTTCAAAACACCACCAGCTTTGTACCCAATATACAAATAATGTTCATCATCATTTTTCCTTAATACCTGAGTAACATCCATCAATGAATGTTGAACCACAATTTCAACTACTCCATGTCTCATCTTAGAACCGACCAAATCCCCTCCTAACGATTGGCTAAAAGCATCAATCTTCGACTCCCACATCTTCCTAGTCTGTCCCGAAATCATTCTAAACCAGAGATAGAAGTTATATTCATCCATCTTAACTTCAACACGAGGATAAATGATTTTATCTACAATTTTCTTCTCCCCCTTCAAATTTTCTTTCTCCACCTTTTCTTTCAAAACCAAACCAGCATTCACCATCGTTTCACGCAAAACAGCCGATACTTTCCGAGACAACATAAACCAATCATATTTACCCATCAAAGACCATGGAACAGCCCAAAGAATACTAGGCTGTTCCTCATAAAACTTAAGTTTCTTCAAAACCAACCACCTCCCAAACCATCATGTTTGTCCGGTTTCTTTTCTCCCCAATTCTTTACTTGATCGACTTCTGTCCCTTTCTCCCCTTTGCCAAAACCTAATGTCAATTCCTTTTCTTTCAAATCCTTAAAGGAGTCTTCAACCTCTTTCCAAAAATCCCAAAAACCCATCCTTATCACACCTTCCACACATTTTTCAGATCATACTTCCTCTTGCTACTACCCTTATATTTCCGAATTTTCTTCTCAGCCTTTTCCAATCGTCTTCATCGTCATCCGCTTCTAGCCACACAAAGCCCTTCTCCATTCGTCCCTTAAAGATCGAGCTTTCCCACTCAAATTCCATTTGATATCTATCCCCCATCAATAACCCCTCCTCAATAATCTTCCAACACCTCAAGCCAACCGACCGCATCCGCACACTCCTCACAAAGCTCCAATCCACCAGAACTATATTTAGGCGGATTCTTTTCACACTCATCACAAACAAACTTGCCATCTTTAAGCATTAAAACCAACTCCCTTCAGCTTGTTTAAAATCAGTTCCCAAAAGCCAATCCCTATTACAAGATTCTTCCGTCTTATATTTGCAAAGAACATTAGGACAAATATAATAACCCAAATGACTATAGAACAATCCCTGCTGAAAAACCATTTTCTTCCCGCACTTAGGACAGTTCATTTAGAACCCCCCTTAGGCTTAGCCAAAACCTCCAATTCCCTTAAAACAACACTCGTTTGATAAACCTTTTGCCCATTCTTTTCATAAGAACTGTTCTTGATATATCCATAACCCTCAATCAGATAACCTTTTTTTAAGTTATTAGCAGCAAACTCACCAACATTTCCAAAAACAACAACATCAATAAACTCAACATTCTTCGCTTTCTTTGACTTGTTATATCCTTCTTCAACCGCAACCGTCATAAAACAAACTCCACCATTAGCACCGGCATGAAATTTTGGATCAGCAACCAAACGACCAGCTAACAAGACTTTATTCACCTTTGATCATCTCCAATCATCTCTGTTTGATTCTATTGTACTCCTTATGACAGCACGTGTCAACAAGAAAATAAAAAAAGATACCATTTATTTGGTATCTTTTCGATCAAATCCACGTTATAATAAAATTAACCTTTAGTTATCTCCATTCATCTCAATAAAGCAACTCATACAGCTTTTCAACCTCGTTCTCAATTTCCAATCTATACATTTTCTCTAAATCGATTCTCTCCCAAGCCTCAGAGAGAATCTTTTTTATGTGTTTTTGTGTTGTCCTGGTAAACTCATGCAACTCAATCAATCCCTGTTCATACGCCCACAAACATGCCCGATGCTCCGCTTTTATTTCCCCTAGTTCCCCACGTTGATAAACCTCATATCTTTCATCTATTTTTAAATCCAATTGACCCAGTTTCCACAATGGAACACCTTCTCTTTTAGTCCTAGCCTTCCACTTATATTCAATCCTTGTCAAATACTCCGAATGAACCTTTACTCCTTTTCTCTCCAATTCTTTCTTTTTATTATAAACCTTCAGATATCCATCACTAGACCTTTTCCCAAAATAAATTGTATCCTTATAATAATCCGGCCTTCTTCTTTTACCTAACACTTTCAACGCACTTTTATCCTTTTCAAAATCATAAGCTACATCCATCATCGTACAAATAATATTCCTTCGCTCCCAACCTTGCCCACTTCTGTAATACGCCATCTGCTTTAATAAATCAAAGATTACATACTTCTCAATATCCCTCATGTCATTTTTCGCTGGATTAAATATAATGACCCCATACGCTTGGACTTTTGGGGTTCATTAAGCTTTGTCCTAAATAGGTAATATTTCATATTCAAAAACTATAGTCCTCCATTTTAAAACACGACCGTTTACTGTGTGAGGTTCTCCAAATTGATAGAATCAAAGAGGAAATCGGCATGAAGCGTCGCAACTGGACCCCGGAGGAAAAAATTGATATCGTCTAAGCCAGGTTTAAGGAGAACATTTCACTCGCTGAATTATACTGTCAGCACAATATCAGACAAACCCTCTATTACCGTTTAAACAATGCTTTAGTTAAGCGAATACCCATTGTAGTACAAAGTTGGGAAACGGGTTAAACGGGCTCCCATTCCCCTTTCCCAAAATGATCCATATAACAAAAACCCCTGCCTTATTTGCAAATGCGGCAGGGTCACATGCAGACTATATCTTTAATTCGCCCAATCTTACCAACTCCACTACGGCTTGAGATCGTCCTTTCACATTCAACTTTTGCATGACGTTACTGATGCGTACCTTTTGCAAACTTTGGGACTAGATTTCATTGTGAATGGTGTCTCAGACAAACAGGTAAAGAATGTCCTTGATTGTTCGAGAAGGGCGCAATCACAACCGGATAGACGGTCGACAAGGCTGCTGAGGTTGGTGTACCTGACGCTAACGATGCTCACCATCGTCGCACGGTTGTAGAGGCGGCGGACTATCCGTTTCACTTCCCAGAGCAAACTACAACGTTACTTTACCCGCAAGTACCTGATATCATAATGTACAGTGCTATACAGAAAGGGATCTGGATCACCGTTCCGTCCGGCCGGGTTTCTTTGGTCAATTGGTCCAGTGCGTCATACTCGTAAGATGTCGTTTTCGGCGGGTTGGTTCCGTCTGTTTCGGTAACGGAGGTGATCCGCCCTTTATTGTCATACGTATAGAGATAGCTGTAGAGCAGGTTGCCGTTTTTGTCGAAGATATCCCGTTCGACCAGATCCCCGGCGCCATTGTAGCGGTTAAAGGTCATGTTGCCGTCGGCCGTTTTGCGGCGGGCCACCTGGTCTTGCTCAGTTGAACTACGCTTGGTTTGCGCCGTTGGACGTGATTTTGGTCAATTGGTTGTTAACTGTTGTAGGCAAAACCTTGGGTGATCACCGTGCTGCCGGCGGTCAGTTTTTGCTGGGTGACGTTGCCGTTGGCATCATAGGTGTAGTCCGTCTGGTTGCTGTTCGGCTCCTGAACGGAAGTCACGCGATTGTCGTCGTCATATTGTAGTTAGTTGATGTGCCTGCCGTTTCATCGGTTTCCTTGGTGAGATTGTTGTTCGCGTTATATTGGAAGCTGTAGACTTGCGTGCCATTGTAGGAAACCGAATTTTGCCAATTGATCGGTGGCCATTGGCTCAGCATAATTTCATTACTTTGTGATTAAAAATAAAAGCATAATTATATAAATAATCAATAAAGGGTAATCAATCAATTTTCGATACAATGTTCCCTTTAATTTCGTGTTTACTTTCCATTTATAGTTCAAATATATATTATATAGCAGGCAAATTACAACTGTACCTAATCCATAAATACTATCAAAATATATAAAAACTAAAATAATACCTGCAAAAAAGTAATTTATCGAAAGTAAAATAATTATCCTTCGATAGTTATTATCAAATCTTTCCTTTAATTCATTTATCAACATGATAGATCCCCTTTACTTAATAATAAGGAGAGTGAGGAAAAATGGTATTCGACATGATCCTAGTACTACAGTGATAGGTTGCAAGCGTAACCAAGATGTCATGAGAGTTGTAGGTTATTTCCGCGAATGAAGATTCCAAAATCGCTAGTTATTAGTTAAGAACTAAAGATGATGCGTTCAATACAGGGACAAAAAATCGCCCCTGTATTGAAGTTATCTTAAGTCAAGCGCTATCTATACCTATAAGCCCATATCCATAACATAAGGACCCTGGTTTTGTAGTGCCATCCCCACTTTTTCGTTTTATAATAAAAACCTATTTTTATTTTAACCCCTGAATAGTTGCCGTAAAAATTATCTTTGAACTCACTTAAGTAGTAAACCGCTGCAATTACAGCAGCGCCTCCCCATCCGCCACCAAATCTGATTGCAAGTATAGCAAGGATCCCTAAAAAATATTTACAATTCTATTGAGATTTTTTTTGCTAATTGTAATGGTTGTACTCCAATGACCAGTAGAATCAATGTTTGTAATTGGATTATTTTGAACATAACTATACTTATTCAAACTCAGTGGTTCCTTGTCAAACCCCTCAAACGTATCCCTCGTCAAGAATCTTCCCGTATCCGGATTATAGTACCTAGATTGCAAGTAATACAATCCCGTTTCTTTGTCATAGCGGTAACCCGCATACAGGTATGGGTTCTCTACAGTTCCTGTTTGGCTAACAAGTTTCCCGAATGCATCATAGGTGTAGGTGTTTACCACGGCACCGGTGCTATCCGTGAGTGCTACGACATCGCCATGGCCGTTCAATTGGTAGAAATACGTTTTCCCGCCCCGGGTCATGCTCACAGGCAGATTGTTATCATCATAGGTATAGCTCGCCACAACCGCTCCACTTTGATCTGTCTCATAAGACACATTGTTGTTTTGGTCATAATGGAACGTAATCGTGCCGGAAGCGGTGGTCATGGTTTTGCGCATGCCGTCGGCCCGGTAGGTGAACGAGGCGATGGTGTTACCGTTGTTGTCTTTGACCTGAATCAAGCGGTTGGCCGCATCATAGACATAGGTTTTGTTGCCATCGCTGGTCAGGTTGCCGTTGGCATCGTAGGTATAGTTCGTGCCGTTGACCGAAGTGAGTTGGTCAGCATCATCGTATGTGTACGTCGTGGTGGTGCTGTTTCCGCCCTGGGTAACTTTCTTGGTGAGGCGGTTGCCCGTTTCGTCATAGGTGTATTCGATCACCGTTCCGTCCGGCCGGGTTTCTTTGGTCAATTGGTCCACTGCGTCATACTGGTAAGACGTCGTTTTCGGCGGGTTGGTTCCGTCTGTTTCGGTAACGGAGGTGATCCGCCCTTTGTTGTCATATGCGTAGAGATAGCTGTAGAGCAAGTTGCCGTTTTTGTCGAAGATGTCCCGTTCGACCAGATCTCCGGCGCCGTTATAGCGGTTAAAGGTCATGTTGCCGTCGGCCGTTTTGCGGCGGGCCACCTGGTCTTGCTCGTTGTAGTTAAACCATGCCTGGTTCGCCCCGTTGGACGTGATTTTGACCAGTTGGTTATTGCTGTTGTCGGCAAATCCTTGCGTGATCACCGTGCTGCCGGCAGTCAGCTTTTGCTGGGTGACGTTGCCGTTCGCATCATAGGTGTAATCGGTCTGGTTGCTGTTTGGCTCTTGAACGGAAGTCAGGCGATTGTCGTCGTCATATTGGTAGTTGGTCGATGTGCCCGTCGTTTCGTCCGTTTCCTTGGTGACATTGTTGTTCGCGTCATACTGGAAGCTGTAGACCTTGGTGCCGTTGTAGGAAACGGAATTTTGCCGGTTGACGCTGTCATATCCGGTTTCGACCGTGTTGCCGTTGGGCTGGCTGACCTTGGTCTGGTTGCCATTGATGTCGTAATCGTAGCTCGTGGTTTTCCCGTTGGCATCCGTGACCGTTTGCACCTGATTTAATTCGTTGTAAGTGTAGGTGGTTTCCTTCCCGCGGGCATTGGTCACCTTGGTTTTGTTGCCGTTCGCATCGTACTGGTACTGCGTAACGTTGTTTTTGGCATCCGTCACTTTGGTTAGGCGGTTCAACCCGTCATAGGCATATTGGGTGGTGTCGGAGCCGACGGTTTCACTGGTTGGATTGCCGACAGTGTCATAGGTATGTTGCGTGACACGCCCTTCCGGATCGGTGGTCTTCGTTTCGTAGTTGCCATTGCTGTCATAGGTATGGTACATCGTGATAGCGTCCGGCACCACTTTGATCGTGTCAAACCAGGCCGTTCCCGCCTGATTGCTGTATTCGTAGTAGACGCGAATCCGGTCAAACGGCTGGCTGGTCTTGATTTCATTGGCGATATGCTGCCAGTCGTGCGATTTGCTTTTGTCAAAGTTGTAGGTGAACGTTTCTTCCTTGGTCGAGCCGCTGTATGTTTCCACGATCAGCCCGTAAATGCCTCCGCCCGGGTTCGGGTTTTGCACTTTGGAGAAACCGGATACGGTCAGGACCGAACCGGCGCCGCCCGTTAAGTTTACGTCCTGGTAGATCGACTTGTACGTGCTCGAATCGCCCACCAGTTTGACGGAGTTGTTGCCGTTATACTTTTCGGTGGTGTCCAGGCCGTCTCCTGCTGCCGTATTTCCTGACAAATACCAGCGGTCCGGAATTTTGTCCCCCGCCGGGTCGTTATCCCGTTCAAAATCGCTGTTTTCGACCACGTTGTATGCGCCGTAATACCCTTCTTCGATCTGCAATCCGTCAAACCAATAGGTGCCCGCATAGTGACCGTTGATGCCTGTAATATATCCGCGAATTTGCAATTGGTCATAGCCTTGTAATGCTCCCGGATCCAAGGACAAGTGGATGCGGGTGGTGCCTTGCGTCCCGGTGATGCCCGCTCCGGCGATATAGGTGTAGGCACCGGTCTGCGAGTTGAACCCAAAGGCGTAGATGGCACCGCGCCCGGTGGCGCCGCTGGTTTTGATATACCCGCTCAAGACATACGTTTTGTTTGGGTCGTACGGAATCTTGTCGCTGGCGATGGCGGCCGCTCCGGTTGAATCGCTGGGAATGGAGATTTTGATGCTTTTGTTTCCGAGCGTAATCCCATCCGCCGTCGTCAGCCCTGACGAATCCCAGGTAATATTGGAAGATCCGCTGGGAACCTTGGTCCAGTTATCCGGCCAGCTGTCGCCATCGCGGTCGATTTCAACGCTGCCGTTGATGGCCAGGTTGTTGCCCGGACTCATCTCGGAGGTTTCGGACACGGGATTGCCGTACGAATCATAGGCAGTCGCCGATGATTTCTCGGCGGCATCCGTTGTGGACGTTTGATTGTCTTTATCATCATATTGATTCTTGGTCGTGTTTCCGTTCGCATCCGTTTCGGTGACCGGATTGTTGTTGCTGTCATAAGTCGCACTGCTGGTGTTTTTGAGCGGCGTGCTGACTCTGGTCAGGTTGCCGTTGCTGTCATACGTATAGTTGTACGTGGCCGAGCTGTTATTGGCGTTGGCATTGCCATCCTTTTGGCTGATCAATTGGTTTTTGTCGTCATAGGTAAACGTGTTTTTAATATTGAATCCGGTTGGGTCCTGCGTCGTTTGGATGACATTCCCATAGGCGTTATGGGTATAAATCGTTTTCGTGCCTTTGGGATCGGTCACCGTGGTGATGTTGTTGGCCGGATCGTAATCGATTGTGGTCGTGGCCGTTTGCACTGAGCCGTCGACCGTGATCGGATAGGAAACGGAGGTGGCCCGGTCGTTCGCCGTATCGTAACCGATCGTTTTCGTATGGTGGTTGGGATCGGTGATCGATGTCAAGTTATGGTTGCTGTCATATGCAAATGTTTCCGTGGACAGAACGGTTCCGGCCGCATCTTTGTGGGTGACCACGGTCAGGTTGCCGCTCGCGTCATAAGTATACTCCACCGTCCGATTGGTCGGGTCTGTCACTTTGCTGACCCGGTTGTTGGCATCATAGGTCAGCGTCAGGGTCCGCCCGGACGGATCCGTGATCGTTGTGGGCACTGAGCCGGTATACGTCAGAGTCGTGGTATTCCCATTGGAGTCCACGATCGAGGCCAGTTTTTTCGATGTATTGAAGTTGTACTTGGTCTGGTCCGGTGTGATGAGGGTAAAGGTGCCATCCCCGTTTTTCACCAGGGTGAGATTGACTCCTCCGGGAGCCTTATACGTCCCTGTGGGTGTCCCTCCTGTTCCATACTCCGGCGCAAATGTATGGGTGGTGCCATCCGCATCCGTATAGACGACCGGTCCGCTATAGCTCATCTTCAGGCTTTGTTCCAGGTTAGACGTCCAGCCATAAAAATCCCGCTGGCAGTCGACCGGCTGTTGTAGGAGCGTTCGATGGACAGCCCGGTGCCGCGCCCATCGATGCTGACATCGGAATCTTCCAGGTAAAAGTTGCCGTTATAGGTGTTGATATTGGTGACGGCGGAAGTCCAGAAGCTTTCCACCCCGATCGGGTCGATGGTGTAGGTGATGGTCAGCATCGGCTTTTGTGAATTGTTGTCCGGATAGTCACTCGAACGGAACCCTTTCCAGTTATCGCTTTCCTGATTCAAGCGGAGCATCATGCCATAGTTGGAGGTGGTCCCACCATACCACTGTTTGACCAAAGATGTAATGTCAAAATCATAGAAACCCACATCAGAAACCGTGGTGCTGGTGATCAAGGACCCGGTTGAAGGCAATTGGCTCCATTTGATCCCAGTCGATTGCCAATCGCTTGCTACAGAGTAGAGGTCAACTTGTTCCGATTGGGTCGTTGCGTATTGGTACAACGTAAGTTTGGCGGATGTAATATTAGCTGAGCTCAATAGGGGAGCGAGTCCAAACTTGATGTAAGAGCGGTATACTCCCGTGCCATAGGTTGGGTCGGTGTAGGTACCCGTGAGCAAATACGAGTTGGTACCAAAGTTGACGTTCTGTGCATTCCCACTGCCGACCGTGGCATCATAGGTGTTGGTTGCGCCCTGTACCGAAATGGACGGGTCAATTGTCACCGGGAAAGCGCGGCTTGGATCTTTGAGCCAGGCATCGTCCGGCTTCAAATCGATATACGTTTCGTTTCCTTCGGTTCTTAATACAAATTTCACATTGTTTGATATCCCATCTTTCGCATCGTACATGCAGGGACGCGGAATAGAAAACAACGTTTTTCCCTTGGCATCGACAAACGCGATCGAGCCGTCTTTTTGTTCTTCCGCTTTAACGTTTTTTGTCTTGACAGAAAGGGTATAAAACAATTGTCCCGTATATTTGTGCAGTACCCACGCTTCTTTGACACCGGTGTTGGTGACGGTGTAGGTGAGATCGGTGTCCGGGTACACATCGGGATAGGTAACCTGATTCTCTTTTTTCTTTGCCGTGGTGTTTGCTCCGCCAATCAGGCCGAAATCCACTTCAGCCTGACCCAGGCGGAAGCGCACCACTTTTTTTCCGCGGCTATGGTTGGCAAATCCGACACGGAACCGGTTGCCACCATTAATATAGGGAAGATCGGAGTCAAGGGCACTTTTTCCTGCTGATTGGACGTTGTTATTAATATCCACCCATTTGCCGTTTTGCTTATAGTGGATCGGTTGCAAATATTCCTGCAATACATAGGTCTTTTGGTCTGGCTTGAGGAATGTTTTGGAATTTTCCGTGCGCAACGCTTCGATTTCCACCGGTTTGGGATCCGGTGCAGCCAATGCCTGGTAAACCCAGTCTGGCCACAAGGTGAGGATCAGGGTGAGAATGACGGCCAGAAAGACCATTCTGCGATGAGGCAAGTAACGCCCGGAATAGAAGAACTGCAAACTCATCCCTCTTTTCTTCAAAGAATCGCCTTTCTTTTGTAACAATATTTTCAGATTTACGAAATAAATTTACCTCTGCCACACCGAAATTGCAAGATAGTTTATATTAAATTTATATTACAAACTTTATATTTTAAATAAATATTCCTTATAAATGGGTAATTTTACTTTAGATATAAAATATAGTATTTATTCGATTGTATTTATTGGAAAATATCGGTGATCCTTCCTACTCATCCCTATCGTAAATCAGCATTTTTATCTGTCTTGAGGGGAAAAAGGGGCTTGAATCCCCCTTTCCCCAAATAATCCATACAACAAAAACCCCTGCCTTCTTTGCAAATGCGGCAGGGTCACATGCAGACTATATCTTTAATTCGCCCAGTCTTACCAACTCCACTACGGCTTGGGATCGTCCTTTCACATTCAACTTTTGCATAACGTTGCTGATATGGTTACGTACTGTTTTTTCGCTGATGAAGAGTTGTTGGGCTATTTCTTTGGTGGTCTTGTCTTGTACCAGCAGCTCAAAAACTTCCCTCTCCCGGTTTGTTAATAAGGGTTTGCCTTGTTGGTTAGTCAAATGATGCCACCCTTCCTTGCTCGAGCACTTGGAATACAAGGGGTCAGGGACCAGTCAAGTTATATTATGAGCGTGTATTTGTTGTCGTGAAGCGTTACTGAAAATTTAGGCTAAATCCCTTTGTTATTCTCAGTACTGCTGTTAATTTCTCCTTATCTTATGCCCCGGGAGGGGGGGATGTTACGGGGATGACAAGCGGGTAACGACGTGATCCGCAAAAAAGCATGGAGGAGGTTCTCCCTCCCCCCCCATGCTCTTTACCATGTTCTTATTTTTCAGGAATGCGGATGATCTCTTCCGGAGCGATGGTGAGCGCTTTCAATCCTTCTGCGGTGACGACGTAGGTATTTTCAATGCCGATGACGCCGCGGCCGGGGAAGGTGAATTTGGGTTCGATGGCGATGACCATGCCTTCTTCAAGCGGTTGATCAAATCCGCGTGCCAGAATTGGCAGTTCGTCCATTTCCAGCCCGACGCCGTGGCCCAAAAATTTGACCTGGTCTCTGCCGTAGCCCATGAAGTTTTCACTCAGTCCCGCTTCTGCGGCCATTTCCAGTGCACGCTGGTAGAGCGCTTGCCAGGGAGTCCCGGGTACGCCCATCCGCTCGGCTTCGCGAATGATGCCAACTGCGATCTGATAGGCACGTTCCAATTCGGGATCGAGGTCACCGATTACGGCCATGCGGGTTTGGTCGATCAGATATCCTTCAACCACGTTACTGATATCTACCAGAATCGGTTCACCAGCCTGAAGCTTTTTGCGGCTGGCGCTTTGCGGACTGGCGATTGACAGCCCCAAACCGCCGGCCGGGCCGTCAAAATAGGTAGGCGTTGCCGCAGCCGATCCGGACGAAACCATGCCCAGGCAAAGCTCCTGGTTATATCCGCGCATCCGAAAAATCCCGATATTTCCTTTCAGGCGCAAGGCATATTCAATTTTGGCGGAAAGCTCCAATTCGGTCATCCCCGGCGCAATGATACCGGGAAGTGACGCGATGATCTCATTTAAATGTTTTCCCGCTTCGCGAATGTGTTTCAGTTCATATTCCGATTTCACTGCGCGAATCTGGCGCAGAGCAAAGGCGATATCTGCCGCTTCGGCTCCGGGAAAGAGGCTGAGATATCGTTTCGCCAGTCCGTACGGCAACACATCCATTTCCAGTCCTATTTTTTTCGGCTGGCCAAACCGGCTGGCGATTTTCTGTCCCAATTCCCGTTGCCGCCCCATTTCGACAACAGGGATCACGGATTCAAAGCTGGCGCGGTCAATGCTTTTCTTCGCATAAAATAACGGTTCACCCGATTGTGGGACATACAGAAGGCCATTTTGCATGGTGCCGGTTAAGTAAAAAATGTCGATATTCTGGGTAATCAGTGCTCCGTCTATCGCAAGGGCACTCAAAGTATTTTGAAAACGCCGGACTCTGGTTTTGATTTCGGTTTCCGGTACTTTGGGCAATGGATGCATGACGGCAACATTCCTTTCCAAATGAATTGGCGGGGAATCGAACCTACTATTAAGTATAACAGAGAACGGAAAAAGCGATGACCCAAAAAACCGTATAACATCACGTCCCCGTGAAAAGACTAGAACTATCTTATGAACAGAGGATGAAATCCAAATGCTCTTAACCTGGTTTTTCCTTATTCTCGCGCTAATTGTCATTGTCTTGCTGTTGGCTGCAAAGCCGCCCGCAGGTGCAGGAAATCGCCCGGAAGAAAAAACGGACCTGGGCGCTTCAACCCGCCCGGTGATTTTAATCGTGATCGATTCTCTGATGGACGCTCCGCTCAGGGAAACGATCCAGGCGGGAAAAGCACCCGCACTAAAATACCTGCGGGATAACGGTCATTATTATCCACGGGTGATCTCTTCTTTTCCAACCATGTCGGCGTGCATTGACACCACGCTGCTCACAGGAATGCCTCCGAGTCGGCACCATATATTCGGACTCACCTATTTTCACAAACAGGAAGGGCGGGTCGTCAACTTCGGTACCGGTCTGAAAGAAACCTTCACGATCGGGTTGAAAAACGTGTTAAAAGATGGCTTGCTCAACTTGAACCAGCATTTTATCAATAAAGAGGTCAAAACGATTCATGAAGAGCTGGCGGTACCGACAGCTTCGGTCAATGCCATCATTATGCGCGGGCCGCATGAGCAAACCCTGACCGTACCATGGATCGCGACTTTGTTGGGCTTGCTGCCCCGCACCATTGCCGCGAAGGCGCCGGCTTTCTTCTCTTTCGGGGCCATGGCCCGCCTCTTCCGTACAAGCAGACCGGCCAGCGGTTTTTTTCGCTACGGCTTTAATGACCGCTACAGCAGCGCTGAATTGGCTTCGCTCATACAGAATGGTCAATTGCCCTTGTTTACCATCGCTTATTTCCCATCCAACGATGATGCGGTTCACAAAAAAGGCCCCCAGGAGATCAAAGGGATTGCAAAGGCCGACGTCGAACTGCAGAAGGTTCTAAGCGCTTTTGGTTCATGGGAAGAAGCGATTCGCAAGGCGACTTTTATTGTGATCGGAGACAGCGGACAAACAGCAATGCTTCCCAACAAGCAAGAGGCTTACATCGATTTGACCAAACTGCTGCATCCGTTTCAGATTATGCCAACAAAAAGAAAGAAACCAAGTGCCCGGGATCAGCTGGTGCTGTGCGTCAACGAGCGGATGGCTTACATTTATTTGATCGATGAAACGCTGACGGTGGAACAAGTGATTCATGTTTTAAAGGAAGAGACAAGACTGGATGTGATCGCTTGGCGGGAACAGGACTGGGTTTACGTGGTCAGCGGAAGTACCGAGGGAAAATTGCAGTTCAAACCAGGCGGAGGATATACGGATACGTATGGACAGGCCTGGGAGATCAGCGGAGATTTGTCCATATTGGACATCCGAATCCAGGAAAATCAAATATTGGAGTTCGGCATCTTCCCCGATGTCTTGTTTCGCCTTTGCAATGTGATGGATACGGGGGAACGGGTTATCGTCGTTACGGCTGCTCCAGGCTATGAGTTGATCGGTGACAGTTCCCCGACGCACAAAGGGGCATGCCACGGTTCACTCCATCATCTGGATTCCATCGTACCGATGATTGTTTGCGGAACTGACTCTTCGCCGGACCATTTTCGCATCATTGATCTGAAAAAATGGATCATTGACATGTTAAGCCAAAAACAATAATGACGGGGCACTGGAGGGAAGAAGCTGGCCGCCGTGTTTTTTCCGTGAGGAATGGGTCAAGCCATATCAATCATACAACTTTATAAAAACGGCAGGAATGGAGGGAAAATGTGAATAAAACTACACCCTCAATCAGGCGGAAACACCTCCATGAAGTAACGTTGGACGATTGTCCCCAACTCCCCCCTTTTTATCTTTTTTTTGCGGAAATGGAACAGGACGAATTATATCCATACCTTTCCAAGGAACAAGTTCCTGCTCTCATCGAACAAGCAATCGCAACAGGCGAACGGATCGCCTCACTCCATGGGAAAAAACGCCCGCTGGGAAGTTTTATCAACCATCTGTTGAAACAAAAAGTGCGAATCAAATTCCTGGAGAAACATTCTGCTGATCCGTCCATCCGGGCCCAGTATATAAAAAAGCCGCCCACCATTGCCATTTACCGCCATTCCCTCAAACAGATCCGTCAGTTTTTTCAAAGAAACGGTGAGGAAGTGCCGGAAGAGGAAATTTGGTTACTGCATTTATATCATGAGTGGTTTCATCATTTGGAAGAAACGAAATACGGGCGGACGGACAAAGTTTTGCCCAAAGTGACGGTGAAGCAAAAAGGGCCTTTTGCCATTAAAAAACCTTTGCAGTGTTTACGTGAGATCGCGGCCCACACCTTTACGCAAACGGTTTTGGGATTATTGTGGTCCCCCCTGCTTTTGGACCATTTATTAACATTCAAAAACAAAGGATGGAGCAACGGACAGATCCGCGAGTATTTCGGAAGGTATAAATCCACCATCGATTCCTTGCTGGAGGAGGCAAAAAAACAGGAAGGCCCCCACGATCCTCAAGATGAACCACTGCCGACGGAGAAAATAATGTAACAAAGATCCACGGGAGTGGATGAGTGTATTTCCGCAGCGACCTGACCGGCATCAAGCGGGATTTTTTTGTGCCGGATTGGGCCAAGCAGTCCTGATCTCCCTTCGGTTCAAACGGACTGCCCCGTCTGACTTTCATCTTGACCAGAGACGAATGCTTTCCGTTTTATTCCCCGGGAAATGCAACGCGTATTGCCAACACCCTGGATTTAACAATTCTTCAAGCCGAATCAAACAACCCGCTTCAAACAAACAGCGAAAGATGCCAAGCCTGCAAACATCTGCTAAGATAATAAGTGAGGTGAGAGGAATGGAACGTTGCATATGCCCGAAGTTTGAAGCGGCAATTGAAATACTCTCCAAAAAATGGACCGGTTTGATTATTCG
Organism: Thermoactinomyces daqus; assembly: GCF_000763315.1. Lineage (GTDB taxonomy): Bacteria > Bacillota > Bacilli > Thermoactinomycetales > Thermoactinomycetaceae > Thermoactinomyces_A > Thermoactinomyces_A daqus. The sequence goes on along the minus strand of NZ_JPST01000048.1, from coordinate 48,642 downwards.
CGTTTTAATGGAAAAAACCAGACGTTTTCGTGATATTCGTGAACAAATTCCTTTAATGAGCGAGCGGATGCTGGCAGAGAGATTAAAAGAACTGGAAGCGCACGGTATAGTCGAGCGGCGCGTTTATCCAGAAACGCCTGTCCGTATCGAATATGATTTGACTGAAAAAGGGAAAGCACTTGCCCCCGTACTCGATTCCATCCAAGACTGGGCTGAGCAATGGATCGGGGCAGAATTGCATGAGAGCATGACTAGACGGGAAACGTAATGTTGGAGGTGGTTATTTCCAATGCCGTTTCCTTATCTTTGCCCCCATTGCGGCAATAACCGCAGCCGGTTTAACCTGATTGAACAAGTGGTCACCCCTGTCAAAAAAGATGCGCAAACAGGGGAGATCATTGAACACGTCTCTGACCAGGATCCCTTTCAATACCGCTACCATGGTGAACAATACCGTGTGCAATGCGGAGTATGCGGAATGATTGATTCGGAGGAACTTTTTATTAAAAATGCCCTGCGAAGCTTGAATTAACCTGCTTTTATCCATCCCCCGGTCATCGTTTTGATGATCAGGGGTTTTTTTCATCTTTTAAGGAGCGATATAATAGAGGATGGATAAAAAATGGGAGCAAAGAGGGGTTATTCATGCACGCTTTAAAAGAATCCATTCTGAAACTGATTACCGAAACATCAACCAATTTGCCACCGGATGTCAGGGAAGCCATCCGCTCCGCGCGCGAAAAAGAGAACGCCGGCACCCGCTCCGCACTCGCGCTGGCCACCATCGACCAGAATATCAAAATGGCAGAAGAAAACGTTTCCCCCATTTGCCAGGACACCGGGATGCTCACCTTTAAAATCAAGGTTCCGGTTGGAGTAAATCAACTGAAAATGAGTGAACAAATACGCGAAGCGGTGAAGGAAGCGACAAAATTGGGGAAATTACGCCCCAATTCGGTTGATTCTTTAACAGGCGAAAACAGCGGTGACAACCTTGGTGAAGGCACCCCTGTGATTCAATATGAACAGTGGGAAAAGGATGACATCGAAGTCCGTCTGATTCTGAAGGGAGGCGGCTGCGAAAACAAAAACATCCAATACAGCCTGCCTTGCGAATTGGAGGGGCTTGGACGCGCCGGCCGTGATTTGGACGGAATCCGCAAATGCATCTTGCATGCCGTCTACCAGGCACAGGGGCAAGGATGCAGCGCCGGTTTTATCGGAGTGGGAATCGGCGGAGACCGGACCACCGGTTATGAACTGGCCAAAAAGCAGCTGTTCCGCAGGCTGGATGACACCAATCCCAATCCCTCGCTGGCCCAACTGGAAGACTATATCATGGAAAAAGCCAACACCCTCAGCATCGGAACGATGGGATTCGGTGGAAATGCCACACTGCTGGGATGCAAAATCGGAGCGATCAACCGTATTCCCGCCAGCTTTTATGTATCCGTGGCCTATAACTGTTGGGCTTTCCGCCGCCAGGGCGTTTACCTTGATGCCAATACCGGAGAGATCAAGAACTGGATTTATAAAGATACCGGCAAAAAGCCATCCGTTCAGGCTGAGGAAAAGACAAACCCGGTTGCAAGCGGCCGCAAGGTGGAACTGTCCGCGCCCATTACCGAAGAGCAAATCCGTCAGCTGAGAGTGGGGGACATCGTGATTTTAAACGGTCCCATTCACACCGGGCGGGATGCGCTTCATAAATATCTGATTGACCATGATTCACCCGTCGATTTGCAAGGCGGCGTCATCTACCACTGCGGTCCCGTGATGCTTAAAGACAAAGACGGCAATTGGGAAGTGAAAGCGGCCGGTCCCACCACCAGCATTCGCGAAGAGCCGTATCAAGGGGATATCATCAAAAAATTCGGCGTTCGAGCTGTCATCGGCAAAGGCGGTATGGGACAAAAGACGTTGAAAGCGCTTCAGGAACATGGAGCCGTTTACCTCAATGCGATTGGCGGCGCAGCGCAGTACTATGCCTATTGCATCACCCATGTTGATGGAGTCGACTTTATGGAGTTCGGAATTCCGGAAGCGATGTGGCATTTGCAGGTAAAAGGATTTGCCGCGATTGTGACAATGGATTCACATGGCAACAGCCTTCACGCCGACATCGAAAAAAGTTCGCTTGAAAAATTGGCGGAACTGAAAGAACCGGTTTTCAAATAACACAATCCTGATTGTTTGAACAACCCGAAGATCAACGTAAAACAAAATCGGGAAGGGAGTGGAGCCCGACTGACCGCCCATCAGAAACACAGAAAGGTTGGCAGGGTACCGCTCCCCTTGCCCGCAATGCACTTGGATTTCATTGCCTGAATACTGCTCCCTTGCTGTCTCCCCCTGGGGAAGCAGCTTTTTTTATTGATAAATATAAAGTTCCCTACTTTTTTCTTGTTCACAGATGACGCGGAACACGCTACAATTAGATTTGAGCCGCTTTTTGCTCACCGGATTTTCCCATTTTCGCCGTGAAAAAACATCCGGGTGTGCAGCGGAAATGGCGAAACCCATCTTTTACTTTTCTCGTTTTCTCTTATGAAAAGGGGGATTTCATTTCACATGAAAAAACACTGGAAGAAATTTAGTATTTTGACTCTTTCCTTCATCACGGCCATGACGATGTTGCTACCTTCGCTTGCCTCTGCTGATGCCATTGAAGCGCAGACCGTTGTCACTTTGGGTAAAGACTTGACAGGTACGCAACGTGACAATATCTTGGCAGAAATGGGTGTCGATGAAAATTCCGGCAATGTGCGGATCGTCGATGTGACCAACCAGGAAGAACACCAATATTTAGGGAAATACTTAAGTGATAATGTCATCGGAACCAAAGCGATTTCCTCCGCTAAAATCACGATAAACAACTCCGGAGGCATCTCGGTCAAAACAAAAAACATCACCAATATCACACCCAGCATGTATGCAAATGCCGCGATCACCGCAGGTATCAAAGATGCTGATATTTATGTGACAGCTCCGTTCCGTGTATCGGGAACAGCTGGTCTGACCGGGATCATCAAAGCATTTGAAACGGCAACCGGGCAAAAAATCGATGAAAACAAAAAAGAAGTGGCCAACGAAGAAATCGTCGTCACCTCCCAGCTGGCTGACCAGATCAAAGATCCGAACAAAGCAGTGCAGTTCATCAATAAAGTAAAAGAAGAGGTCTCCGATCAAAAACCGGAAACCCCGCAGGATTATCGTGACATTATCGTTAATGTATCGAACGATTTCAATATTAACCTGAACCAGGAAACCATCAATAACCTTGTTCAATACGCACAGAACTTCAACAAACTTGGAATCGACTGGGATCAAATCAGCAGCCAATTGCAAAGCCTGCGCGGCGACATTAAGGATATCCTGAACTCGGATACGACACAGGGAATTATCGATACGATCTTTGAATGGCTGGGAGATTTCTTCAGCTCGATCGGAGAATTTTTCACCAACGCTTCGGACAAAAAGAATTAATCGAAATGAACGGGAACCACGAATCAGTGGTTCCTTTTTTATACAGAAAAAACCGCCAGCATGTCGCTGACGGCCACTTTCTTAGAAAGACAACCATTTTTTAAACATGTGTTTGGTTGCATCGCGGTTGGACTTGGCAATCGCAGTGGTAAGCGGGATGCCTTTGGGACAGGCACGAACGCAGTTTTGTGAGTTTCCGCATTCTTGCAAACCGCCTTCGCCCAGCAATGCCTCAAGGCGCTCTTCCTTGTTCATGGCCCCTGTCGGGTGGGAGTTGAAGAGCTGGACTTGTCCGACGACAAACGGACCGATAAAATCAGATTTCGTATTGACGTTTGGACAAGCTTCCAGACAGACGCCGCAGGTCATGCACTTGGACAACTCATAACGCCATTGCCGCTCGTTTTCCGCAATGCGCGGCCCCGGACCAAGATCATACGTCCCGTCGATCGGAATCCACGCTTTTACGCGTTTCAGCGCGTTAAACATGCGGCTGCGGTCGACAACCAAATCGCGTACGACCGGGAAAGTTTTCATCGGTTCAACGCGAATCGGCTGTTCCAGTTTATCGATCAAAGCCGTGCACGCCTGACGGGGTTTGCCGTTGATCACCATGGAGCACGCACCGCAAACTTCTTCCAAACAGTTGGATTCCCACTGTACCGGAGACACTTTTTCGCCTTTGGAATTGACCGGATTGCGCTGAATTTCCATTAACGCAGAAATAAGATTCATGTTTTTTCGATAAGGGATTTTAAACTCTTCTTTGTACGGCTTTCCATCCGGACCGTCCTGCCGTGTGACGATGAGGTGTACAAATTGTTGTTCGCTCATTGTTTTTTGTTCCCTCCCTTATCCACATCATAGCGACGCGGACGAGGCTTGATCAGAGAAATGTCGACCGGTTCATACTCAAATTCAGGACCTTCCGGAGTGAATTTCGCCTTGGTTGTTTTCAGCCACTCTTCATCGTTACGATCAGGGAAATCAGGTTTATAGTGAGCCCCGCGGCTTTCATTCCGGTTGTAGGCACCAATGGTGATGACGCGGGCCAGTTGCAGCATGTTCCACAGCTGGCGGGTAAACGATGCTGCGCTGTTGCTCCATTTGCTGGTATCAACCATGCTGATATTCTGATAGCGCTCCATCAGTTCCTGGATCTTTTCATCCGTTTTCTTCAAGCGGTCGTTGTAACGCACGATGGTCACGTTGTTGGTCATCCATTCGCCCAGTTCCTTGTGCAGAACATATGCATTCTCGGTCCCGTCCATTTTGAGGATGTTTTCGTATTTTTCCTCTTCGGCTTTCACTTGGGACTCAAACTGGCTGGCATCAATTGAATCAATGTGTTTGTCAAGGCCACGCACATATTCGATCGCTTTCGGGCCAGCCACCATTCCGCCGAAAATGCTGGACAGGAGCGAGTTTGCGCCCAGACGGTTCGCCCCGTGATACTGATAATCGCATTCGCCGGCTGCAAACAGGCCGGGGATGTTGGTCATTTGGTTATAATCAACCCACAATCCGCCCATCGAGTAGTGAACGGCAGGGAAAATTTTCATCGGGACTTTGCGCGGGTCCTCTCCCATGAATTTCTCATAAATCTCAATAATACCGCCGAGTTTGATATCCAATTCTTTCGGATCTTTGTGCGAGAGGTCCAGATAGACCATGTTTTCGCCGTTGATCCCCAGTTTCATATCCACACACACTTTAAAAATGGCGCGTGTGGCAATGTCACGCGGTACCAGGTTTCCATAGGCTGGATACCACTCTTCGAGGAAATACCACGGTTTTCCGTCCTTATAGGTCCAGACGCGTCCGCCTTCTCCCCGGGCCGATTCCGACATCAGGCGAAGTTTGTCATCTCCCGGAATCGCTGTCGGGTGAATCTGGATAAACTCGCCGTTGGCATAATAAGCCCCTTGCTGATAAACAGCGCTCGCCGCCGTACCGGTATTGATCATGGAGTTGGTCGATTTACCAAAGATAATTCCCGGTCCGCCGGTCGCCAGAATGACCGCATCTGCCGGGAATGCCACAATTTCACTGCTTCTTAAATTTTGCGCAACAATCCCCCGACATACTCCTGCGTCATCCTGCAAAATTCTCAGAAACTCCCAATACTCATATTTAGTAACGCGTCCTTCCACTTCGTAGCGGCGCACTTGTTCATCAAGCGCATACAAAAGCTGCTGCCCGGTGGTTGCACCCGCGTAGGCAGTACGGTGGTGTTTGGTTCCGCCAAAGCGACGGAAATCGATCAACCCTTCCGGTGTGCGGTTGAATGGCACACCCATCCGGTCCATCAGATAAATGATTCCCGGTGCCGCTTCGCACATCGCTTTTACCGGCGGTTGGTTTGCCAAAAAGTCGCCGCCGTAGATCGTATCATCGAAGTGTTCCCACGGGGAGTCCCCTTCTCCTTTGGTATTCACAGCACCATTGATGCCTCCCTGTGCACACACGGAGTGAGAGCGCTTTACGGGGACAAGGGAAAAGAGTTGAACATCGGCGCCTGCTTCAGCCGCCTTGAGCGTAGCCATTAAACCGGCCAGCCCGCCGCCTACAACAATGATTTTTTCATTCATTGGCATGTGCTCCCTTCTAATGCTGTGCCAATTGTTGGATGAATTCTGGTCTTGCAAATGCTAACAGCGAAGACACACCCATGTAGGAAACGATCACGAAAACAACGCCCCAGACCCAGGTGGATACCCTTTGTGCGCGCGGTCCGACCGTTACCCCCCAGCTGACGAGAAACGCCCACATTCCATTGCTGAAGTGGAAGACGGCGGAGATCAATCCGATCAGGTACAGGGTCAGGAAAACCGGATTTTGCAGGATCGTTGCCATGAGTTCCGCCAGTTGTTCCGCTGTCAAATGATCCAGCGCCACATGAACCCGCGTTTCCCAGACGTGCCAAATGACGAAAATCAACGTGATCACGCCGGTAACCCGTTGCAGAAGGAACATCCAGTTGCGGAATGTACCAAAGTTCCCCACATTGTTTTTCGCCCGAAAAGCGATATACAAACCGTAAATCCCGTGATACAAAAGAGGCAAGAAAATAAAAACGATTTCCAGAACAGTTAAGATGGGAATATGCCAAAGCCACTTAACCTGCTCTACAAAAGCGCCTGCCCCTTTGGTGGCGTAATAGTTGGTATACAAGTGTTCAAGTAAAAAAAAGCCCACCGGTATTACGCCCAGCAACGAGTGTATCCGACGGTTGAAAAAACTGCGTTGCGTGCTCATCTTTTGCCTCCAATCCAGGTCATAATCGCAGTAAAGAGAATTGAAAACTCTTCCAAAATAACAATAATAGAAAAGGGTTTCAACTCGGTATTTATTTTACTCCCGAAATGGAAGTACCGTCAAGGAACCATCAAGGGGGGGAAACTAGCCGCTTACCTCCAAAAATTGCCGTATTTTGGAGCCAAATTGGTTAAATTCCACCAAAAAGGCATCATGTCCGTAATATGATGAAAATTCATGGTAAACTGCGTTTTTCCCTTTATTTAAACAAAGCTGATGAAAGGAACGCTGCTGCCTGACCGGAAAATACATATCTTCCGTAATCCCGATCGTTAAGATCCTGGCGCGGATCATCTCGACTGCTTTCTCGATTCCACCGCGTCCCCGCCCGATATCATGCCCGTCCATTGCGGAAAGAAACAGGAGATAGGAATTGGCATCAAACCGGCTGACCAGTTTTTCACCTTGGTACCGCAAATAGCTCTCAACCTGCAAATAAGGATTTTCTTCTCCCTCCCGGCGGAAGCGCCGTTCAAATAAATCTTCGGTCCGGTAAGTGACCATGCCCACCATGCGTGCCGTCGATAACCCGTTGAGGGGGCCGGAACCCGGGTAATAATCCCCGCCTTGCCACTGCGGATCCAGCATGATCGCCCGGCGCCCGATTTCGTTATGAGCCATCGACAGCGAGGACAAGGTTGCCCCGGTCGCAATCGGAATGCAGGCGTCCATAAAGTCGGGGTACATCACCGCCCATTCGAGGGCCAGCATGCCTCCCATCGATCCCCCGATCACCGCTTTCACGTGTCTGATCCCCAATTTTTCAAGGCAAATGTATTGGGCCTTGACCATATCCCGGATGGTCACTTTGGGAAAACGGCTTCCATAAGGAGTGCCTGTCTCCGGATGGGGTGAGGAAGGCCCCGTGCTCCCGTTGCACCCGCCGAGCGTGTTCATGGTGATCACTGCATACCGCTGCGTGTCGATATAGCCTCCAGGCCCGATCAAGCCGTCCCACCAGCCCGGTGACTGTTCATCCCCGACGGTGTGAGTATCCCCCGTCAATGCATGACAAACGACAATCACGTTATCCTTTTCAAGCGTCCATTTTCCCGCCAGCTCGTACGCCACTTCCACCTCAGCGAGTTTTTCACCGGACTCCAATTGCAGCGAACCGATTTTTTCTGTATTTTTCCGGCTGATGGCCCGTGTCAACATCCTCATTCCTCCAATGATTTTAGGTAAAAGACCTATGTCATGAAAACAGAAAACCCTCTTCAAAAAGAAGAGGGCTTCTTTGCTCACGCTATTTATCTTCAAGCCTCTTCTCATCTCTCAGAACGATTCTGCGTTCTGCAGGAATTGGCACCAACCGCTAATGATCATAGCGAGGTTGCCGGGCTTCATCGGGCCAGTCCCTCCGCCACTCTGGATAAGAAGAATTTTCAATTTTTCTTCATTCATCATTCTGATCATATCGCCAAACTGCCCGGGTGTCAAGCTGCTGTCTCTCAATCGGAGAAATGCACTGCCTTTTCGGGAAACTCAGCCGATGATTCGCTTTTTCCTCTCTACCGATGGCGCAGCCGGATCTTCCAGCCAGCAAAAAACCTGATGGGTGGAGGTAATCTGGGTGACCGGCGGCATTTCTTCATGACAGATATTCATGGCATGAGGACAGCGGTCGGCAAATGGACAACCGGCTGGAGGAGAGAACAAGTCGGGGGGCGAGCCGGGAATCGGTTCCAGATGCCGGTCACGCGGCAGATCCAAGCGCGGCATGGAATCAAGTAATCCCCAGGTGTAGGGATGGCGCGCATCCGCAAATATTTCTTCCACCCCGCCGGTTTCCACCAGCCGTCCCCCGTACATCACCGCAACGCGATCTGCGGTTTCCGCGACAACCCCCAGATCATGCGTGATGAGAATAATCGCCGTATCCGTTTCCCGCTGAAGTTTTTTCATCAGCTCCAGGATCTGGGCCTGAATCGTAACATCCAGTGCCGTCGTCGGTTCGTCGGCGATCAGGACTTGCGGATTGCAAGCGAGGGCCATGGCGATCATCACCCGCTGGCGCATTCCGCCGCTAAATTCGTGCGGGTATTGCGTCAATCTTTTTTCCGGATTGGGAATTCCGACCAATTTCAGCATTTCCACCGCTTTTTCTTTCGCTTCGGTCACGCCCGTCTGCTGATGCCAGCGGATCCCTTCAATAATCTGTCTTCCCACGGTCATGGTCGGATTTAAGGAAGTCATCGGATCCTGAAAAATCATCGCGATCTTTGAGCCACGGATTTGAAACATTTCCCGCTCGGAGAGTTTTGTCAAATCCTTGCCGTCAAACATGATTTTCCCCTGCTTGATCCGGCCCGGGGGATCAGGGATGAGCCGCATCAGCGACAAGGCGGTGACGCTTTTGCCGCTGCCCGATTCACCGACTACCGCCAGCATCTCCCCTTTGTGCAAGGCAAAAGTAACACCGCGGACCGCCTGCACTTCCCCGCCGTCCACCTGAAACGAAATGTGCAAATCGCTTACCTCCAAAAGCGGATTCGTCCCCATTTTTCTCTTCCTTTCTATTTGCGCATCTTCGGATCAAGCGCGTCACGCAGTCCGTCACCGAGGGCGTTAAAAGCAAGCATTGTGATACAGAGGAACAACGAGGGAAAAAAGAGGCGCCACCATTCACCGGAAAGAATCGTGATCAGTGAATCGTTGATCATCGTTCCCCAGCTGGCAATCGGTGCCTGGACACCCAATCCCAAAAAACTTAAAAACGCTTCGGCAAAGATGGCCGACGGGACGGTCAAGGTGAGCATGATGATGATCGGGCCCATGGCATTCGGAATCAGATGCTTGAACAAAATCCGTTTTGTACCGGCTCCGAGAGTCCGGGCGGCCAGCACAAACTCCTGTTCTTTCAACTGAAGAACCTGTCCCCTTACCAAGCGGGCCATATTCAGCCATCCGGTCACGGTCAGCGCGAGAATAATCGTTCCCAACCCCGGCGGCATGACCACCATGAGCAAAATGACCGTCAATAAATAAGGCAGTCCCCATAAAATATCAACGATTCGCATCATCACTTCATCGGTTCTCCCTCCCCGATAACCGGCAATCCCTCCATAGATCACCCCGATCAGCAGATCGATCAATGCGGCCATCAGCCCGATCGTCAGGGAGATTCGTCCCCCTTCGCAGACGCGGACAAAAACATCCCGCCCCAAATCGTCCGTCCCGAACCAATGCTCGCCGGAAGGTTCCAGATTGATGCCGTCTTTCAAGTTTTGATCACTGTAATCATAAGGGGAGATCATCGGACCGAAAATAGACATCAGGGCGATCAGCAATATCAGGACAAGTCCGGTCATCGCCAGAATGTTTTTTCTCAGCCTCCGCCAAACATCCTGCCAATAGGTTGTATGCGGGCGGCTGATCTTTTCCAGTTCGGTACGCGACCGGACAGAGGGAAGAAAACGCGTTTGATCGGTTGCCGGTTCCACTTTACCTCTCCCCCTTTTTCGTGATCTGAATCCGCGGATCAATCCAGCCGTAAGCGAGATCCACCAGAAAGTTGACAAAGATGAGCAAGGCGGAATAAAACAGGGTGATGCCCATGATCATCGGATAATCGCGATTGGAAATGCTGTCGACAAAATACCGGCCGATTCCCGGCATGGAAAAAATGTTTTCAATTACAAAGCTGCCTGTCAATACCCCTACGGAAATCGGGCCGAGAATTGTCACCACCGGCAAGATGGAATTGCGCAGGGTATGCCGCAAAATCACCCGGCCGGGTGGCAGCCCTTTGGCCCGGGCGGTCCGGATATAATCCTGGGTCAGCACTTCCACCATGCTCGCGCGCATTAACCGCGTTATGGTCGCCAGCGGTAAGGCCGCCAGGGTGATGGTCGGCATGATGGTCGAGGTGAATCCCTCCCATCTGGCCACGGGCAGCAATTCCCATTCGACTCCCAGATACTTCTGGAGCAGGGGAGCCAACACAAAACTGGGAATCGAAATCCCCAGGACGGCCATAACCATTGCCGCATAGTCCGTCAGGCGATTTTGCCGAAGGGCGGCCACTGCGCCGAGAATGACGCCGGCAATGATGGCCACGACCAGCGCTTGTGCTCCCAGTTGCGCGGAAACCGGAAAACCGTCGGCAATAATGTCATTCACCGTCCGGGTCTGATCTTTTATCGAAAATCCCAAATCAAAGGTGAGTAAATCCTTCATATACACCAAATATTGAACCGAAACGGGTTCATCCAGGTGATAGTACGCCCGCAGGTTGTGAAGCACTTCTTCCGGAAGTTTTTTATCGCTTGAAAAAGGGTCTCCCGGAATCGCTTTCATCATGAGAAAGGTGATGGTCGCAATCACCCACAGCGTAACCACCATCTGAACAATGCGGCCCAAAATGTAGCGCAGCAAGCTTTCCACCTCCAAGGCAACGGGCATCTGAATAAAAAAATATTTTCATATATAATGCAATTTCTTAATCATTTTAATCATCCCTTAAACAATTGTTTTCAGTCAAGCCGATTCCATAAAAAAACCGGCAGGTTCACCTGCAACCAGGTGAATGCCGGTCAAATGATCTTTACACAACGGAAGGGTTTAATTCTTTTTTCCCGACGCCGTTTCCTCGTGCCCATCCAGCCCAAACGCAGTGTGAAGCCGCTGAACCGCCGTTTTTGCAAGTTCACGGTCAATTACGCACGAGATTTTGATTTCAGATGTGGAAACCATTTTGACCCGGACTCCGGCTTCACTCAAGCAGGAAAACATTTTGGCGGCAACCCCCGGCTTGGTCATCATGCCTACCCCTACCGCCGATACCTTGGCCAAACCGGACTCCGCCAAAATTTTGACAAAGTTCAGCTCCTCTTTGGCGCTTTGCAGAACCCGCTCTGCTTCCGCTCCCTCGTTTTCGGCGACGCTGAAGGCGACATCGATGGTTTCCTGATCATGTTCACTTTGCACGATAATATCCACATTGATGTGCGCGTCGGCCAGAAGACTGAACAACCGGGTTAATGTATGTTCATGGTTGGGCAATCCCAATACTTTAATCCTGGCCACATTGAGATCGTGAGCGATCCCTCTCACATTTAATTCCTGTTCCATTGTGCTTTCCTCCTTCACCCAAGTTCCCGGTTCATCGACAAAGCTGGAGCGCACGATCAGATCAACCTGATTGATGAGCGCTGCCTCGACGGAACGGGGATGCAGCACCCCCGCGCCCAAATGCGCCAGCTCCAGCATCTCTTCATACGAGATCTCTTCCATCTTTCTCGCGCTGGGAACAATCCGGGGATCAGCCGTAAAGACGCCGGTGACATCAGTATAAATCTCGCAATACTCTGCTTTCAGGGCCGCCGCCAAGACCACCGCGGTCGTGTCGGAACCTCCGCGCCCGAGCGTCGTGATCTCGCTGTTTGGGGAGAGCCCCTGGAAACCGGCCACGACAACCACTTCGCCCCGATTCAGGCAGTTCAGAATCGCATCCGTGTTCACATGGCGAACCATCGCTTTCCCGTGAACGTGATCGGTTTCAATCCCGGCCTGCCATCCCGTCATCGAACGGGCCTTCAGCCCCTTTTCCTGCAGTGCCATCGACAGCAAGGCGATGCTCACTTGCTCCCCCGTCGTCAAGAGCATGTCCATCTCCCTAGGTGAAGGATTTTCACTGATTTCTTTCGCCATTGCGACAAGCTGGTCTGTTGATTTCCCCATGGCCGAAACCACGACTACGCACTGGTGTCCTTTTGCCGCCGTTTTCGCAACGATCTCTGCCACGGCACGAATGCGCTCGATGCTGCCGACTGAGGTGCCGCCAAATTTTTGCACGACGATGCTCATTGTTCCTCTCCTCTCTGCTCGGTACTCGCTCATCCACTACTCTCCTGAAAAAAAAACAGAAGGCCACAGCAGAGAGTCGCTAGCTGTCGCCTTGTACCTACCAATGCTCCAGTTCGCTCGTTCCCTGCGGATTAGCGCTCCACAAAAGCAGTGGCTTCTGTGACAATACCGCCCCTGTTCGGGCACGGTACCAGCCTGCTTCGGGCCGGCAACCCAAAACAAACTTCGGCGGCATTTTCCTTTCCCTGTCCTTCCTCGTCCCCGAACTCCAGACAAGTACTGATAAAAGCCGCACCTCTATTCCACATGATCAGCGAGTCATTTCATTTCAATTGTTGTTCAGATGATAACATATCCAATATTTATACGCAATAATAGAATTTTGGTCTCATTTATTTCCTTTTCCCTGTCGATCCCATCAGCGGCGCTCACGTGCAAACGGCAGCAAATATCACCGCAGAATGTTTGGATCGGGGCAAGTCTCAAGCGATTTTGCAAGATGCTTTTCCATGAAAGCAACTTTCGGTTCCGGTTTCAGGGCCGCCTCCAATCACCGGCGCTCGATTTTTTCCGGCAGCATGTGTGTCCACGAGTGATCCTCAGCAAAAATGAATAATCATGCACATCATCTTATAAAAGCTGCACTCACCTGACTGCTCCGGCTCTCATTTCCCCCTTCCAATCCTCCTCGATCCGCTTTGCCGTCCGAATACCACCCAATGCGGCAAAGGAAGGATCTTCGGCAAAATCGGCCACAGAACTCGTATAGTAAAGCCCTTTTATCTGCCGGTCCCGGATCGGATCGTGGAACCGGGGCCGGAAACGACGGACCATTTTCCCGGGCGATACCGCCTCCTGCGTACCAATCCGTAAATCCAACTCATCCGGCCCATATACCTCTTCCACTTCCAAGGATTCCTCCAATCCTTTCAACCCCCACACCTTTTCCAGCAGAAAAAGCAAAAGATCGCGATAAGCGGTGTAAGACGGCTTCTCATTGTCCATCTTCCGAAGCGGCACGTTCACCTTCACATGCAAACGGCTTTCCGTCGCCACTCTCCCCTGTCCGGAAGCAGATGGATTCCCCACATAGATAATGGGCGACTCCGTCCATCTTTGCTGATCAAACAAGTCAATATCATGCCGCCAGTAATCGCTCGGATAAAAATAATTGTGATGGTGCAAAAAAGGAAACGGCTGCTTGACGCCCCACAGGCAGAGAAAAGCGGAACTGCCCGGCTGGTCTGAGTGCTTGACCTTCGTTCGTTCGAGCAATTCCGTTTGTGTCTGTATATTGTCAACGGCGGAAACCACCAATTGCGCGCTCCAGTTCTCTTCTTTTGCCCGGACCCCTGCCACATGGCTGCCGGAGACAAGAATCCTTTCCACCGGACAGTTCAGATGAATCGCAACCCCCAGCGATCTGGCCCGTTTCTCCAACAGCTCAATCAACCGGCCGCTCCCCCCTTCCACAAAACAGGTTCCTTGCACCAGATGCAAATAAGCGATAAAGGAAAGAAACGAAGGGGCTTCATAGGGTGAAACCCGGCCGCCGGTCACCAAGCGATTCATCATGGCAATCAAACGGGGATCTGAGAAAAAGCGGCGATGAAACGAGTCGAGGGAAACAAAAGGATGAATGGAAAACCACGCTTTGAGCCACTTCGCCGAAAACCGTTTACCGCCCTGCCCTCCGCTCTCTTCCAGCATCCACTCTTCCACCGTCTCATAGAGCCGGCCTGTTTCTGTGAGATAATCGAGAAACCCCTGCCGGTCCTCCGGTGAAAACCCGTCCAGCTGTTCAGCCATAATATCAGGGTCTGCCGATAAATCAACAATGGTTTTGTTATAAAAAAAATGGCGGCTGTTGACCTCAAGCGGAACAAAGGGCAATGGCTCAGACTCTCCTGACTGACGCATGAAGCGTTCAAAAACCCAGGGCATCAGAACCGTTGAGGAACCCGTATCGAAAAAGTAATCCCCCGCCTGCACAGAGCGAAATCTCCCGCCCAAGGCCGCTTCTTTTTCAAAGAGCGTCACTTTTACTCCGCGGGCGGCTAACTGGATGGCCGTAACAAGTCCCGCTACTCCCCCTCCGATCACCACTCCCGTTCTCATCATTCTTTCCTTCCTTTCCTGCATAGTCGATGAGTTCAAGATAGAAAATTTCTATATCCTCTTATGGCGTTCTGCAAAAAGCAAAAAAAACCTTCGCCTGGGCAACCCTCTCCATAAAGCAAAAAAGACCGCTATGCAAAGTTGAACATAACGATCGTTGGATTTGGCTTTCCGTTATTTAAACAAATCTGTCAATTGCCCCAACTGGCTTTCGATGCGGTCCAGCTGTTTTTGAATCTGCTGGAACCGGATATTCACTTCCTGGCGCACTTCATGAAGTTGTCTGGCAATCAGGGCGATATTGGTCTCCACATATTCAGAGTTAAAACTGTCGAAATTTCGCGTTTTCTGTCTGTTCCCGGTTTTGCTTTGCCTGGAATCTGCCTGCAGATAAGCAAAAACATCCTGCGCGGTTCGCACCATTGCCGTCCCCAGCCGCTCTGCCATGTTCATCACATGGGAACGAACGATTTTATAATCATTTTCCTCCAGGCATACCTGAAACAAAGCATTGATCACACCATTGGAGAAAGCATAATTTTTTTTCAGGTCATAAACCAACTGGCCCAGCGGTTTGGCAACAGGCTGTCCGCCTGTGAACTGGCCCAAAAATTCAAGCGGATCCATCGTCTCCAGTTTATGTAGCTGCTTATCTGATCCTGTCATGGCAACCTCCCGGCAAAATGGTTTAATTCTATTATACCAGCGGGCAAAAGGAAAAAGTTTCAGAAATTGAAATTGATCCCCTAAAAAAAAGATATAGCAAATGTAAAAATGATACAAGTTATCAAAAAAATAATCATAAAATGTTTGAAATAAAAAAGTCCCGCCCCTTGCGATGCAAAGAGCAGGTTACTCTGTATTGCGCAGTGATTCCTTGATCGTATGCGCCAGCTTATCCCCGATTCCCGCTTTGCGAAACTCCTCGACGGATGCTTCCCTCATTTTAGCGATGGAGCCAAAATGACGATACAGTTGCTGCTTCCGCTTGGGCCCAATTCCGGGAATCTTGTCCAGTGCCGATTCGAGCAGGTGTTTCCCCCTCGTCTGCCGGTGGAAGGTGATGGCAAAGCGGTGAACCTCTTCCTGAATGCGCCCGATCAGATAAAATTCTTGACTCCCCCGCTTTAAATTCACATTTTGCGGCGGATCCCCGGCGATTAGCCCCGCCGTCCGGTGTTTGTCGTCTTTTACCATACCGGCCAACGGAATATAAAGGCCGAGCTCGTTTTCAAGCACATCACGCGCCGCGTTGATCTGTCCCTTTCCGCCATCGACCAGAATCAGATCCGGCAACGGAAGATTTTCCTTCAACACGCGGGTATAGCGCCGCCGGATCACTTCCCGCATCGTTTTCACATCATCCGGCTGGTCGACTGTGCGGATTTTAAACTTTCGGTACTCCTTTTTCGCCGGTTTTCCGTCAATGAAGCACACCATCGCTGAAACGGGATCGGTTCCCTGAATGTTGGAGTTGTCAAAAGCTTCAATGCGGCGCGGCAATCCGATGCCAAGAACTTCTGCCAAATTCTCCAGGGCGCGGACGGTTTTCTCTTCGTCTCTTTCCATCAGTTGGAACCGCTCCTTGAGAGCGATCCGTGCATTTTCCATCGCCATGTTCACCAGATTTGCCTTCACCCCGCGCTGCGGAATCTGCACGTGAACCTCGGGCAAAAGACCCTGTAACAGTTCGAGATCGATTCCCTGTGGCAGGTGAATCTCCTTCGGCAGGCCGGGCATTTCGTGGTAAAACTGGGCGACAAACGTCAAAAAATCCTCTTCCGGCTCTTGATGGTGAGGGAAAATGGAAACTTCGCGCTCGATCAATTTCCCCTGGCGCACGAAAAAGACCTGAACACACATAAGCCCCTTTTCGGCCGCATAACCAAACACGTCACGATCAATTTGATCCTGAAAGACAATGTTTTGCTTCTCCATCGTCGCCTCAATATCCCGGAGCAGATCCCGGTACTCTTTGGCCCGCTCAAACTCCAGCCTTTCGGCTGCTTCTTCCATCTTTTTCTTCAGCTCCCGCTTCAGTTCCGGATAACCGCCGTTCAAAAAGCGGGTAATCTTTTGAGTGATCGCTTCATACTCCTCTTTATTCACTTCAAATTCACAGGGAGCCAAGCATTGCCCCATATGGTAATACAAACAAACGCGTTTGGGAATCGTTTTGCACTTTCTGAGCGGAAACAAGCGATCAAGTAATTTTTTGGTGTGCTGCGCCGCCCCTGCATGGGGATAAGGGCCAAAATACCGTGAACCGTCTTTCTTCAGATTTCGCGTCACTTCCAGGCGCGGGTGACGCTCCTTGGTCAGGCGCAGGTAAGGGTAAGACTTGTCATCCTTCAGCATGATATTGTAACGCGGCCGGTGCTTCTTGATCAGATTGCACTCCAAGATGAGAGCTTCCAGAGGGCTGCCGGTCACGATATATTCAAAATCGGCGATATCCATGACCAATCGTTGCGTTTTTCCGTCATGACTGCCGGTAAAGTAAGAACGAACCCGGTTTTTCAAGCTCTTTGCCTTGCCGACATAAATAATTTCCCCATCTTTATTTTTCATCAGGTAGCATCCCGGTTGCTCGGGCAAAAGAGCCAGCTTATCCTGAATCAGTCCCATGATACCCCTCTTTCAACATATAAAAAACTTTAAAATATTATTGGTTATCTAGATATGCAAACATGGTATATTTATCTTATCTTAACTAAAGGAGGAATTTTCTTCGTGTTACGTTTTTCCGATATTCTGCGTCAGCACGGAGTCAAAGTATGGCTCTCCAACCTGGTCGGATCGCTTGCGGTCGGCATTGTTGGAGCCTTTATTTTTGTTCTCTTCTTCTTTGCGCTCATGATTGTCGGCGGTGCTCTCCTGGTCGGATCACTGCCATCGGGAATCAGTCTGGACACCATGACCGGTGACGAGATCATCCCGATGCTCGATTCCTTTTTCTCGTCCGGCACGTTATTGATCCTGCTCCTGTTTCTGCTCATCGGCGGGATTTTGTACTTGCTTCTCGAAGCATTTCAAAACGCCGGGTCGATCAGCGTCGCCGTCCAGGCTGTCGCGGAAAACAAATCAGACATCTCTACATATTTCAGCAAAGGCTTCAAATACATGCTGAAAGCCTTTCTCGTATACCTCTTGTCTAGTTTAGCATATCTCGTGCCAGGCTTGCTGCTGTTAATCGGAATTATCGCAGCCGGGATGAATTCGCCTGTCATCGGCGCATTATTGATTCTGATCGGACTGATCGGTTTCTTCATTTTGGGCCTGGCCTTCATGCATGCTCCCTATATTCTGATCAGCGAAGATACTGATGATCTTATCACTCAAAAAATCCTTCCGGCTTTTCACCAAAGCGTTCGGCCGGGTGTTTGGAAGTTTCTTCTTCGCCATGTTGTTGACTGTTGCAATCGTGGTTGTTTACTTACTGGTCAGCTTTGTCTTCGTCTTTCTCGGAAATTCGGGAAATCAGGGTGTGCTCGCTGTGATGGAGCTGATTCAGTTCCTGCTCCAGATCGCAATCACTCCGTTCATCATGATGATCATCACTTTGATGATCGCCTATCGATATCATAAATATTTGCGCCCATTGATTGTCAATGTGGAGGCCGAACCTGCCGCCCCGGCAACAGACGATGCGGATGTTTCCTTTTCCATTAAGAAATCTGATCCGGATTCCCCGTCAACCGAGCGCAAAGACGATGAATAGTAAAATGCCACCAGCTTGGCTCTGGTGGCATTTTTTCTTATAAATCGCTTTTGTTCCGGTTTAGATGTGCTCTTTAATCCAGGCAACCAGTTGTTCTTTCGGTTGCAGCCCGACGGCTTTGGAAACCATTTCGCCGTTTTTGAAGAGCATCAGGGTCGGAATGCTCATTACCCCGAACTTGCCGGCTGTTTCCGGGCTGTTATCCACATTCACTTTTACGATTTTCACCTGATCGCCCATTTCACCGTCCACTTCTTCCAGGATCGGAGCCAACATGCGGCACGGACCGCACCATGGTGCCCAAAAATCGACCAATACCGAACCGGCATCAGCAGATTCGACTTCTTTATTAAAAGTTTGATCTGTAATTTCTACAATAGCCATTTGAAAAATCCTCCTCATAATCTGTTGCAAACCTGCAAACCGAACAAGCCATATAGACTGTTCTACAGAGATAGTATACCACTTGAAAAAAAAAAGTTACAACCATTCCAGACGGTGACAATACAGCAAAGAGCACAATAATCATATTGTGCTCCAGCTTGCGAATGATTGCTGATGATTTTTAATTCTGGGCGAGCAGTTTTTTAAACTCCTCTGTCAACAGAGGGACCACTTCAAACAAATCGCCGACGATCCCGTAATCAGCCACCTGGAATATCGGTGCTTCCGGATCTTTGTTGATGGCCACGATCACTTTGGAGTTTGACATGCCCGCCAGATGCTGAATCGCCCCGGAAATTCCGCATGCAATGTACAAATCAGGTGTAACCACTTTCCCGGTCTGCCCGATCTGCAGGGCATAATCACAATAACCGGAATCGCAGGCACCGCGCGAAGCCCCGACAGCACCTCCGAGAAGGCTGGCCAATTCCTCCAGCGGCTTGAAACCGTCTGCGCTTTTGACACCGCGCCCGCCGGAAACAATGATTCTCGCTTCGGAAAGATCGACTCCGTCAGTCGATTTTTTAACCACATCTTTTACAATGGTGCGCAAGAGATCAGCCGGTACATCTACTCGCAATTCCTCAACGTTGGCCTTGCGCCCTGAATCCGCTTCTCCCTTTTCAATATTGTTGGGCCGAAGCGTGGCAAAAACCGTACCTTCTTTGAACACTTTCTTCACAAACGCTTTTCCGGCATAGATCGGCCGGGTAAAGACGATTCGTCCTTCTTCAAGCTCAACTCTGGTCACGTCGGAAACAAGCCCCAATCCCAAGCGTGCCGCAATTCGCGGGGACAGATCTTTGCCGACGGCGGTATGCCCGGTGAAGATCACATCCGGGTTTATATGTTCAATCACCTTTTTAAAGGCGGCGAAATAACCATCGGTCGTATACTGATCCAATTCATGATTGGTAACGACGAGTACTTTGTCAGCCCCATGCTCGGCAAGCGGATCAACCAGGTCTTTGGCAAAGCTGCCAAACACGGCGGCTGTCACGCTCCCTCCTTCTGCCACTTTACGGGCTGCCGCCAGGGATTCCAGACTCACGTTGCGCAATTTGCCATCGCGGACATCGGCCAACACAAGTACGTTTCTGCTCATGAATTCGTTCCCCCTCGCTGTTAAATCACTTTCGCTTCGTTCCTAAGCAGTTGAACCAGTTCTTTTGCTTGGTCTTTAATATCCCCTTGCAGGATTTTCCCCGCTTGTTTTTTCGGCGGAAGGAAGACATCGATCGTTTCCGTTTTGGCAGCGATCTCTTCTTCGTCCAGATCGAGATCATCCAATTCCAAGCGCGTAAGCGGTTTCTTTTTTGCTTTCATAATACCCGGAAGCGAAGGATAACGCGGGTCGTTCAGCCCCTGTTGGGCCGTGACCAGGATCGGAAGACTGGAGTCAATCAGCTCGACATCCCCCTCCACATCTTTTTCCACCGACACTTTGTTCCCATCGATATCCAGCTTGGTAATAGTGGAAATATGGGGGATTTCCAAAAGCTCTGCCAAACGCGGCCCCACTTGTGCCGAGCCGTCATCCACGGCCATATAACCGCACAGGATAATATCGAAGGCGAGATCCTCTTCCTTGATGGTGGCAGCCAGGATTTTTGCAATGGTATGTTCATCCGGCTCTTCTTCCAATTCTTCGATGTCCACGATCACCCCTTTGTCAGCACCCATCGCCATCGCCGTGCGCAAAGCTTGTTCCGCGCGCTCCGGCCCGATCGTGATCACCGTCACCTCGCCGCCGTGCTTCTCCTTGAGGCGAATGGCTTCTTCCACGGCATATTCATCATAAGGGTTGATGACAAACTCCACCCCGTCTTCGCTGATGCGGCCATTCTCAATGGTAATGCGCTCTTCGGTGTCAAAAGTCTGTTTGAGGCAAACAAGGATGTTCATGGTTACTCTCCCCCTAACCTTACGCGAAGATTTTCTTTAATCCCCCATACCAGAGATGAACAAACGGTGAATCTCATCCACTTGATCGAGCAAACTGTATTTATGGTTGTTCATAATCCATGATGTCACCGTCTCATCCAACGTCCCGAAAATCATTTTCCTTGTGATGCGCACATCGAGATCGCTGCGGAAAATGCCTGTTTCGATACCACGCTCGATGATCTGGTCAATCACATTCAAATACCTTTTCAAGATCTCCCCAATCCCCTTGCGCACTTCAGGATTGGACTGCCTCAATTCGATCTGGGTGACAAGGGCGAGCTCATGATCCCGCTCCAAATGCTGAAAATGAAGTTGAATCAGTTTATAGAGCTGATCTGAGGGGGATTTAATCTGTTTGAGCTCCTCTTCAACCTTGGTGATGAAAGAACCCATTTTTTCACTGAACAAAGAGATCAGTACATCATCTTTGTTTTCAAAGTATAAGTAAATGGTACCGTCTGCCACCTTGGCTTCACGGGCGATCTTTGACACCTGTGCATTGTGATAGCCATATTTCGCGATCACGCGAATGGCAGCCTCAATGATCGCTTCATACTTTTCTCCGGTCCGTTTAGCCATGGCTCAAATCCTCTCAGTATTTTACGATGAATGACTATTCATTCAATTTAAGTTTAGGTTAATACTTCTCAATTGTCAATGCATTTATACACATTTTACAGGTTATAATTAAACGTATTATTTGACTTTTCCTTCTGGCATTTTCTGGAATTACTGCGCTTTTTGTTGCAACTTCACTTTTTCCTCTTCAACCAAAACGCGGCGCAATACTTTGCCAACGGAAGATTTGGGCAGTTCATCGCGGAATTCATACAAACGCGGAACCTTGTAACTGGCAAGTCGGGCCCGGCAAAACTGGTTCAGCTCATCTTCCGTCACCTGCTGTCCTTTTTTCAGCACGATGAAAGCTTTCACCGTCTCCCCCCGATACGGGTCGGGCACACCGACAACCGACGCCTCTTCAATCGCCGGATGCTCAAACAGGATTTCCTCCACTTCGCGCGGATAGATATTGAAGCCGCCGGCAATGATCGTATCCTTCTTCCGGTCGATAATATAAAAGTAGCCGTCTTCATCCATGCGCCCGATATCTCCCGTGCTTAACCAGCCGTCTTTCAATACTTGCTTTGTCTCTTCCGGCCGGTTCCAATATCCTTTCATCACCTGAGGCCCTTTCACTTGCAACTCTCCCACTTCTCCGGGCCGCAGCACCTCGCCAGTCTCGGGATCTACAATGCGCGCATCCGTATCCGGCCATGGCAACCCGATCGTCGAATTTTTCACGCGTTCCCAGACGAGATTGGAATGGGTCACAGGTGAAGTTTCCGTCATTCCGTAACCTTCCAGCAGCCTTCCTCCGGTCAGCTTTTCAAACTGTTCCTGCACTTCGACCGGCAGTGGGGCAGACCCGCTGAGACATGCCTCGATCGACGACAGATCGTACTGATCAATTGAGGGATGATTGATCAGCCCCACATACATGGTTGGTGCCCCGGGAAAATATGTAGGTCGGTATTTGTTAATTAATTGCAAAATCAAATCTCTGTCAAACTTGGGCACCAAAATAATGGTGGATGCCAGCCGAATTGCAAAATTCATCACCACCGTCATGCCATAGACATGAAAGAACGGCAAAGCGCCCAGGATCTTGTCCTTTCCCCTTTTCGCTTTGTACAGCCATGCTTCCGCCTGTAAACAATTGACGACCAAATTGCGATGGGTCAGCATGGCGCCTTTGGCCAAGCCCGTCGTTCCGCCGGTATATTGCAACAGGGCCAGGTCGTCCCCCGACTCGTACACGGCATCAACCGGCTTGGGAAGCGCTTTCTTTAGCAGCCTGACAAAAGAATGAACGTGATCGTTGTATTCCACCTTGACCGATGTCCCATCTATTTTTGATTTTAACGCAAACAGCCAATTTTTCGGGAACGGAAGATAATCTTTGATCCCGGTCACAATGATTCTTTTCAGTTCAGTGACCGGTTCTACTTCCCTGACCTTCGGCAGGACGGCATCAAGACAAACAATCGTTTCGGTCCCAGAATCCTTTAATTGATGCTCCAACTCTTTTCGCATATAGAGCGGGTTGATCTGGACGACGACTGCTCCCAAAAAAAGCGTCGCATAATAGGCGATAATCGCCTGGGGTGAATTGGGAAGCATGATGCCGACCCGCTCTCCTCTTTTAACCCCCAATGATTTCAAGGCATTTGCAAAGCGGTATACCTGGTCGAGCAGCTGACTGAAAGTGAGGCGTTTTCCCAAAAAAATAACTGCATCGCGATCAGGAAAATCCTTAGCCGCGTCAATTAAGAAGCGGGTAATGGGGATATCGGGATAATTCAGTTTAGCCGGCACCTCTGGAGGATAATGCTTGAGCCAAATTCTTTCTGTCCCAGCCATGAGAACGCCCTCCTTTGCTGACTGAACAGTCATTCAAGAATGGGGTATAACTATTTAGAATATATTTTATGATCACTCAAAATTATTTTATCTAATTTTCCCGCTTTTTTAAACCTCAATTTTATGTTCTGCCGAAAATGAAAAAGGGATTTGCATGCGATATTCCGTCTTCACCACTATATGTTTGCAATCCATCCAATGATATGCTTGAAATGCCGGGACACGATCAAGAATGCCGGCTCAATCCCGGAATGAAAACTTAAGCATTGATCAGGGAGCGAGTGCACCACGCGCCGATCTGAAACCAATTTTTAAGAAAACGGGGGAAAGAGATGTATTTCAAAATTTTAAAATGGCTGGGATATCTCATTATGATTATGGCTGTATGCATCGCTGCCATCTTATTTCTCGTCAGTCATGACCCTGAAGTATTGCAAAAACTGAGTTATGATATGTTAATTTTGGGCTTGATCGGCTGTGCTTTGGTCTATTTCAGCCTGTTTGGGCAGCGCTTTCCTCAGTTCCATTCCCATATCGAAAGAATTGCCACGATCTCTTTGTTAATCATTTCATTACTTTTAATCAAGCCGGATGGAGAAGTGATTGCTTCGGTCATTTCCGCGATTGTCACCGCTTTAACCTTTGTCATCGGTCTCTACTTTAACACCCGGATCATCAACGAATCCAACCAAAACAGGCATGCAAAATATATCCTCATGAACAGCCTGAAATGGGAACGGTTCATTCATGATCACCTCTGGCTTCTGCCTGACCAGATCCTCCAAGATGTCCTGGACATCCGGCAGATGTTGCACTCCATTGATCTGAAACTGCACGATCCTGCCTCCGCACAAACAAATGAGATGTCAGAAGAGTTAAAAAATGATCTCCATTCCTTGCACGAAAAGATCGGACTCCTCTTTCTTCACATACGGTCAGATTTACAAATTCCAACCTCAGAAGCGTCTGTCTCCGTTCTGACCAGGCAAGCATCCGACAGGAGCAAAGGCGTCTGAAATGACGATCGCAAGGCAAATGCCAAACCGGCGCGGGAATCCGAAGTCTCTCATAACCGGGAAGTTTCGCATAGCGTTGCCTCGTTCTGTGTTAAACTGAATCCTGTAGCCGAAACAACGAAATGAACTCAGCAGATGGCAACTTCCAAGGAAGCGATTTTTGACAGGGGCACCTGCTTCGTTCCAACTTTCTAATCCATACCTTAAGCTGAATTAAAAGGAGCTATGATATGAACTACGATGTTATTGTCATTGGCGGCGGCCCCGCCGGTTTGATGGCAAGCGCCTCGGCTGGAATGCACGGGGCCAGGGTCCTGCTGTTGGATAAAGGCGAAAAACTGGGTAAAAAGCTGGCCATTTCCGGTGGCGGGCGGTGCAATGTGACAAACAATAAAGAAATTGATGAACTGATCCGGAATATTCCCGGAAACGGGCGCTTTTTGTACAGCGTCTTTTCCATTTTTAACAACCGTGACATCATCCGCTTTTTTGAAGATTTGGGGGTCAGTCTGAAAGAGGAGGACAACGGGCGGATGTTTCCGGTCACAGACAGCGCCAAATCGGTAGTCCAGGCTTTTATCAAAAAAGTGAAAGCCGTCGGCACGGAAATTCGCGTCAATCTGCCGGTCAAGCGCATCCTTTATGAAGGGGGGAAAGTAAAAGGCGTTGAATGCCGGAACGGGCAATCTTTTTTTGCCCCTGCCGTCATCGTGGCGACAGGCGGGAAAGCCGCCTCCCATACCGGTTCGACCGGTGACGGATATGCGTGGGCAACCGAAGCGGGCCACACGATTACCGAACTTTTTCCCACTGAAGTCCCGCTTACGTCCGCGGAACCCCTGATTAAAAACAAAATATTGCAGGGCTTGTCCCTTCGCGATGTAGTGTTAACCGTCTACAACCCAAAGGGAAAAAAACTGGTCGAACATCGCGGTGATGTCCTCTTCACCCATTTCGGGCTCTCCGGTCCCGCCGCGCTTCGCTGCAGCCAGTTTGTCGTGAAAGCACTGAAGAAATTCGGAACGCCTTCCATCCCTTTGGCAATCAATCTTTTTCCGGATGTCAGACCTGATCAACTGGAACAAGAATGGGGAAAAGTTTGCCGAAAACAGCCCAAAAAAACCGTGCGCAACGCCCTGAAACCCTTTCTTCCCGACCGGATGATCCCTGTGCTCACCGAGCGGGCGGAGATTTCCGGGGACTTGACCTGCTCCCATCTCTCCCGTGAACAGCTGGAAAAACTCTGCCAGACAGCCCGGCATTTTACCCTGGCCATCAACGGAACATTGTC
Organism: Thermoactinomyces daqus; assembly: GCF_000763315.1. Classification (GTDB taxonomy): domain Bacteria; phylum Bacillota; class Bacilli; order Thermoactinomycetales; family Thermoactinomycetaceae; genus Thermoactinomyces_A; species Thermoactinomyces_A daqus. Next base: position 23,072 of record NZ_JPST01000048.1, on the reverse strand, counting down.
CCTGGAAAAAGCATTTGTCACCGGGGGCGGCGTCCATGTAAAAGAAATTGATCCCAAAACGATGCAATCCAAAAAAATGCAAGGCTTATATTTTTGCGGCGAAATTCTGGACATTCATGGCTATACCGGCGGTTATAACATCACAGCTGCCACCTGCACGGGATATGTCGCCGGAAAAAGCGCCGCGGAGCAGGTGATCGGGCAGCGGGCATCCCTATCATGACTTGACATGAAACCGAAGAAATCCGCCTCCTCTGACCAGGCATCCGCTATCACGAAAAAGGAGACAAATGGAAGAGTCCTTTTCCCTTTTTTCCTGAAACGGGCTCTCATATAATAATAGAGAAGCACTCATCAATGGCAGGAGTGAATGGAAGTGAAAACAACTTGGTTGAAACGTTGCGGTTTCTGTTTGGCAGCCGCCGGTTTATCTTTGACTCTGGCTTTTGGTTCAATCTCTGATGCACATGCTGCGGCAGAGTATGTAAATCCGCACAGTGACGAGATTCAGTTTGAGGGTACCAGCGGATGGATCAACGGAGGAAAATATTTCGATTTTGACGGTAAAGACGACAACATCACCGGAAAACTCTTTTTCAACAAAGAGGGAGTGGCCGAAGTCATTTTTGACATTTATGATGAGCACGGAAACTTGGTGCGCACCCATCACAAGCTGGCCACAGAACCGCCAAATCCAGGCGGGAGTGATTTTGTCGGCTACAACTTTTATCCCAAACTCAAGGCAGGAAAATACCGGATCATGGTAAAACGGACAACCGGCCTGGGCATGGGCTGGGTTAACTATTAACCAATCCCCGTAACATTTCCCCTGGGAGGATGATCAGCGTTTGGCCGTAAAAAGGAAGCATGGGAAACTGCCGATGCCGTTATCCCTCTTCCTTTTCATTAATGAAGGCCAATCTGCGATAATCCTCCCCTTTTCATTTTCTCCCTGCAATGCCTTCCTTTTTAGATACTGCAAGCGGAAAAATATTAAATCTCTTCTTGCAATTTCATCGTTTCCTGTTTCTTCCAATCGAATCGTTGTCTTAAACCTCCCTCTCTTTTTTTAAATCTTACCGTTCATACCTGTGCAATTTGATTAAATACGGATTTTTAAATTCATTTTTTTTAAAAACATCAAATTTGAACCTCTTTTTCGTCTAAAATATAGACAAACGAAACAGGAACCAATATGATAAAAGCGGAGAGGTGATTTTAAGTGAATGCACAAGATTTGAAATCCTTGGGCGAAGCTCTCCGAAGAATCCGAAAGGAAAAAGGGTTCCGTCTCAAGGACTTGGAAGATCATCGCATCTCCTTCGCCACCATCAGCAGCATTGAACGCGGTGTTCCAACAGTCAAACCGCAAAATCGCATTTACTACTGCCAAAAACTCGGGTTTGATATTGAGGATCTTCCTTCACTCATCAATAAAGAACGGGAAAACCGAAGCCAGATCGAAAACCTGTTGTTTCTGATCGAAACCTGCATCAATCTCGATTGCGACGGTGCCCTGGAACGGTTGCGCATGTTGCAACAAGAGAGCAAGGGGCAGTTTATGGATATCATCCTTTACTTAAAAGGTTTATGTTACATGAAGAAAAATAACTTAAAAGCAGCAGAAAAATATATAAACCAAGCAATCGAATTGATTGATTCCGGGAAAGGCACCATGAACGAAAATAATATTAAAGCTGCCTGTTTCAACGAACTGGGGCGAATCTACTATTTGCGGGATAATAACCTGAATAAAGCACTCGATTTTGTTAATAAAGGGCTGAACGTGTTCATCAAGAGCGGAGACCGCCAAGAATTGCAATATGAATTATTAATTGGAAAAGTTTCCTATCTGGAAAAATTGTACCGCACGGATGAAGCTTTGCAAACCCTCGATGAACTATGGGCCTCGATCCAAAATATAAATCGCCTGGATGTCAAACTCAATATGTATGAACTGAGAGCGACATTGTTAAACCAGAAGAAAAAATTTCAAACCGCCCTCACCTTTGCCAAAGAAGGCTTATACATCGCCAGGGCAAACGGAACGCATGAACAAGCGGTCCGCCTGTTGACGGTATGGGGCAATATCCTGCAGAATGCCGGTGATCTGCAAACGGCGGAAAACTGTTATCAACTGGCGCTCCGGTTGGAGAATAAATTGAAGGATAAGAAATATGTTCTCGTCTCCACCTTGACCCAACTGGGCAAACTGTACGGAAAAAGGGGAGAATGGGAACAATCGTTCAACTGTTTGAATATGGCGGTGAACAGGGGAAGAAAATATAATGATGCACACCGCTTCTGCGAATCGTTAATGGCACTGGGCGATTATTATCTGGAAACAGACGAATATGCCAAGGCGATCACCCCCTATGAAGAGGCTCTGGAAATAAGCACACAATATAATTTCTCCCGGCAAAAGGAAAAATCACTGCTCAATCTGTCAGAATGTTGGAAGAAGATGGGGAATACAGAAAAATATGTTGCCCTGCTCGACGAGTTGCAATCCGAACTCCGTCTTCGCGAACAAGAAGGGTTGGAAACTTGACACTGTCAAGGCCAATCCTTCTTCTGTTCTCCCCTCCCGTCCTCACCGGGAAGAGGCAATCCCGGAATGGATTGCTCAACCGGGATAATATCCCCTTTTCGGCCATAGTACAAAATCCGCAAATACTCTCCATAGACGATCTGCCGGTGATCAGGCCGGTTCATCCAACCCGTTTCAGTCACAGCCTCCTGATTGATCGAAGTATAAGCCGGATACGGGGCGCAATACAGATCGCCGGGCAGATGCCGACGCAGGGTCCGCCATTGCCGTCCGGCAGCATAAGCCTTGCACACAAACAGAAGCCGCCGGATTCGGGTAAAATCGAATATCTCCTTGGCAAACAGCACGTTTTCCAAGGAATTGGCCGACCGGTCCTCGATGAAAATGCATTCGCCCGGTACCCCGAGCTCCATTAACTTCTGCCTGATCACGTGGGATTCGGGAGTTTTGCCGTAAGTCCAGCTTTCGTGTCTGGTCGCTCCCTCCTTATATCCTCCCGTCACTAGAATCAACGGTGCCAACCCCTGATCGTAAGCCTTCTTCGCCGTCTCCCAGATCATCGGATAGGAACCGCCGAAGACAAAAAGCAAATCAAACGGTTTTTCATAGTCAAAGCGGTCACGATGCAGAAATGTCAATTTCGTGATTTCCTCCATCTGCTCCTGCGTCAAAGGAGGCAGTTCCGGAAATTTTGGAATATCCATTTCGGCTTCCCTCCCGCCACTAATGTTTGGAATCCATTTGTGGTATAATGGCACAAGCTTGAATGCGAAATGTTCCCGACCATTTTTGGGTACTGCCCAAAGGAGGACAACAATGGTTTCACTCCCTGTTGATTATCTGGAACAAATGAAACAACTGTTACAAGAGGAATACCCATCTTTTTACCATACCTATGAAGAGCCGCCTACCCGCAGCTTGCGTGTCAACATCTTGAAAACATCTCCGGAGCAACTGAAAGTACGGGTGCCTTTCCATCTTGAATCCGTTCCCTGGTGCCCGGAAGGATTTTATTACAATCACGAGCTTGACCGGCCGGGCAAACACGTCTATCATGCTGCAGGTCTTTATTATATCCAGGATGCCAGCGCAATGGCACCGGCAGAAGCCCTTGAACCCCAGCCCGGGGAAAACATTTTGGATCTTTGTGCCGCTCCAGGAGGCAAGACAACACAGATTGCCGCCAAAATGAAAGGGAAAGGGATCCTCGTCGCCAATGAAATAGACGCAAAACGAATTAAGGCGCTGGTGGAAAATCTGGAGCGCTGCGGTGTGACCAATGCGGTCGTGCTGAATGAGAATCCCGGCCATTTATCGGAGCGATTTTCCGGTTATTTCGACCGGATTTTGGTCGATGCCCCCTGTTCCGGTGAAGGAATGTTCCGCAAGGACGCCGATGCATGTGAGCGCTGGAGCATTCGGGCGACGGAAAAGTGCGCCGACCTGCAACTGGAAATTCTTGAGGCGGCCGCACCGATGCTTCGCCCCGGGGGACGTCTTGTCTATTCGACATGCACATTTAACCCCCGTGAAAATGAAGAGCTGATTTGGCGGTTTCTCCAGCTTCATCCTGATTTTAAACTGATTCCGGTTCCACAGCGGCAATATTATCGTTCCGGCAGGCCCGATTGGATCAGGGAGGCAGACAATAAACTGGTCAAAGCCGCCCGCCTCTGGCCGCATCACCTTCGTGGAGAAGGGCATTTTGTCGCTGTATTGCAAAAAGAGACAACAGCGGAAGGAAGTAAAAAACGCCCCGGCAAATGGCCTCCCGTCCATGCACAAGCCCGAAAGCTGTGGGAACGGTTCGCCAGTGAAACGTTGACGGATACAAACTTTTTGTCAAATGGCACTTTCACCCTGTACGGTGAACACTTATATTACGTTCCTGTTGACATCCCTTCGCTGAAAGGACTCCGGGTGGAACGCCCTGGGCGCTACCTGGGACAGGCCAAAAAGAATCACTTTGTCCCTTCTCACGCCTTGGCTTTGTCGCTGGATCCGCAGATGGTGAAAAGGCAATGCAACTTCACCGTCGATGACCCCGACTTGCTGCGCTACCTTCAAGGTGAAACCCTTCCCTCCGCTCAAAGCAAGGGATGGACGCTCGTCACAGTCGACCATTTCCCGCTGGGTTGGGGAAAAGTGTCCGGAGGGCTGTTAAAAAATCACTATCCCAAATGGCTTCGCTTCGACAAAAACGATTAAAAAGGCGGCCCGCCAAAGGGTCGCCCATTTTTTTCCTCTTCTCATAATTCAAGCGTTCAACCGCATATCTTATGGTAAGAGCCGAAGGAGGGATTCCCATGAGCAAGCCGGACGAAAAAACATATTGGACCCGCTATTTGCCCGTTGCCATGGGAATGATTCATCCGGAATGGCTGTTTATGGGCCATCTGTTTGAAAATGAAGAACCGGAGAATGAAGCAGAGAATGACACAGATGCTTCCGTCTCTCCCGTCCCATCCCTTCCCCTCAGGTCATCCATAAAGGAAATCCAGATCAATTTTCGTTCACGCAAATAGATTTCCATCCTATTGAGTGGAGATTCCTCGCGCCGCCCAGATTTGGTCAATTTTCGCCCCGTGCATCCCTCCGAACAAGATCACATCCGCTTGTTTGATCGCTTTTGCACCATCGTGGAAAGTCGCGTTTGGCGTTAATGACCAATGCGATTGCAAAATGATCTTGGTGGCCACATCCCGCCCAAATGCCTGAGCCATCTCATACAACCCCTGGGACCAAATTTCCCCGTCGGCATGAACCTCTCCCTGCAGATCGTCCGGATATACTTTGTTGGTATCGAGACGGCGCAAGCAAGGCGGGTTGCCCGAGGAATACGCGGTCGAATCCCACTCCGCCACACAGGCTTTTCCGAAATCATCCTGCGTCAGGGCATCCTCGTAGGTGGCTCCCATGTAATCGCCAAAACCTTCGCCCATCGCTCCTCCTTCTTCGCTGTTTCCAAAGCCGGGAACCTGATTGTCTTGGATCGCATGACCCAACTCATGAACAATCACACCGGCATCCTCTGCGTCATCCACGCCACCGGTGCCAAAGGTAAGATCTTTTTTCGTCGGCGAATAAAAGGAATTATCCTCTTTATAGGTATCCACATTGGCCGTGATCGTTCCGTTCATCACATTGGTAAAGCCAAGCCCGTGAATATACCGGATTATCGTATCCAGATGGTAGTAAGCCATCACATCCTCAAAGCTGTTTTGATTCCGGGTATAATTAAAGGTAAGAGTTTGAGAAAATGTTTTTGATCGCGATTGAATGTTCACAAACTGGCCTTTTAAGTTGCCGGATCCGTCCAGCCCCTGGAGAATCACGGGTTTCAATTGTGCATCCAGCGCCGGGGAGTCGGCATCGTTCCGATCAGAAAGACCGGAAACGGACCGCGCTGTCTCTACCGGGTTGGGCAGAAAAACTTTGCCGGAGCCGGTGGCATGCCGGTTCAAATCCCTTTTTGCCAACAGCTTGCCGTCGCCGGCTCGCAAATAGGTCTCCCATGCTCCAAACGGGTTGACGGAATGGACGACGACGCGGTAAACCGGAATCGCCTGTCCGTCTTGCACGAGATAGCCGAATTCTTGTTTCGTCGGTCCCCAGGTTTCTTTATCTTTGGCACCGATCTGTTCAAACGCCCGGTCTGTTCTTTCTTCCTGGGAAATTTGCTTGGACGGGATTTTTTGCACTTCCCGCGCCGGTTTAAAATCGGATACGACCAGTTGCACTTTGCCCGCCCGGCTGACCGTCACTACCACCTGGTTCGTAAACACAGGATGGTTGCCGATGACCTGTTGGTATCTGACATAATCCGCCAAAGGGGTTGTAATCGTGGTTGAATATTTCAATTCGGATAAATCTGACTTCAGATGATACGAACTTGCGTGTTCTTTTAAATATTGATCAGCAATTTGTTTGGCAACCGAAACGGTTAACATTTCCGGTTGATGCCCGGGTTCAGCCATCGCCAGCGGAATGCTCAACATGAACACCGACAGAAACGCGACCATCGCCCACAAGCGAAGCTTTTTCGATTTAACCAATCATTCATCCCCCAATTTAATCATATTCAAAAATATTTTATTATTCGGACCCGTATGCGTCCACCGTTTTTATATAAAAAAGCAGGAGCATTTTTCCGCTCCCGCTTGGTTCATCCGCTCTTGAGCCATCGAGGCAACAGTTTCCGCAGCATAAAAGGCTTCCCTTTCCGTCCTGAAGGTTTTAATGCTTCCTTGTGCAGATCCCGCTTGATGAGCAAATAGCGTCGCATCTCATTGAGAAAGTGCAACAAAGCAGCGCGCGTTTCAAATTCTTCCCGGGTGACGGGCAAAGGGGACTTTTTAAATTCCGCGCGCATCTGTTCAAGCTCTTCCAAAAAGAGATGCGCCGTATTCCCCGGGTGCACTGCATCGGAGAGTTTATCGAGGAAATGGGCGATGATATACCCCTGGACACAGCAGGTGTTTAAGGAAGAAACCGTAGGCGCGATCCGCTCCAAAATCTCAAATTGCTTTCCGCGCATTTCAAAGTAACGGTAATAACTGTAGTTAGCATCGTTCAGGCGATTTTCAATATCCTTCAAGGCCAATTCTTTCGCTTGTTTGAGCATATCGGATGTTTCGGTAATCTCTTTTCCGTCCCAGTCGCTGTTGCCGTTACGCAAATAACTGGCAAATTCCTTTAAAATCGTTTTAAAGTTCTGCTCAATCTCTTTGCGGATGCGCTCAAGATCCTTCTCGACATTGGGCATGTGCATATTTACCAAAACTGCTGTTCCGATCCCGATGATCAGGAGCATGGTTTCATTAAAAATTGTTTTGAGATCGATATTCTTTAACAGAAAAAAATGCAAAATGATGACCATGCTGGTGGTAATCCCATCCTTCAGGTTGAGAAAGACGAGCAACGGGATCAGGATAAACAGGAGAACAGACAAACTGAACAGATGGTAGCCGATGGTCTCAAAGATGGCAAACGACAAGCCCATGGCGATAAAACATGCCGCCAGCCGTTCCCATGCCGTTTGGTACGAACGCTTCTTGGTCGGCTGGATACAGAGGATGGTCAGCATGCCGGCGGAAACATAAAATTGAAGTCCCATCCATTCCGCCAACCCCATCGCCAAAGGCATCCCGATTACTGTTTTGATCACACGATATCCAATCTTCATGGGGCCTCACTCTTCTTCTAATAATCATTGCCCATTATAACGCAACCCCCGGCTTTGTAAACCGGAAAAAGCAGCGGGCATTCGTGAATGTTTTATTAACAGCACGATTCCCTAACAAGTTTGGTATGATATTAGATGTGAGAACTGTCTGAATCAGGGAGCGATATATATGAGCACGATCACTTCGGCCGGCATTCCTGCCAAAAAAAGTTACTATCGTTTGCTTGAAGCCAGTTTTGACCGCGCCAAGCGCCTTTTGGATGAAATGAATTCCCATCCTGAGAAGTATACCCCCGAGCGAAAGAGGGATACACTGGCTTATCTCACACATCTGCAAAACGAAATGAGAAAATTAAAAATAGATCCGCAATGACTGAGCCATAAAAAGGATAGGAAGTAACGAGCGCATGCCGAAACCTTTTTCCCGGAAAGGCTTCTTTTTTTCATCCCCCTGCCACCGGACTTTTGCCCGCCTTGCATGACAGAAAACAAATTCCAATCGCTTTCAAAAACCTCTTCATAAAATCCTGCAACACTAATGAAAAATGAAAAACAGCTGATTTCACCGGTAATAACTTCTATTCTCATCCTGTAATTTCAGAAAACGAACACCGACGGTCGCAGGATCAGCCATCAAGAAAATTTCCCTTCTTAATGGAAAATAATCAATAAACTGGCAATCCACTCTTCATATGATATACGGATTCGGATCAAAATTCTACATTTATAATGATGAATTATTTTTGTTTAGTTTGAAATTTATTTAAGAAATAAGGGAGGAATTTTCATTTGAAAAGAGAATGAATAAATAGATCATGCAAAAGGAGGGTTGCCGGATAAGAATAAAGTATCTTACTGTTATATGCTGAATGATCGGAATTGGCGTTGAATTCATCAAAAAGGAGAGTGCCGTATGAAACGCATCTTGAGTGTAGTGGCAGCTTTGTTGATGTTGGCGCTGCTCATTGTTCCTTCGTCTATTTTCGCAAGCCCTGCCCATCCGACAAATTATGTTCCCGGGGAGTTAATCGTCAAATTCAAGCCGGGCGTAAATACCGCTTCCGTCGAATCGCTCAGTGACCAGCTTGGAGCAAAAGTGGTCGAATCATCAAAATACGGCTGGCAAGTTGTCAAGTTCGACAAAAATACCTCCATTCAGGACATGATCAAAAAATATAAAGCAAACCCCAATGTACAATATGCAGAACCAAACTACTATTTCCATGCAGAATGGACTCCGAATGACACCTATTTCAGCAGCCAGCAATGGGGCCCGCAAAAAATTCAGGCTCCGCAAGCCTGGGATGTCACCAGAGGCAGCAGCTCCGTAAAAATCGCTATCGTTGACACCGGAGTGCAATACGACCATCCAGATTTGAGCGGCAAGGTGATCAAAGGATATGACTTTGTCAATAACGATTCTGATCCTTATGACCAAAACGGGCACGGAACCCACTGCGCCGGGATTGCCGCCGCTGTAACCAACAACAGCAGAGGGATTGCCGGTATCGCGCCCAATGTGAGCATTCTGGCAGTTCGTGTTCTGGATGCTAACGGCAGCGGCACATTGGCCAATGTCGCCAACGGAATCCAATATGCTGCCGATCAAGGAGCAAAAGTCATCAGCCTGAGCCTTGGCGGTTCTGCCGGTACCTCCACTTTGCAAAATGCGGTGAACTATGCTTGGAGCAAAGGAGCCGTTGTCGTGGCTGCGGCCGGTAATGAAAGCACTTCTGCTCCGAGCTACCCGGCTTACTACAGCAATGCCATCGCCGTAGCATCGACCGATTCCTCCGACAGACTCTCTTATTTCTCCAACTACGGCAGCTGGGTTGATGTTGCCGCTCCCGGCTCCAGCATCTTCTCAACCTATCTCGGCAGCACTTATCAAACCCTGAGCGGCACTTCGATGGCCACCCCCCATGTGGCTGGTCTTGCTGGTCTGCTCGCCTCCCAAGGCAGAAGCAATTCGCAAATCCGCGCAGCCATTGAAAACACCGCCGACCGGATCTCCGGCACGGGTACTTACTTTACCTACGGCAGAATCAATGCTTATAAAGCTGTAAATTATTAATCCAAAAAATTGCCCGCAAAAAAACCAGCCCCCGCTTGAACCCGGGCGGCTGGTTTTTTTATGATAAACGAAAATCACCTGGCATAAAGCAGAAACCAGACAAGTCCGACCACAAAAAACAGTACGGCGATCGTTCCTAAAATCCGCGGCAGATATTGCATAGAAAACCTCCACTGCTCACCGGTAGTCAGCGCAATTCCACGATGGTTACGCCCGAACCTCCTTCGCCGTGGGCTCCGAGGCGGAATCCTTTCACACTGCGATGTTTCCGCAAAAACTCCTGTACGCCGGTGCGAAGTGCGCCGGTCCCTTTCCCGTGAATCAGCGAAACCTGTTTATATCCTGCGAGGAGGGCTTTATCCAGATAGCTGTCAATTTCCAGGATGGCTTCTTCCACCATTTTCCCGCGCAAATCAAGTTCCGGTTTTACATCGGTTCTTGAGCGTTTCACGGTTGATTTGATTTTGACAGCGGGAGCGGGTTTGGCTGACGCCCGCTTCTCGAGGCCGTCGCGGTGAATTTTCATTTTCAAAAAGCCGATCTGCACCTGAAATTCATCGTTATCCAGCACTTCCACCACTGTTCCGGTCTGATTGATCGAGAGCACCGTCACCTCGTCACCGACCTCGATTTTTCGGGATTTTCCGGCTGCCTTCTTCGTTTTTTTGGGCAACTCCCAGTCCGGAACAGCCTGATCCAGCCTTTTTTTCGCTTCAATCAATTGATGTTCCTTGATATCTTGCGGTTTCTGTTTCGCCCATTCGCGCAACTCTTTCAACACCGCTTCTGCTTCGCGCTGGGCCGTGCGCACGATTTCCCGCGCCTCCATGCGCGCTTTCTCCTTGATTTTCGCCTTCTCTTCTTCCCACTGATCCAGCTGCCGGCGCATATCCTCATACAGCGCTTCCGCTTCCCGGTGCAACTCCGCGGCTTTGATCCGTTCCTCTTCCGCTGCTTTTCTTTCCGCGGTGAGGCTGCTGATCATCTCTTCCAGCCGGTTTTCTTCGCTGGAAAGATGCTGTTTCGCCACTTGGATCAATTCTTCCGGCAATCCGAGCCGTTTTGAGATCAGAAACGCATTGCTTCGCCCGGGAACACCGACGAGCAGACGGTAAGTCGGCCTCAATGTCTCCACATCAAATTCAACGCTGGCATTGACTGCTTGCGGATGCGTATGGGCAAACAATTTCAATTCGCTGTAATGGGTGGTGGCAATGACCAAAGAGCCACGGGAAATGACATGCTCCAGAATGGCAATGGCCAGTGCAGCCCCTTCGGTCGGGTCGGTCCCTGCTCCCAGTTCGTCAAATAAGACCAAACTTCCCTCATCGATTCGCTTTAAAATGCGGATAATATTCCGCAGGTGTCCCGAAAAGGTGCTCAAGCTTTGCTCAATGCTTTGTTCGTCTCCGATATCGGCAAATACTCCGCTGAAGACGGGCATCGTGCTCTCTTCTTCCGCCGGAATCGGAATTCCCGACTGCACCATCAGCGCAAACAAGCCTACCGTTTTCAGCGTCACTGTTTTCCCGCCGGTGTTCGGTCCCGTAATGATGACAGACCGGTATCGTTTCCCCATCTCAATATCGATCGGAACGACCTCTTCCGGCGAAATCAAGGGGTGGCGCGCTTTTTTCAGGCGCAACGTCTGATCGGTCGAAAGCTGCGGACAGACCGCTTTCATCTGATAACCGAACCGGGCCCGGGCCGCGATCAAGTCAAGTTCAGCCAGGGCGGCCACATTCGCCTGCAGATGCTCAGCCTCTTCCTGCACCTTGGCTGTCAGGAGACCGAGCACGCGATCCACTTCTTTCTGCTCCGACAACTCCAGTTCACGCAAGCGGTTGTTCAATTTCACCACCGCTTCCGGCTCAATGAACAGCGTGGCTCCGGAAGCTGATTGATCATGGATAATCCCGCCAAATTGCGCCCGGTACTCCTGCTTCACCGGAATCACATAGCGATCAAAGCGCTGAGTGATGATCGGTTCCTGCATCATTTTCTGATAGTGGGCACTTCGGATCATGTTATTTAACGTCGACTGAATTTGCCCGCGCACGTCCCCCATCTGCTGACGGATTCTCCGCAACTCCGGGCTGGCCTGATCCTTCACCATCCCCTGATCATCAATGCAGGCGAGGATTTCCTTTTCCAAATGATCCAAGCTTTCTATGCTCTCCGTCAGTTCCCTGAGCAAAGGGAGTTCGGCCGTTTCCTCTTCCAGTTGCCGCAACAGCGACTTCACTTTTCTTCCGGCGGAAACCGTGCTGGCAATCTCCAGGCACTCCGCTTCATTCAACAATCCGCCCAGAGCCGCACGGCGCAAACTGGCACGAATGTCGCGCACACCGCCGAGCGGAATATCCCCTTTTAAACGGAGAAGATCCATCCCCTCCTGCGTCTCCGCCAAACGGCACTTCACTTCTTCCCATTGATCCGAGGGAACCATCGCCTCGACTTTTGCCTTGCCGAGGCTCGTCGCCGCATGGCTTTTAACAATCTCTTTTACTTCATCATATTCCAACGAATTCAGCGTCCATTGTTCCACGCCGACATCTCCTCTTTAATAAAAAAATCCCTTTCTATTATAGCACGACTGCAAACGGAAAAACCGAATCCCTGCGGGAAGGATTCGGTTATTTGCAGAAGACATGTTTTCCGATTCTCTTGATGATCGGCCGGCTCCAAATCCATTTGGATGTGGAACGAGCAGGGTTGAAATAATACAAAGCTCCGCCCGAGGGATCCCAGCCATTGATCGCATCCATTACAGCCTTGCGTGCGGTTTCATCCGGTTCCATCCAGATCTGCCCGTCAGCCACTGACTCAAATGCCAACGGCTGATAAATAATCCCCGGAACCGTATTGGGAAATTGGGAGCTGTCAACCCGGTTTAAAATAACCGCGGCAATCGCCACCTGGCCGACATAAGGCTCGCCCCGGCCTTCGGCGTAAACGGCCCGTGCCAACAGATTGATGTCGCTCTTACTAAATCCGTGACTGCTTTTGGGCAGCGTGAACGCTTTCCTGGCTTTTTTCGGAGCATAGTTCCTGGTTGCCTTGCGCAGCTTCGCCATCGTTTCCGGACCGGCGATCCCGTCGATTTTCATCCCAAAACGGTATTGAAACAGGCGAACGGCGTGATAAGTCCGATTGCCGTAAACACCGTCAATTTTCCCTGTATAAAAGCCGAGAAACCCGAGTCGCCCTTGCAGTTCCCAGACTCCCCCGCCGCGCGCCCCGCGTTTGAGCACCGGCCCTTTGGGCTTCTCTTTCGTCATCTCCGGTGTCCAATGCTTGGTTGCCTTCCACAGGCGAAGTTTCGTTTTGGGGCCGACGATCCCGTCGATTTTCATGCCAAAGGCATACTGGAACAGACGGACGGCCCGGTAGGTTCGGTTACCAAACACGCCATCCACCGGGCCCGTATAGTAGCCCAGCAATTTCAAACGGCCCTGCAGTTCCAGTACATCTTTTCCGGAAGAACCCTGCTTCAAAATCCCGGAGCCAAAGGCTGGAACCGGATTTGCCTTGGCGGCCGTCTGCGCCCACAGATCCGTGTGGATGCCGGTAACCGCCACCAAAACGACCGCCAAAAGAAGGAGCGCGATTTTGATAAAAGTTCGGTTTCGCATACGGAAAAACAACCCTTTCCAGGTTGGTATTTTCCGTTATTATGCTTACCTTTCCCGCAAATCATACGGAAACCCTTTGATAAGGAACGACGCCCGTGGACGGTTTCCGATGATCAGTGACATGTGAGACTGCCATGAAAACACAACATTAAATCGTCCATCCCTTTTTAACCGGGGTCATCCCAAGCGGGACATGATCAGCTACTTCCCATTTTCGGCTTTCGATTTCCCTGTCTTTTGTTTCAAGCGTTGCAAGAGTTCATGTAACGGCAACGTGTTCAGCACATCTTTCGGTTCCAGCCAACCCCGCCGGGCGGTGGCCACTCCATAGGCGATATTGCCCAGCTCTGCGGTGGAATGGGCATCGGTGTTAATGGCAAAGGTGAGTCCGTACTCTTCTTTTGCTTTTTTTATAAGCTCGTCGTTTAAATCGAGGCGGTGCGGGTTGCTGTTCAGTTCCAAAATCGTGCCTGTCTCCTTTGCCGCCTGAAAAATGCGGTCGACATCCACGGAATAAGGGTCGCGCCGCAGGAGAAGGCGCCCCGTCGGATGGGCGATCATGTTGACGTACGGATTTTCCATGGCCTGGATGATGCGTTTGGTCATTGCTTCCTCGTCCTGGTTAAACCGGCTGTGGATCGAGGCAATGACAAAATCCATCCGGGCCAGGATTTCATCAGGATAATCAAGACGCCCATCCGGTAAAATATCCATTTCCACCCCTTTTAATATCACGATGCCCTCCAGTTCGGCATTGATCCGCTCAATCTCCGCCCACTGTTCCATCAATTCCTCCACCGACAGCCCGCCGGCCACTTTCAGCGATACTGAATGGTCGGTGATGGCAATATACTCGTATCCTCTCGCCTTGGCTGCCAACGCCATGTTTTTAATGCTGTCGGCTCCGTCGCTGTACAGGGTGTGCATATGCAAATCCCCGCGAATCTCTTCCGGACGGATCAGCCCGGGCAGATTGTCCTGCTCAGCCCGCTCCATCTCGCCCCGGTCCTCGCGCAGTTCCGGGGCGATCCAGGGCAGATCCAGGGCGGCAAAAAACTCCCGCTCGTCGGCAAACGTCATCGTTTCATCCGTTTCGCTGTTAAAAATCCCGTATTCGCTCACTTTCAGGCCATATTTTTTGGCCCGTTGGCGAATGCGGACATTGTGTTCTTTGGAACCGGTAAAATGATGAAGGGCGCTGGCAAATTGAGCCGGTGTCACCAGCCGGAAATCGGCTCCCATCTCGATTCCCTCCACATTTACCCGCACGCTCACCTTGGTTTCTCCCTGACCGATGATCTCTGTCACGACGGGCAAGCGGACGATTTTCCTCCCCAGTTCCACGGGAGAGACGGTGGCGATGACAAAATCGATATCCTTGATTGTCTCTTTTCTCCGGCGGAGGCTCCCCGCCAGTTCCATTTGCAGGACTTCTTCCTCATCCTTGAGCTGTTCGGCCAAATGGCTGGCAACAAAGAGCGCCTCATGCAGCAAACGGCGTTCCGGCCTGTTCTGCACCTGGGCGATCGCCTCCAGGATCTTCTGCTCCTTTTTAGGGCCGAATCCCGGCAGAGAACGAATTTTTTGCTTTTCCGCCGCTTCTTTCAATTCGTCCATGTTTTTAATGTCCAGTTCCTTATAAAGCGTGTGAACCGATCGCGGGCCGAGCCCCGGAAGTTTGAGAAGTTCCGGAAGACCTGGCGGCAATGTGCTTTTCAGCTCTTCAAGCATGCCGATCGATCCGGCGGCAACCAGTTCCTCAATCACCCCGGCCGTCCCTTTTCCAATCCCCGGCAGTTCTTCCAGGCGATCCAATTGTTTTGCAATCGGAAACCGGCAGTTTTCCACCGTTCGGGAGGCACGGCGGTAGGCATTCACCTTGAAGGCATTCTCCCCGCTGATTTCCAGCAGGTCGGCCAGTTCAAGCAAAGCGGCGGCTATTTGTTTGTTATGCATTGCATCACGCTCCTCACAAAAAAGAGGCTACGTTTTCCGTAGCCCCGATTTTTCACGTCTGATGGGAACCATGCAGCAAATTCTGCACTTCTTTTGTCAAATCCGGTGTGATCTTCAAACAGGTTTGGGCCAGGGCCGATGATTTGACGGCATTCTGCCCCGGTGCCCATGGCAGGACATGAAGAATATTCACGACCACCACGATGACAACGAACGTTTTTACAAAAGCGAACAATACTCCGCCGGAACGGTTGAACAGAGACAGAACCGGCAATTTCGCCACTTGATTGATCACGGAAACCGCGATGGACAAAACGAATTTCGTTCCCACGAACAAAAGGAAAAATGCCATGGCAGAGTAAATCATTTTTTCCATCGGCAGGAGCGAAAGCCACCCGTTATGAACCGAATCGGGCATCTGCCACAATTTGCTCAATTCAGGTGCCAGCTCATCGGTAAATTTGTACGCCACCCACAAAGATGCAAAATAGGTGATCAGCGAGGCCAGCTGCAATACCAGCCCCCGCTGATACCCCTGAAATAACGCACCGATGAGAAGGAGTATTAAGATCCAATCAAACAAGTTCAATGACAAGTCCTCCTCAAGGTTGCTCATCTTCAATCAGATGCATGATTTCATCATATTCTTGTTTCAGCTTAAGATAATCATCCGCAATATTGACGGCAGACAAAACAGCCAGTTTCGTGGCATCCAGACGCGGATTGTTATCGGCGATCTGCCTCATCTTTTCATCAACATGGCCAGCCACCTGGCGCATATGACCAGGGCTCGCTTTTCCGGTCAAATGATACTGCTGACCGTAAATCTCCACAGTCAATTTGTTTTTCATTTTGCAGCGCCTCCCTCACCGAGTGAAGGTTACGGTCAGGGCAGGAATCGACAGCCCTTCGATGTTATTGTCTCAGCTTTGCACCAAATGCAGAAGAGAGGAACGCGACAACCGAATCATGCACCCGATTTACTTCTTCATCGGTCAATGTTCGGTTTGAAGCGCGGTACACCAATGAAAAGGCTACACTTTTCTTTCCTTCCCCAATTTGCTCTCCTGTAAACACATCAAACAAGGATACAGATTTAAGAAGTTCTCCAGCCTCTTCCCAAATTCCTTCTTCCAGCTCCCCTACGGGCACGTTTTCGTCAACGATGACAGCCAAATCACGGGTTACTGCCGGATAACGGGGAATCGGTTCATAGATGATTTCTTCATCAATGGCCGACAGCAGTTTTTCCACATCAATCTGGAAGGCGACCGGATGTTCGAGATCATATTTCCGGGCCAGCTGTGGATGGATTTCACCCAAAATCCCGATCACCTGCTCCTCGATCACCATTTCTGCCGTTCTGCCGGGGTGGAACCCTTTTGGCCGGGCAGCGCGGAATTCAACTCCGTAAACGCCGAGACGGGTGAACAATGCTTCCAGCATCCCTTTCACTTCATAGAAATCTCCGGCGGGAAGCTCTTTCTCTTTCCAGATGGACGGCTCTTTTTTGCCCGTAACCACGCCGGCCAGTTCATAGCGTTCCAGCGGGAGTTGCTCCAATTGCTCTTCTGACGTGAGATAGGTCCGGCCCAATTCAAAGATGGAAACCCGGTCATTTCCGCGATTGATATTGTAGGCAGCCGTTTCAATCAGTTGCGGAAGCAAAGTCGTACGCAAAATCGCATGCTCGCTGCTCATCGGCATCGCCAAATGAATCGGCCGTGCTTGCGGCTCGAGCGATTCCACTTCCGCTTCCGTTTGCTCGGAGGTCAAGCTGTAGGTCAAGACCTCATGAAGCCCCATGTTGCGGAGCGTATGGCGGATGGTGCGGCGCAATTTTTGCTCCCTGGTCAAACCGCCCGGCGGTTGCTGTCCCCACGGCAAAGTGGTCGGGATCCGATCATACCCGAAAATCCTCGCCACTTCTTCAATCAGATCGACTTCGATCATCACATCAGGGCGTCGGGTCGGCACCTGAACCTCATACAGCCCGTCATCCATACGTACAGGGAAACGCAAGCGGCGGAAAATATCCAACACCTCGGGCTGGCTGATTTGCACTCCCAGCAGGTTGACCAGCCGCTCGTGCCTCAATTCGACAATAATGTCATCGATGTCACCCACTTTGTGCACAACCGGCTCCGAACCGGCAACGCCTCCGGCCAACTGGCACAACAACTGGACGGCACGATTGAGGGCCGGCACGATTTGTTCCGGGTCAACCCCTTTTTCAAACCGGGCGCTCGCCTCCGTGCGCATGGCTAATTTGCGCGCTCCCTGGCGGACCAGCATCGGGTCGAAGAAAGCTGATTCAATGAGGACGGAAACGGTCTGCCCGGTCACTTCCGAAGACTCTCCGCCCATTACACCGGCAACGGCCAGCGGCTCTTCCCCATTGGTGATCAGAAGCATTTCCGGGTCGCAGGTTCTCACCGTTCCATCCAGCGTGGTGATTTGCTCCCCTTCCTGTGCGCGCCGGACCACAATCTGGCCTCCGCCGATCCGGTCATAATCAAAAGCATGAAGCGGCTGCCCCATTTCCAGCATCACATAGTTGGTGATGTCGACAATGTTGTTGATCGGACGGATTCCGGCAGAGATGAGCCGGTTCTGCATCCACTGCGGGGACGGGCCCACCTGCAGATTATGCACAACCTGGACGGCATAAAACGGGCAGTCTTCTTCCGATTCAATGTAAACATTCACGGGAGAGTCATACTGCGGCGCCGTTTCGGTAATCATCGGCAGGCGCAGTTCCCGGTCAAAGATGGCGGCGATTTCATAGGCGACACCGACCATCCCGAGACAATCGGAACGATTGGGCGTCAGCTGCAATTCGATCACCTGGTCATTCATGCCCAAGTACTCTTTAATATCCCCGCCGACCGGTGCTTCTTTTTCCAGGACAAGAATTCCTTCCGTCTGCTCTTTCATCAGCACTTTTTCCGGGAAGCCCAGTTCCTTCGCTGAGCAGATCATCCCGTTCGATTCGATTCCGCGCAACTCTGCTTTTTTAATATGAACACCGCCCGGCAATTTCGCACCGACGAGGGCGACGGGAACGCGTTGTCCGGCTGCGACGTTTTTCGCCCCGCAGACAATTTGCAATATCTGCCCTTTGCCGACATTCACCATGCAGACTTTGAGGCGGTCCGCATGGGGATGGGGCTCGACGGATAAAACCTCTCCGATGACCACACCGCTGACTCCGGGATCACGCGTATAGATCACTTCCACTTCGATCCCGGTACGGTTCAATTCTTCTGCAATATCCTCCGGCGTAATGCCTTCCAGATCCACATACTGGGACAGCCATTCATAAGATACAAGCATGATACTTGAACACTCCTCTCACACCGTTTTGAATTGACGCAGGAAACGCAAATCATTGTTGTAAAAATGGCGAATATCATCAATGTCGTACTTCAGCATGGCAATTCGCTCAACTCCCATGCCAAAGGCAAAACCGGAATAGCGTTCCGGGTTGTACCCCGCTTTTTCCAGGACGCGCGGATGAACCATTCCGGCACCCAGAATTTCGATCCATCCTTTTTCCGGGTGATAGATATCCACTTCCACGCTTGGTTCGGTAAACGGGAAATAGCTCGGGCGCAAGCGCATTTCGGTTCCTTCGCCAAAGATTTTTTCAATAAACGACAACAGGACGCCATTGAGCTCACTCATCGAAACCCCGCGGTCAACAACCAGACCCTCGATCTGGGTAAATTGGTGAGAGTGGGTGGCATCATCGTCATCGCGGCGATACACTTTGCCCGGGCAGATGATCCGCACCGGAACATATCCTTCTTTCTTTTCCAAGGTCCTCACCTGAACTGAGGAAGTGTGCGTGCGCAGCAGCAGTTCCGGCGTGATGTAGAATGAATCCTGCATGTCGCGTGCCGGGTGTTCCTGCGGCATGTTCAATGCTTCAAAGTTGTATTTATCCGTTTCCACTTCGGGTCCTTCAGCGACTTCAAATCCCATGCCGACAAAAATATCCTCAATTTTTTCAATGATCAAATGAAGGGGATGAAGCGAACCAACATTTCGTTTCACGCCCGGAAGCGTGACGTCGATTGTCTCTTTTGCCAGTTGCTCTTCAAGGGCTGCCGCCTGCAAAGCCGCTTCTTTTCCCGTTATCAACTGATCCAGGTGATTGCGGATTTCGTTGGCCAAACTCCCGATCACCGGGCGCTCTTCGGGCGACAAACTGCCCATCCCGCGCAACACGCCGGTCAGTTCCCCTTTTTTTCCCAAATACTTCACCTTCAGCTCCCGCAATTCTTCCAGCGTAGTCACCTGTTGAATCGCCAGAGCCGCCTCACTGCTCAAAGCTTCCAATCGCTCGCGCATGAAAAACGCTCCTTTCTCATCAAACTCTCATTTTTTTCGGCACAACCCCGGGACACAAAGCTGCATTTTCACATCCCAAGGCTGAAAGTTAAGTAAAACCAGGGGGCCCACGACCTGACATGCGATTCAAAAAATAAAAAAATCCCGTTCCCATAAGGGACGAGAGATTCCGCGGTACCACCCTTGTTGAAAAGAAAAGGGAAAGTCCCTTCCTTTTCCTCTTGGACTGAAATAACGGTCAACACCGGTTCCCTCTACTGTAGACATTCCGTCTGGTTCAAAGGACAGCTCCAGAGCGAACTTCGGCAGCCGTTTCCTGAAAGTGCTTCCAGTCACGGCACTTTCTCCCTGGTCAAGGACGTACTGCTTACTCCTCTCCATCATCGCCATGCCAATATAATAATTATCCATCTGAAAATTATTTTATTATTATAAGCGAACATATGCGAGCCAGCAACCTCTACTTATGCTGATATTGCTGACGCACGCGTTCAAAAAGGAGAATCGCTCCCACAGAGGAGACATTTAACGATTCCGTTTGCCCTGGCATGGGGATTTTGACTTGCACATCGGCACGGGCCAGCAAATCAGGGTGAACTCCACGGCCTTCGTTGCCCAATAAAATCGCCACCCGTTTGGAATAGGGATAATCGAAATGATACACACCGGCATGCGGTGTCGTCCCCACGACCGTCACCCCCTGTTCGCCAAGCATACCAATCGCCTCAGCCAGATCCGCCTGCACCAGCGGAATGCGAAAGATGGAGCCCATGGCGGCACGAACCGCTTTGGAGTTAAAAGGATCAACCGTTCCTTTGCCCAGCAGAATCCCATCGACTCCCGCCGCTTTGGCCGTACGGATGATCGTTCCCAAGTTGCCCGGATCCTGGATCGCATCGAGGAGCAGATAGGTGGCCTCTTGCTTTTGCCGGGCTAAGAGCTCATCCGGCGACCACTCGGGAAGACGAATAACCGCGGCAATCCCCTGGGGGGTTTCCGTTTCAACCAAGCGGCGAAAAAGGGGAGGAGCCAATTCATAGACGGGAACCCGTTCCGGAAAACGGTGAAGAAGCGGCTCTGTGATACCGGTTTTTCCCTGCTCCAGCAGCACCGCGAAAAAGGGAATTCCGGCCTTAAGCGCTTCCTCCATTAAATGTTCGCCCTCGATCAGCAAAGCCCCTTGCTGTAATCTCCCTTTTTTTGTTTTCAACTTTTGCCATTGTTTCACCTGTTCATTTGCCTGTGAAGTAATCAACCGGATTTTTGTCATTCTTCTGCGCCTTGTTCCTTCCTGTTTTATGATTTTTCTTCAAATTCTCCCGGGCCTTGCCCATTCCCTCGTACAACCAAACCGCTCCTTGTGCTCACACCGGGCCATATCAAAATGTTTCCCGGCACAGCCGCTGACGATCAACGGCATCGCCTGCCAATTTTTGCGATCAGCCTTAACTAACATATCCAATTTCCGGATAAAGTCCTTTTTTCCGCACATCCTAGTTAAAAAAGGAGGTCAGATGATGAATTTTGACATTCGCGGTGCAGTAATCCACAACATTCATACCATGAATACACAAGAACTGCAAGAGCTTGTGGTTGATTCCATTCAGCGCGGTGAGGAAAAACTGCTGCCCGGGCTCGGGGTTCTCTTTGAAGTGATCTGGAAAAACAGCAACCCCAATGACCGGAAAGCGATGATCCAAACCCTGCACAATTCCCTGCCCAAAAGTTGAATGCGAAAAGCAAGAAGTGAGTTCAAATCCTGGCTGCCGAGCTCACTTCTTCCCAAAACTCAACCAATAAAAAAAGCCCGTCCTTTTAAAAGAACAAGGCTCAAGAAATGATACCGCCCATCTTTTACCAAAATCCCCCGCCAAATCCTCCCCAGCCAAATCCGCCAAATCCCCACCACCAGAAGATAAAGAACAAGAAAATAATCACCAGAACGGCGATTACAATCCACCAAGCCCAACCAAACCCGCCGAAAAAGACGCTGGTCAACTTGGTTTTTGGCTTGTTGCGGTTCGCATCCAACGCCTGGACCGGGGTAATCTGGCGGTTTTTATCCCTGAGTTTGGGTTTGTTCATGGCACCGATCTGTCTCCTTTCTTATCCAGTTCACTACTAATGTATGTAGAAAATGGTTGGATGGTTGGACAGATGGTAACCCCCATCACCCAATTATTCGCTTTCTGTTCTGGCAAAGGAAAGAAACAGAGTAATCAGGATAAATGCGATGAGCGCCAAAAACGGAATCGTAATAAATCCAAGCCAGTTAATCCACTCCTGGGTGCAAGGGACTCCGACCTGACAGGAGGCCACTTTCGCCAGAGCCGGCACTTTTTGCTCCAGATAATGATACAGGGAAACACACCCACCGATGATGGTTAATGGCAAAACATATGGAATGATATTCCGGTCCGTGCGATAGGAGGCAATTCCCAGCAGAATCACCAGCGGGTACATAAAAATTCGTTGCACCCAGCACAATGTACAGGGGATGAAACCAAGCACTTCACTGAAGAAGAGGCTACCTCCGGTTGCCACAATCGCCACTATCCAAGCAAAATAAATACCGTACGTATTTAACAACCTCTTCATCTTTTTCCCACTCACTTTTGGTTCAGTTCATCGTTGATCAATTTTTTCAGGTCGTTGTAGTCAAAGGGATTTTCCACCATTTTTCCATTGATGAAAATGGTCGGAACCGAATTGAATCCCAATTTTTGCGCAAATTGGTTATGGGCTCTCACCTGCTGCGCATATGTTTTATTTTGCAGATCTTTCCTTACCTGTTCCGCGTTCACTTCAGGGATGTTCTGTTTGATCAAAGAGACGATAAAGTCGGGAGTGGCCCAATTCTGATCTTCTTTTCCCTGATTTGAGTAAACAGCGTCATAAAATTTCCAAAAAGCGTCGGGGTTTTGCCGGTAAACGGATTCTGCCGCTTGGCTCGTTATCTCGGAATTGGGGCCGAGGAATTCGAGGCTGGTAAAATACATTTGCGCTTTTCCCGTATCAATATATTCTTTTTTCAACTGCGGATAGATCACATCATGAAACTGCTTGCAGACCGGGCAGTTAAAGTCGCCGAATTCCATGATTTTCACCGGTGCCTGGGCACTTCCGATCCGCGGCATTCCGGTGTATGTAATCGCAGCCGCCTTATCCTCTTTGTCACTTAGCAAAGGCGCGACAATCGCGTAAATCCCCACAGCGAGAAAAAGAACCAAAATCGTAATCATGGTGATGGTACTTGCTGAACTCTTCTTTTTATGCTGATTAGCCATTTCCTCACACCTCCCTCAATAAATTAAG
>NZ_JPST01000047.1 GCF_000763315.1 Thermoactinomyces daqus | reverse complement strand
TCCATTACAGGAATGCTCCTTCAATAAAGAAAAGGGGCAGGTCAGCCCCCTTTTGCTAAGCGATTTCCTCCGATTGGACGATTTTCATCACATCGCGTTTCAAATTTTCCAGCCGGGTTCGCGCTTCTTCACCATTCTCTCCGACGGAAGCAAAGTAAAACTTGATCTTCGGCTCGGTTCCCGAAGGCCGGATGGCAAACCAAGAACCGTCCTCAAACAGATATTTTAACACATCTGCTTTCGGCAACCCTTCAATGCCCCGGCTGTAATCTTTTTGCTCCCGCACGGTGATGCCTCCTGCTTCCCGAAGCGGAAACCTGCGCAGACGCTCCATGATCGCCCGCATCCGCTTGATTCCGTCAACACCTTTTAACGTGAGGGAAACCAACTCCTCCTGATGGGTTCCGTACCGGTCAAACAGTCGCCGTAAGGCCTGGTAGAGCGTCAACCCCTGCCGTTTGTAATATGCGGCCATTTCCGCGGCAACCATGCATGCCTGAACAGCATCCTTATCCCGGCAAAAATCGCCGATCAGGTAACCGTAACTTTCTTCATAGCCAAACAGGAATGTTTTTTCCCCGCTTTCGGCATATTGCTTGATCCGATCCGCTATGAACTTGAAACCGGTCAGCGTGTTGATCGTTTCCACTCCGTAGCGGGCCGCAATCTTCGCTCCCAGCTCCGAGGTGACAATCGTTTTGATCATCACTCCGTTTTCCGGCAGGTTCCCCCGTTCTTTACGCCGGGCCAAAAGGTAATCCAACAAAAGCGCTCCCAGTTGATTCCCAGTCAAAACGGAAAATTCCCCCGTCTCATCCCGGGCAACAACCCCGACACGATCGGCATCCGGGTCGGTTCCCATGATGATGTCGGCTCCCGTCCGTTCCGCAATTTCAATCGCCTGCGCAAACGCTTCATGCTCCTCCGGATTGGGAGAACGAACCGTGGAGAAATCGGGGTCGGGCTTTTCCTGCTGTTCAACCACCTGTACCTGCCCGAATCCTAAATCCCGCAATATACGACGCACCGGCTTGTTTCCCGTTCCGTGCAGCGGCGTGTAGACAATTTTGAGATCGCGGTTGTTTTGCACCGGCTGCATCGCCAAACTCCGCAGCCGCTCTTGATAAGCATCGTCAATCTCCTCCCCGATCACTTCAAACAGTCCCGCAGCCCGGGCCTCTTCCAGCGGCATAATCGGAACGGTCAATTCATCGGGAACGCGCCCGATCTCCTCCAACACAGCGTTCGCCAAATCGGTGGCGATCTGCGCCCCGTCCGAGCCATATACCTTATATCCGTTATATTCCGGGGGATTATGACTCGCCGTAATCATAATGCCGGCTGCAGTACCCAAATGACGGACGGCAAAGGATAACTCCGGTGTCGGCCGCAATTCAGCGAAGACATAGGCTTTTATGCCGTTTTGCGCCAGCACCAGCCCTGCTTCCCGGGCAAACTCCGGCGACTGATGGCGGCAATCATAAGCGATGACCACCCCTTTTTTCTTCGCCTCTTCTCCCTGATTAAGAATAAACCTGGCCAATCCCTGCGTCGCTTTACGCACGGTATAGCGATTCATTCGATTGGTGCCGGCGCCGATGATTCCGCGCATTCCTGCGGTACCAAAGGTGAGCGAGGTGTAAAAGCGGTCTTCCAATTCTTTTTCATCCGTGATCTCTTCCAATTCCCTCCTTAAATCCCGATCCAAATCCTGAAATTTCAACCATCGGTCAACCGCTTGGCGATAATCCATCCTCCGTCTCCTTTCTTACATAAAACATCATCTCTCTTGAGCATAACCCAGGGATGGGAACTTAAGGGAAAGCCCCTCTAACCGGCCATCGGAAAATCCGGCAGGTCAGGGGGACACCTGTTCCGACCTGCAATGTCCCCTACAGAAAGACCCTTTTTCTCACAAACGGAGGAGAGAAAAAGGGTTCCTTGATTCTGCTAAGAATTCTTTTTCACACCGCGCAAAGGACCCTGGGCAAAGAGAACACCGATGACCAGAGTGACAACCCCCCACCACAGATCTATATTCAATCCGTGCAAATAAGGAGTCTGGGGGTTTACAGCCAATCCGTAGACGATGAGAATCGCCCCGTAAACGATGAACATCAAGCCTGTCAGCCAACGCAGGTCTAACCACAGTTTAGCCATGGTCATCGGTCCTCCTTTTACAAGAATACTATATTTAAACCGATCAGGATAACCAAAACAACAACTGCCATTACTCCCGGCCGTTTATACCATCGTTCTCCACGATAAGACGGCAATTGCAAGAACCCGTATACCAGCCCTTTCAACTCCGCTTCATCTTTCGGCTTGGTGACAAAGCTGACCAGCACGGTCACAGCAGCAGCGATCACCCACGCCCACCAGGCCCGCCAGAAATTGCCGGCCTGTGCGCTGGCAAAATAATCGGCCGGGATCAGATAGTACAGCAGGAAGGCACCAACTGTCCCGGAGATCAGTCCCCAGAATCCGCCCCAAGGGGTGGCCCGCTTCCAGAACATGCCCAGCAAAAACGTGGCAAACAACGGTGCGTTAAAGAAGGAGAACAAGGTTTGCATATAGTCCATCACACTGGGGAAATCGGCGGCGATATAGGCAGTGCCGATACTGATCAAAATCCCGATGACAACGGTCCAACGTCCAACTCTCACGTAGTGCCGGTCAGGAGCATCCTTTTTGAAATAAGCCTGGTAAATGTCATAGGTCCAAATCGTGGTAAAAGCGGTTACATTTCCGGCCATTCCGCTCATGAAGCTGGCCAGCATCGCGGTCAAACCGAGCCCCATCAGCCCAGGTGGGAAATAACGCTGAATCAGAAGCGGCAAGGCCAGGTTGTAACTGGGGCCTCCGGGATGGCCGATTTTCGGATAAAGAACGGCCGCGATCAAACCGGGGATAATGACCAGGAACGGTACGACCATTTTAAAGAACGAAGCATAGATTGGGGTGTTTTGCGCCGAACGCATGTCTCGAGCCGCAAACGCGCGCTGCACCACCAAAAAGTCGGTGGTCCAGTAGCCAAATGACAAGACAAATCCAAGTCCCAGCACAACC
Organism: Thermoactinomyces daqus; assembly: GCF_000763315.1. Lineage (GTDB taxonomy): Bacteria > Bacillota > Bacilli > Thermoactinomycetales > Thermoactinomycetaceae > Thermoactinomyces_A > Thermoactinomyces_A daqus. The sequence continues at coordinate 20,142 of NZ_JPST01000047.1, read as the reverse complement.
CCAAGCCAGCTGATTCCCATCGCATTATCGGAGGAATGGCCCAGATTGGACCACATGTGGCCGAACGCTTCCGGCAACCGGTCCATCATCGCCTGCCATCCACCCAACTCATGCAGGCCAAATACGGGAATGAGGAAAAGTCCAAGCCAGATGAGGAAGAATTGGATCACTTCAGTATAGATCGAAGACGTTAAGCCGCCCAAAGCGACATAGATCAACACAACCACAGCCGAGATCAGGATACTGGTATTGAAAGACCAGCCGATCAGAACCTGAAAAATGAGCGCCATCGAATACAAGCTGATTCCGGAGACCAATACGGTCATCACGGCGAATGAGATGGCATTGACCGCACGGGTCGCTTCATTGAAGCGGAATTTCAGGTATTCCGGAACCGAACGCACCTTTGAGACATAATAAAATGGCATCATGTACAAGCCGAGAAACAACATGGCCGGAATGGCACCAATCCAATAGAAGTGGGTGGTCAAAAAACCGTATTCGGCTCCGTTTGCCGCCATGCCCAGCACTTCGAGCGCTCCCAGATTAGCTGACAGAAAAGCCAAACTGGTGATCCAGCTGGGAATCGAACGGCCGGACAAGAAGAAATCGTCTCCGGTTTTCATCTTGTTTTTCAATAAGAAACCGATTCCAAGAACCACGACAAAATAAATGGCAATCATCACATAATCAATCAATCCGGCATGTAATAACGAATGTCCCATGATGAACCCCACCCTGATCATTGAGTGAATAAGATTTGTGAAGCAGCAAAATAACTTAATTAAAATAATTAATAATTGTTAAGATAATATTAAATGAAGTCAACCTTTTTGTCAACGCTTTCATAATGAGGAAGAGTATTGTTGTTCAACTGAATCAAAAAGTCCGCAGTCTCTTCAAAACAGGAAGAGGATCGCGGACATAAAGCACTCCACCGTTTGGAAACCCCCATGATGGATAACACCTTTTAATGTTTTCCGGCCCAGTTAAATCCCGCCGACACCTGATCTTCTTCGCGTGCCCCGCTTCAAATACCGGCTGCGGCCATAAATCTTGCTTCAATCTGTCAACCGGCCGCATAAGTTGAAACTGCACTTGTTTTACGTTTCAAAAATTGGCATCAGACATGATCCCGATGGCCAGCTCACACCATTTTTCTTTTATCAACTGCGCACCAGAATATCAGGACGCAAATAGGTTTTTCCATCATGTTTCACTTCAAGATAGACCCATTCTCCGGTATGGGTTAAAAATTCATTTTCATGCTCTTTTACCAGGATTGTGTCTTCCGATTTTATCCCGCGAATGGCTGGATTCCATGCAAATGCCTGATGGAGGAGAACCCGTCCTTTGGCATCCGGAGTGGCGAGAAACTCCCGGGACGCATATCCCGTTGGTCCACCCTGATGCAACAGCTTCCAGTCTTCGGGGAATCCCATCCGGACATACATTTCAATGCCCGTCTCGATCACTTTGCAAATCGGCGTGCCCGGTCTGGTGGCTGCGTTCATGGCCGCATCGATTTGCGCCAGTTTTCGTTTGTTTTCCTCCAATTCCGGCGAGAGAGGACCAAAGTGGACAAAACGTGTCACATTGCTCACCAGTCCTCCCTTTTCCGCGCAGAGGACGAGCATCGCATACCGTTCCAGCTTTTTATCCGTAGGAATGGGATGACGGTAACGAAAGATTCGCTCATCTGTCGCCACCAGGATGACCTGCGGATTCATTCCCTCCTTTAACACTTTATAAGCGAGGTTGGCGGCGATCTCATGCTCGCTCTGCCCCGGAACCAATTCACGGCAGGCCGATTCCACTGCGCGCGCCGCCAGTTGCGACAAGGAACGGTAATCCTCGATTTCACTTTCCGTCAACACATACCGCAGCGCCCTCAACTCTTCTTCCACGTACAAAAGCCCGTCAATTGGAGTGTCACTGCCAATCCTTTTTCCTGCACAAATCCGCTGAATCGTCTCAATCTCTCCTTCATACCATTCCGGGGTGATCCAGTCATATCCCTGACCGTACAGCTCCTCCTCACGAATGCGGGCCGCTTCCATTTTTGATGCCAGGCATATTTTTCGATCGCGCAGGATGAGCAAAGGGGCTACACCGAGCTCGGTCGTATTGACAATGTGATTATCCTTCCCCCCTGTAAGCCACGAGAAAAAATCGCGTCTGCGAAACAAAACGCCGTCCAGCTTTTTATCATCCATAAACGTTCTGACCCGCTCCAACGCTGTATTGACCGAAATATCGCCCATCATTTCCCCTCCTCACAGATCAGCGGTCACCATAGCCGTCGGGGTGATTTTTATGCCAATTCCAGGCGCTTTCCATAATTGTTTCCAACTGATGATAGCGCGGCTTCCAGTTCAGAATCCGCTTCGCCTTATCTGATGAGGCGATTAAAACGGCCGGATCGCCGGCGCGTTTGGAGACGACTCTCTCTGGAATCCGCTGCCCGGTCACGCGACGGGCTGTTTCAATCACCTCTCTGACGGAAAAACCGGTTCCATTCCCCAGGTTGAACACATCGCTTTGTCCGTGTTGGCGCAAATGTTCCAACGCGAGGAAGTGGGCGCTCGCCAGGTCCATTACGTGAATGTAGTCTCGGATGCAGGTGCCGTCCTCCGTCGGGTAATCATCCCCGAAAATGCGTATCTCTTCTCTCTGTCCCAGGGCAACCTGCAAAATAATCGGAATCAAGTGGGTTTCCGGATGGTGATCTTCGCCGATCAGCCCGTCCGGATGGGCACCGGCTGCATTGAAATAACGCAGGGAAATCGATTTTAGCCCGTGAGCTTCGTCAGCCCAGCGAAACATTTTTTCCATGGCCAGTTTGGTTTCCCCATATGGATTGGCCGGTTCTGCCCGGTCCTCTTCCCGGATCGGCACCCGCTCCGGCTCCCCGTAAACTGCTGCCGTCGAGGAAAATACGATTTTTTTCACTCCATGGTCAAGCATCGCCGAAATGAGTACATGGGAAGCCACCAAATTATTTTCATAATAAGAGAGCGGAATCTGCACACTTTCGCCGACCAGGGAGCTGGCTGCAAAATGGATCACCGCTTCAATCTGATGCTTACGGAAAAGATCGTCCAAAAAATCCCGATCCCGAATATCTCCCTGATAAAAAGTTCCGCCGAGAACCGATTTTCGATGTCCGGTCGTTAAATTGTCAACGACGACCACTTCTTCCTGATGCGCGAGCAATTCTGCCACAGTATGGCTGCCGATATAGCCGGCTCCTCCCGTCACCAAAATGGCCATGCAATCTCCTCTCCTTTCACCTCTCGTGCCCCGTCGCCGATCTCACAGACGTAGAAAGTCGGTGTCAAACTGGTTTTCTCCGCATAAATACGGGTAACCGTTTCTTTAAAATCCTCCACTTCCCCTTCGGCAACCAGACTGATGCCGCACCCGCCAAAACCGGCTCCGGTCATGCGGCTGCCTATACATCCCGGCACCTGGCATGCCGCTTCAAACAAGATGTCCAGCTCTTTTCCGGTCACTTCGTACAAGTCTCTGAGCGATTCATGTGATTTTTTCATCCATTCGCCAAACTCCGGCAAATCTTTTTTCTCCAGGCACTTTGTCGCTAAAATCACACGTTCGTTTTCACTGACCACATGTTCAACACGATTGCGGATAACCGGGTCAGCGATCGATGAACGCAGCCGGCTCCAATCGTCATAATCCAGATCTCCCAAAGTCTGAACATCGGGTTTCACCCGTTGAATGAAGCGCAATCCCTCCTCGCATTCCCGGCGCCGCTCATTATATTTGGAATCGGCCAGCCCTCTCCTCTTGTTGGAATTGGTGATCACCAACCTATATCCATCCATCCGGATGGGAAAATACTCGTATTGTAAGGTATCGCATTTCAATTTGATCGCATGGCCGCTTTTCCCCATACCGATCGCAAATTGATCCATGATCCCGCAGTTGACGCCCAAAAATTCATTCTCCGCTTTTTGCGCCAATTTCACCAACTCAAGCATCGGGATCTCCGTTTGCGCAAGTCTTGTGAAAGCCAGAGCGGACACCAGGAGAATTGAAGCGGAGGAGGAAAGCCCCGCTCCATTGGGAATGTTTCCGTGAAATAAAAGGTCAACCCCTTTCAATGTACCGGCCAGCGAAGGAAAGGCCTGGAGCAATGCAGATAACATCCCTTTTGGATAATTGGCCCAATCATCTTCTTTCCGATACTGAATATCTCTCTGATCCAGATCAACCTTTAAAGTGAATTGAGTCGAGCGAAGCCGGATCTTTCCGTCCGTGCGCGGCGCTGCTGCGGCCCATGTGCCGAGGGTCAGCGCTGCCGGGAATACATAACCGCCGTTATAATCGGTATGCTCCCCGATCAAGTTGACACGCCCGGGGGCAAAGAAAAAGCGGACACCCTGACTGTAGCCGAACTCCTCCTGAAATCGCAGCAGCAGCTGGTTTTGTCTCATGATCTCCCTTCTTTCGCCAAAAAACGTTTTAAGGCCTCTCTCAGCTCCGGCGCCGTTTCTTCGACTGCCCTCGGATTCGCCGCAGCCCAAGCGCCCATTTCCGATGAAGCATAATACTTGATCTTGTCCCGGGCACGAAGCGGGGGATAAAACTCGATATGGAAGTGATAATAGTCCTCCACATCCTCGCCATTAACCGGACGCTGGTGAACCACCATCATATAAGGGAATAAGCGATCGTACAGAAAATCCATCGCACCGGTCACTTCTTTGAGAATTGCAGCCAGGCTCCTCTTTTCTTCTGAAGAAAAATCAGTCAATGCGGTCTTGTGGGATTTGCTCACGATAAACACACCATAAGGATAATCCGTAAAATAAGGGATGTAAGCGAGAAAATGCTCATTTTCCGTCACAATTCTCCGGGCAAATGCTTTCTCTTCTTCGTTCATATCACAAATGAGACAGTGCCCGGTCTCCTTGTAATGCAGCTTGCAACTGTCCAATTCCGTCTTGATCTTCAACGGCAAATAAGAGTAGGCGTAAATTTGCCCGTGCGGATGCGGCATCGTCACCCCGCACTCTTCCCCGCGATTTTCAAAGATCATCACATACTCATGCCGTGGATCTTCCGCCAACTCGCGAAAGCGATCCGTCCACAGCCGGACGAGTTCGGTGATATGGTCAACGGACAACTGGGGCAAGGTTTGGTAATGATCCGGTGAATACAGGATCACTTCACATTTACCATATGCTTTTTTCGCTTTGTACAGCGATGTCTCAACCGGATCAGGTTCAGACGGATTGGGGCTTAACGCCGGGAAATCGTTATCATACTTCCAAACGGTGTAATGATCCGGCACTTTTCCTGAACCCGGACAAAACGGACAGTAATCTTTTGGCAGGTGCGGACGATGCTGCCGGTTGGAGGCAACGATCGTCCAATCTCTCAGCAAAGGGTTAAAACGAAGTTCCGACATATCAAAACCTCCTGCTGTCCGATTCTAAACGCTTTCAATTAAACGATGCAAGAAATCCCCTTTTATTAATTAATTTAATTAAATAATAATCCAGACTGACCAAACCGGCAACCCCTTTTTTCGCTGACATCGATTCTGATAAGAGAGAAAGTTCCGAATAAATGACTGCCTGCACCATCCGGGTGTGCAGGAGTGGCCTTCTTCTCCACTGCTCTTCCCAACGCACTGCCAGCGAAGGCCCCACACCTGCTGATCCCCGCTTCCCCTTTATTTTTCCTGCTTTTCCTCTTTCCGCTCCACTTGGTCCGCGTTCATCCCCCGCTTGAATTCACGCAGTGTTTTTCCCACCGCTTGCCCGAGTTCCGGCAATTTTTTGGGCCCGAATAAAAGCAACGCTATGACCAGGATAAAAATCCATCCTGCCAGACTGGGAACATGCATCTCGTTGCCTCCTCCACACCTGTGATCAACTGCCATACTCCGCAGTCTGTTCCGGACAAACTGCGCCTCTGCTGTTTATCTCGCCCTGTTCTTTAACATATAGACATCCTTGACGAGAAAAGCATTGGTTGTTGCCACTTCATCCATTTTGTCGGTCAACCGGTTCACGTCCTGACGAAGCTCCTTCACTTCATCTTCCAATTGATCCATCCGGAATTCGAGATTGTCCATCCGGGATTCGAGACTGTCCATCCGGCTTGCAACATTGGCCAACTCGCTTTTCAGTTCCAAAAGATCCGGTTTTAAGCTCTCCCGTACCGCCTCGGCCAATTGTGCTGCCAACTCTCTTTGATCCATCCAACTACCCTCCTTATTATGCATATTCTATCAGATCTTTGCCCATGCGTGTGAAAAATTTCTGGTCTTCGGGAAAAAGACCGGATTAAATCAACAAACTCTATCTTTTTCCACCACTTTTTGTTAGGATAGACAAGAAAATATTTCGTAACTCCAAATAATGATGAGTGGAGAACTACCAGCGTGTTTTAGTTTAACCAATCATGTTAAACTAAAATTGCTTTCCCGACTTCGTTCGACTGCCCGCTCAATGATTTTGATGATAGAAAGGATATCGGATTATGCCATTTCTGCGTTTTAAAGGTTTTGATAAACAATTGGTGCAGAAAATTTCCCCTGCCGTGGTCAAAAACTTTGCCCGGATCGCCGAAATTCCGGAAGAAATCGTTAAAATTGAACTGCTTCAAATTGACTCGATCCAAAACTCCCCGCCTTCGCTGGAAATTATGATGTTTGAAAGGGAAAAGGAAAAGCATGATGCCATCGCCCGCTCTCTCTATCAATGTTTAAGCGAAGCCGGTTATGAAAACACCCATATCTTTTTTATCCTGCTGACCCCTTCCTTATATTACAAAAACGGACAGCCCCTCAAAGAAATCCCGAAAATGAAACAACCCATCCCCCATACGTAAAGCCCGCTCATATGCGAAGCGGGCTTGCTTTTTCGTTCCTTTAGTCATTCAAAATGTTTACTGTGCCATTTCCTTCACTCGGCTTGGCTGCTGTTTCGGTATCGTGGTCATCTTCAGCTGAATGATTTTTCATAAGCAAATGGTTCTCCCTTTTTTTTCGTCTTTTGGCCGCCTTGCCCCCGTTCTGGCGCAATCGCTTGCGCCGGCCGCGTTTCAGCTTGCTCATGTTCTCAACCCCCACTTTCCTGTTCGATTACAATCACATTACTCTCTTTTCAGCAAAAGGCAACGGCATTTGCACTCCATCAAAAATAAAAAAAGGCCAAGTTCCCTGGCCGGTGCGCTAATCCCAATTAAAAAGCCGATAACCAACGATGAGCGGCTTATCGGCTTTCAGCATGCTAACTATTTCGTTTCAAACCATTAACCAAGTAGTTGCCCCATTCTCGCATGGCAATCGTTTCTCCGGCTTCCGCTGCTTTCTTCAGCCATTTTTCCCCTTCTTCCACGTTTTGCTGCAGCTTTTGACCGGTCAGCAATTGCATTCCCATAATCCGCATGGCAATTCGTTCGCCGGCCTGGGCTGCTTTTCTCAGCCACAGCTCTCCTTCTTCCACGTCTTGCGACAGTCCTTCCCCTTCCAGCAAACGATAGCCGAGAACCCGCATGGCAACAGGATCCTGGGTTTCTGCGGCCTTTCTCAACCATTTTTCCCCTTCCACCGGGTCTTTGGGCAACCCCTCTCCCACGATCAAACGGTAGCCCAGCTCGGTCAAGGCCCAGCTGTCTCCAGCTTCCGCCGCTCTTCTCAGCCACTTTTCTCCTTCAGCCAGATCAGCCGGAACTTTCTTGCCCGTCAATAATTGATAGGCCAATTCAGACATGGACCAGATATCCCCGGCCTCGGCAGCCATTTTTAGCCATTTCATGCCCTCTTCAATTTTTTGACGTTCCTTTTCCATGTGAACTTCCTGAAGGTGAACGACTTCTCCTGTTGTCTTCTCTTTCTCTGCATCGCTCATCGAAAATCCCTCCGACAATTCAAACATCATGTACTTCTGAACACTTGCGGCATCTAATAAGAATACTAGTTTTAAAACATTCTATCATTACTCATTTTAATATGATAGTTATTTCTTGTCACAATAATTAATTTTAAATACGAAAACAGCCGCATCTCTCGCCCCCCAACCGGCAAAACCTTTTCACAGAAAAGAAGCTATCCTCGAAATCCGTTCAAGCTCCCCATCTCCGCCCGGACATGCAAGTCAATGCAGATAAAAGGCAACTGATTCATAGGGACGCAAAGCAAATGCGTAAACCTCTTGCGGCGGATCAGGATAATTGGCGATTAAAACGGAAGATTGACCGGGCAAGTGAACCCCCTCCGGCAGAGAGAAAGTCGTCTCTTGCGCCGAAAAATTGTTTACGACCAACAGAGCCCGGTCTCCATCCCGACGTACATAAGCAAAAATTTGCGGATGATCCTCAAGCAGCAGGGTAAAATCGCCCGTCACGATCAGATCGACTTCCTTGCGCAGACGAATCAGTTTTTGGTAGTGATAAAACACGGAATCGGGATCCTGAAGGGCCTCTTCCACGTTAATCTGCTCATAATTGGGCGCAACGCCGATCCAAGGAGTCCCCGTGCTGAAACCGGCATGTTTCCCGCTGTTCCACTGCATCGGCGTTCGTGAATTATCCCGCGATTTTTGCTTCAGAACGGCAATCGCCTCTTGATCCGTTTTCCCTTGCGCCCGAAGCGCCCTGTAAGCATTTAATGATTCGACGTCCCGATACTCCTCAATCCGGGAAAAACCGGGATTGGTCATGCCAATCTCTTCACCCTGATAAATATACGGCGTTCCCTGCATCAAATGAATGGCTGTTGCCAGCATTTTGGCGGATTCTTTCCGGTATTTTCCATCATCTCCAAAGCGGGAAACCACCCGGGGCTGATCGTGGTTACACCAAAAAAGCGCATTCCATCCTCCTCCCTTGTGCATTCCGATTTGCCAATCGCGGAAAATCTTTTTCAAACAGAGAAAATCAAACTCCCCCAGAGCCCATTTCTCCCCGCCCGGATAATCTACTTTGAGATGATGAAAGTTAAAAGTCATATTGAGCTCTTTTTCCTGCGGATTGGTATACCGCACGCAATTTTCGATCGTGGTGGAAGACATCTCCCCCACTGTCATCATCTCCGGATTGTCAGCAAACACTTCCCGGTTCATCTCTTTGAGAAATTCATGCACCCGCGGGCCATCCGTATAAAAGCGGCGCCCGTCATCCATGGGTGTCTCCAGGGTGTCATCCCGGAAACTCTGGTCTTTGGATATCAAATTGATCACATCGAGCCGAAACCCGTCAACGCCCTTATTTACCCAAAAGCGCATCATCTCGTAAATCCTTCGGCGCAACTCTTCATTTTCCCAGTTCAAGTCAGCTTGGGTGACATCATACAGATGCAGATAGTACTGTCCCGTCTCTTCGGAGAATTGCCAAGCGCTTCCCCCGAATTTCGATCTCCAGTTGTTCGGCGCGCCGCCGTCTTTTCCATCTTTCCAGATATAAAAATGACGGCAGGCATTATCCTTGGAGCGGACTGCTTCTTTAAACCAAGGATGCTCCGTGGAAGTGTGATTCACAACCATATCCAAAATCACTTTCATCCCTTTTTCATGGGCCAAACGCAACAATCTCTCAAAAGTCTCCATGGTGCCGTACGCCGGGTTGATCTTGAAATAATCGCTGATATCATATCCGTTATCCCGCTGCGGCGATTCATAGATGGGGGTCAGCCAGATGACGTCAACCCCCAGCGTGTGCAAATAATCCAGTTTTTCAATAATTCCCTGCAAATCGCCGATTCCATCCCCGTTTGAATCATAAAAGCTTTTGGGGTAAATCTGGTAAACCACTGCTTGTTTCCACCAAGGTTGTTTCATTGCAGAGTCTCTCCTTCACTATGCTCTTTTCAATTTTCCCCATACTAGAGTGAGCACAAATGGGATGACGAGCGCAACCCCCATTCCGATGAAAAATGCCCCCCAATTCTGCGGAAGGATGGAGAGAAAACCGGGAATGCCCCCGACTCCGATTGAAGACGCTTTCACTTTGTTGATGGTGATAAACACCCCGGCGATTGCCGAACCAATCATCGCTGAAATAAAGGGATAGCGAAAACGGAGATTTACCCCGAACATCGCCGGTTCGGTAATTCCCAGGTAAGCTGAAATCGCCGAAGTAACGGACATCCCTTTGAGTTTTTCATCCTTGGAAACGAGAGTCATCGCCAAGGCGGCCGATCCCTGGGAAATATTGGACAACGCGAGGATCGGCCACAGGAAGGTGGCACCCGTGCTGGCAATCAGCTGCAAGTCGACGGCCAGGAAGGTGTGGTGCATTCCCGTAACCACAAGCAACGCGTACAGCCCGCCGTAAATGAGCCCTCCCAGCGCCGGAAAATGGTCAAAGATCGCCACAAAGGCGGCTGTAATCGCTTTCCCGATTGAAAACGTCAACGGCCCGATGATGACAAAAGACAGGAAACCGGTAACCAAAAGGGTAATGGGTGCAACCAATAAAAGTTTAAAAGCATCGGGAATGCGTTTGCTCAGGAAAATCTCGATTTTGGCCAATACATAGGAAGAAAGCAAAACAGGCAAAACCTGTCCTTGATAACCGATTTTGGCAATATGAAGACCGAACAGATCCCAATACGGAACCGTGCCGCTGCTGACCGCCTTACCATAATCCCATGCATTTAACAAAGCTGGATGAATCAACATCAGTCCGAGCACGATCCCCAGCAGCTCGCTGCCGCCAAATCTGCGGACCGCCGACCAGCCGATCAGACCGGGCAGAAAGGTAAAAGCGGTATTGGCAATCAAATTAATCACATCGGCAAAATCTTTCCAATTGGTATAGACATCGACAAACGCGCGGTCGGGAAAGAAAATGCCTTTTCCGGTCAGGACATTGTTGATCCCCATCAATAAACCCGCGGTCACAATCGCCGGCAACAGGGGGATGAAAATATCCGCCAAGGTTTTCACCGCTCGCTGCAACGGGTTCAGTTTCTTTTCCGCCGCATCCTTGATATCCTGCTTGGTAGCACGCTTTATGCCGGTCATTTCCACCAATTGGTCATATACCTTATTAACCAGGCCTGGCCCGATCACTATCTGGAATTGACCGTTCACTGAGAAAAAGCCTTTGACAACATCGATTTTCTCCAGATCTTTTTCGTCCACCTTACTTTCATCTTTCAACGCCAAGCGCAACCGTGTGACGCAATGCGTGGCTGCTGCGATATTTCCTTTTCCGCCGACTGCTTGAATAATTTGCTCGACAGATTGTTTATTCACTGGCAATCTCCCCTCGTAATCGCTTACATTAGAAATATAACTTGTTTATACAAGTTAGTCAACGCTTGTTTATACAAGTTGGGCATGTCAATATTCTTAAAAAGCAGTATTTTACTAGAAAAACCGATATAAAAATTTCAAACAAAAAGTACGATATTGTTTTTATAAAAACGCGAAAAACAAGGGAATCGCGCCCCTGCGCCGCTGCAAATATCGCGCAATCGATTTCTATGCATTTTTCTGCCCTTCGTACCTCTTCCGGAGACGGTTTCCGATCCACTCCTTTTGTGATCACAAAGAAGTTTCTTCTTTCAACCGTCTCCGTCGCATCTCTCATGTGGCAACCAAATGCGCTGCGTGCTTTTTGAAATCACTTTGAATAAAAGAGGAGATATGAAGCGGAATACCGGCGGGGAATAATGACGGTGAAAAAAAGAATCACTCCCGTCAGCGGCGGCGTACAAAGTCGGTAAACACAAACCGGTCCGGCCGATGGCGGGATTCGGTGTATTCAAATTGCGTTCCGTCTTGCAAGTGGACAAAATTTTTTACAACGGCGACAACGGGGTGCGATTTGACATCGAGAAAGTGCCGATCCTTTGCCGTGACAGGTTCTACCTGAATCACCCGCTGCGCAAACCCGATTTTCAATCCCAACTTTTCCTCGATATATTCATAAATCGACCCTTCAGCCTGATTGATGGTTAAACCGGATACAATCTCTGTCAGAAAATAGTTGATGTCCAGGATGACTCGTTCTTGGTCCAGCTTGCGGATCCGATAAATTTTATATGCCTCTTTATCGACGGGGAGTTTGGTTTTTTCATGCAAAGAATCATCAATCCGGATTTTTTCAAACAGAGGAACCAAGGTGGTAAAAAACTGTCCGCTGCTTTCGGCTGCTTCTTTAAAGCTGGCGAGCCCGCCGAATGAAAAGGAAATCAGATGATGGTCCAACACATACATGCCTTTTCCGTGTTGGCGATGAACGAATCCCTCTTCAACCAAAAGATCCAACGCTTTGCGAATCGTACCCCGGCTCGCCCCGTAAATTTTGCAGTATGTATTTTCCGAAGGCAATTTCTCACCCGCACGAATCTTTTGTTCCAAAATCTCCTTTTTAATTTCTTCGTAAATTTCTATATATCTGCTGTTCATCCCGATTCCTCCAACTGATTTGCTCACCTCTTAGTATTCATTTTAAAACAGAATCTTTCAACCCTGGGTTCGTCACATACCGCCTGCGATTAAAACCGCCTGCTGCCGTGAAACCTAAAACGACAACATTTATTAATGATTTTTTAGACAAATCGTGCTATAATATTTGACCTAAAGTATTTCGTATTACGAAATAATAGCTGACTCTGATTATTGGAGGAAATGAACTGTGGGTACGATTGATCTTTTCCTTAAACAACGCGCTGCCGACACTCCTGACCTCGAAGCATTGGTCGGGGGCGGAAGGCGATTTACCTTTCGAGAGTTTAACGAGCGGGTAAACCAATTGGCTCATTACTTGCGGGAAATTGGGTTGCAAAAAGGGGATCGCGTAGCCATCCTCTGCAAAAACAATCATCCCTTTCCCACCATTGCATTGGCCGCCATCAAATCAGGAGGAATCGCGGTTCCTTTAAACTGGCGTTTAACTGCCTATGAAATCGAAGAGATTATTAAAAACTGCAGACCCAAAGCTTTGTTCTATGATGAAGAATTTGCCCCATCTCTCACTCTGGCGAAAGAGGCGGGGATCGTCGGTGAGTTCATCCCGGTCGGGACGGGGATGGAAACAATCCCGTTTTTTGAATCGATTTTTGAAAACCGCCCTGTGGACGAGCCGGTTGTCGAGATCAGCAAAGATGATCCGGCTTACATTTTGTTTACCTCCGGCAGCACCGGCACACCAAAAGGATGTGTGATTTCGCACGGAGGATTTTATGCCTATCTCAAAGCAGATAAAGCACAGAGTGCACCAGGATACCGCTCCCTGGCTGTTCACCCGTTATTTCACATGAGCAGTACTCTTGCCTGCATTCGTTCAATCTATTTTGGCGGGGCAACCGTTTTTCTGTCTGACGATACTCCGGCAAAAATTTGGGAGATGATTGAACAGGAAAAAATCAACTATATGTTTGGCTTCCCTTCCCTCTACACCTACATGCTGGAGGAACTGAAACGGCATCCACGGAAAATCGATTCCCTCAAAGGCGTTTCCGCCGGTGGTGTAAAAGTCCCGGTCAGTCTGATCAAACAATATATGGAGATTGGAATTCCGATGAGTCAAGGCTACGGCAGCACGGAAGCATGGACTGTCAGCCGTTGGTCACCGGAGATGGGGCTCGATAAAGCTGAATCTGTCGGAAAGCTTTATCCCAATGTAGAAGTGAAGATCGTCGATCCGGAAACCGGTAACCCCCTCCCCACCGGAGAAGTGGGGGAGATCGTCGTCAAAAGCCCTTATCTGTTCAAGGGATACTGGCAAAATCCACAGGCGACCGATGAAGTATTAAGGGATGGCTGGTTTCACATGGGCGATGCCGGCTATCTCGATGCAGACGGCTTTTTGTATGTGATCGGCCGTTACAAAGATGTCATTGTTTACGGCGGTGACAACATTTATCCTGCGGAAATCGAAAAAGTGCTGCAAGCGGTTGACGGTGTCCTGGAAGCAGCCGTTGTCGGCATTCCCGATCCATTTTGGGGCGAAGTGCCACGTGCCTTTGTAGTCAAAAGCCCGGACAGCCCGCTTACTGAAGAAGCACTTACCCGGGTCTGCAAGGAAAAGCTGGCCGCCTATAAAGTGCCGCAGATCTCGTTTGCCCGTTCACTTCCGAAAAGCGGTACGGGCAAAGTGCTGAAACATGTATTAAAAGAAAAGGCGGCTGCCTTGCAATAGCTGATGAGACAACCCGTCCTGCACAGATACTGGACGGGTTATTTTATTTTGACTGCTTCTTATGACAAATAGCCCGATCGGGCTATAGGTTCCCCACGTACGATTCGCTATCATAGAAGAGCAGCCAATACACCAAATTCACAGATAACGGATGATAACCATGAAAAGACAACAACAGCACACGATCACCTTTGGGATTGTGGCAATCTTGCTCTTTGCCCTGTCCCTTCTGCCGGGAAATACGGTTCTGGCACATGCCTCGTTATTAGATTCCAGTCCGGGAGACCACCAGATTCTCTCCCGTTCCCCTTCCTTTCTCCGGTTGCACTTCAGTGAACCTTTGCAGGAAGGATTGTATCAAGTCCGCCTCTTAGATGCCCAGGGAAAACAAATCCCTTTATCACCGCGGACGGATCGGCGCGATGCCTCCCGGATCATCACACCGCTCCCTTCCTTGCCGAAAGGAACCTACACTGTCAGTTGGAACGTAGTTTCCGGAGACGGCCATTCTGTGGCGGGTGCCCTTACTTTTTCGGTTGGACATCCTTCCCCGGACCAAAGTGCCCCCTTGCCCACACAGAAATCTGCTTCAGTAAACTGGTTATCCACCGGTTGGCATTTTATTTCTGAAACCGCCGTGCTTCTGTTGGGCGGGCTCAATTGGGCCGTCTTCCTGTTTTCTCTGCATACTCCCTCCGTAAAAAATCGACTTGGCAAAAAGAAGAGCTGGCTCTGGCTCTTGTTCCTGGTCATCCTGGCGGACGGGATTCTTTACATGCAAACGTTGGCTGCCGGAGTCGGAACCGAAGTCGCCTGGCTCACGCTTCTCAAATCCCACTACATACAGATGATCGCAGGCCAGCTCTTGCTCCTTCTGCTGCTTGCCCTGCCAAACATGGTGGAAGGATGGTATCTGGCAGTTTGGCTGCTCCTCATTTGTTCCTTCGCCTTTGGCGGTCATGTCTGGAGCGTTCCCGATTTTTGGCCGGCTTTATTCCTGCGCATCATTCATACGGGTGCCATCGCTCTCTGGTTGGGGATTCTTGCCTATCTGATTCTTTTGTACCGCCTGAAGCGAACCGAAAACATCACTTTGAATGAAAGAGTGCTCCATTCCGAGGTTTTTCACTTGGCATCCACTTCCGCGCTGTCCATTTTGATCACTGGTGTGTGGATGGTAACCGTACAAAGCGATTGGCGGCTGGTTCCTCACGGTGGATTGTGGAGTGCTTTGCTCTGGAGCAAGCTGACACTGTTCGGCCTGATGTTGCTGATCGGCCTCGTTCAAACCATCAACGGCCGCAAAAAAGGAACTTATCGGCGCTCACTGCTTTGGCTGGAGTGGCTGGCCGGTGTCACCGTCCTCTTTCTCGGAGTCTGGTTGAGCCATTCTGCTTATCCCGCTCCGATCCAGCGGTATGACAAAATTTTGCTCAGCCAGGAGCAAAAAGCACAGGTGACCATTGCCCGGCTGCAAACCGGGCGGCAGCCGATTGCGGTCAAGCTGCCCCCGAACAGTCCTGAACCCGAACGCGTAACCGTCCAGGTTTCCGTCACGGACAGGCAAGTGAAATTCGCTCCGGTCCTTTTGCAGAAAAAAGGTTCAAATGAATATTCGGGTACTGTCTCTTTTACCTTTAACGGCAAATGGAGAATTTATATTGAAGCAGAATATCCGGATGGAACTTACGTAGAATGGAAAGATGAAGTGGAAGTTCAAGGAGGAGAAAGATCATGAGAAAATATGCCAAATGGATCGCAGCCCTTCTATTTGCATTCTCGGTTCTCACGAATGTGGTTGTGGCTGAGGCGCATGTTACGGTCTGGCCCAAGCAATCGACCGCCGGCACTTGGGAAAAATACACGGTTCGCGTACCCGTTGAAAAAAATGTAAATACCACCAAAGTGCGGGTGGAGTTTCCAAAAGGAGTGGAAGTTCATTCAGTGATGCCGGTTCCGGGTTGGGAATATGAATTCGAAAAAGGAAAAGACGGCAAAACCACCGCCTTGTCTTGGAAAGCAACCAACGGTGGAATAAAGCCAAATGAATTCGCCGAGTTCTCCTTTGTCGCAGAAAATCCCAAACAAGCCGGTGCCATTGCCTGGAGAGCAGAACAGAGCTACGCCGATGGTTCCGTTGTTTACTGGACAGGTGCTCCTGACTCGGATACTCCTGCATCAGTGACAAGCATCACTGCATCGGCCCGGCCAACCAATGAAAGTGCGCAACATCCCGCTTCAACTGTAACGCCGAAAACAAACGCCGCTTCTGCCAGTGTTTCCAAACTCAACTTCCTTTCACTCGGGTTGGCGGGACTGGCTTTGCTTCTTTCACTCATTTCACTGTTTCGGAAACAACAGAATACGAACGAATAGGGGCATACGTTTCTGTATGTCCCTGAAGTTTGTTAACAAAGCCCGAAACAGGAATCCGTCATGTCTTGATGCGCCTCTTTTGCTTCCAGCTCCTTCGCCTGCAAAAAAGAGAATCAATCCCTTCCTGCATCCCAAACCGCTTACTTCCGTGATGTGTTTCAGCGTAAATTTTAAAGAAAAAAGGCCCCGAGATCGAGGCCACTAGGTTGACTGGGAATTTGACCAAGAAAAAGGATTAACATTGCGGCGGCTCGCCACCGATCATCCCGGCAGGCGGTTCTCCGATGAAAAAGCGTCTCATCATTTTCACCTCCTATCTTGACATCCTTTTTAGACACATTTTTTAAAATTCCTGCTCTATTCAGAATTTTATTTGCGTTCCTTTTTTGATTCTGATCTTTGCTTCTGTCATGGCTTCATATTCAATGGCTTTTTGATTACTCAGCACCTTAAGATCATACTTTTCAATGCAATCTAAACATGCTCTGATCCCGTTGTCATCCATGTCTTTGAAGTCGTCAACAATCCGGATATATATTCGGTTCATACGCAGGCAACAGACATCACAAAAATCATCCATATCCGTGTAGACCGGATGCGGGTCTGTTGCTATCACCTTTCTCAATTTATATTCCTCGATATCAGCCTGCCTTCTGATCTTCTCTGCTCTTTCCTCCATTAATATCCCCTCCTTCAAAGATATCATATAAAGCGATTTCAATTTAGGCAATAGATCAGGGGCCGGATTTGGCCCCTTTTTTTCTCTCAACCAAGAAATGTTAATGAATATCCCGCTTTTTAAACCGTCCCCCACTTACTTCATGAATGTTCCCGATAGCCAAAAATGCCTCAGGGTCGATGTCGTCAACAATCGCTTTCAATTTAGCTTCCTCCAAGCGTGTAACCACACAAAAGATTACTTTTTTATCGTCCCCTGTATATGCCCCTTCCCCACTCATATAAGTGACTCCGCGGCCCAAACGGTTTAAGATACATTGCCCCAATTTTTCCCATTTTTCACTGATGATCCAAACCGATTTTGTTTCGTCAAATCCTTCGATCGTCGTATCAATCATTTTGAAAGCGATGAAGTATGCAATCAACGAGTACATTGCACGGTCCCAGCCAAACACAAATCCTGCGCTTCCGAGAATGAAAATATTAAAGAACATCACCGTTTGTCCCACAGAGAACGGGAGTTTTTTGTTAAACATGACGGCCAATATTTCGGTTCCATCCAATGATCCGCCATATCTGATCACCAAGCCGATCCCAATTCCAATAATAATTCCGCCAAATACGGCAGCCAATAAAGGATCATCGGTCAAAGGTTTAACCGAATGCAACAAAGCTGTTCCAATTGACATCACAACGACACCGAACAAAGTAGAGATCGCAAAAGTCTTCCCGATCTGTTTATAACCGAGAAAGAAAAAAGGCATGTTTAAAACGAATAAAAAAACCCCCAAACTCAGTCCGGTAAAGTGGGATAATATAATTGAAATCCCAGTGATTCCTCCGTCAATAACCTGATTGGGAACCAAAAAAATTTCCAAACCAACCGCTACAAGCACTGCGCCAAGTAATATTAGAATTCCGCGCTTCAGTAATTTGGTTGTTGTCAGTTTCTGATGATCCATTTTTTCGATTTCAGGTGCATCTGTTCTCAAATCCATACCTCCATTTTAAGCTTCAAAGTGTGTAAATGGCTATCAAATAATGGATGGTCATATTATTTTATTTCACAAATTCACGTAACAAACAGTCTGATCATAAAAGATCCGTCTACATGAAAGCCTCCAACCGGCATTCCTAAAATGATCATCCGTTAGAAAAAGATCAAGAAAATGAAAACCGGAAAGAATCTTCCCACCGTTAAAAAAGGCGATTGTCAGCTATATTAAAAGCCAAAGTCGCCATTAAGTCAAATCTTTAACAACTCGCACTGCTTCCCGACAACCGGATCCCATAATCGTCAATTCAGAAATTATTTCTTTAAATATGTTCTGTTAAAAATTAAATAATTATAAGATATTGTTCACTATTCATAGATAACTTGATTTTACCTCGCTCAAATTTGTTAAACAAATAAATAATTGTTGCTCAACTTCCAGATCCCTAACCAAGGGAAAAAACATTTCTCTAGACCCACTCGTCTTATCATTGTTATTTTAAAAACATCATCGAAATTGACATGGAACTGCTGAAGAAAGGATGGAAAATGAAATCTGGAATTTTTGCACTATGGGTTAGCTTTATCAGTAATTTAATCCTTACTCTTTTAAAATTAATCATCGGTCTGCTCTTTCAAAGCCAAGTATTAATCGCCGATGGTTTCCACAATGCAGGGGATGTCATTGCCACATTGGCTGCCCTGATTTCATCCAAAGTTGCCAAAAAACCGGCGGATGACGAACATCCTTACGGACACGGCAAAGCGGAAGTGATCGCCTCCGGAATCGTCGCGATTATCCTTGCATTCGCAGCTGTATTCATGGCTTATCAATCAATTGCAGCGTTTTTTTTGCCTCCTGTGGAAGCCAGTCTGATCGCTCTCATCACTGCTCTTATCTCCCTTGTTTGGAAACAGGCTCTCTATTTTTACTGCATTCGCCTGGGAAAAGCACAGCACAGTAAAAGCCTGATTTCCACAGCGATCGATCATCTGGCAGATGTGTATGCCACAATCGCCGCAATCATCGGCATTGGTATTGCACTGCTCGGGGATGAATACAATATTGCCTTTGCAAAATATGGAGATCCGATTGCCGGCATCATTGTTTCTTTATTTGTGATGAAACTGGCCTATGAAATGGGCAAAGAGTCCGTTGATATTCTGATGGAAAGAAACATTTCTTTTAATGATTTAAACGAGCTGCGGAAAATTGTGAACGAATTTCCGGAAGTGAAGCGAATCGACAAAATCAGGGGAAGAGAACACGGTCACTATATCATAGTAGACATTCGGATCAGCATTCCCAACGAACTGTCCATCCAGGAGGGACATGATCTGGGCAGAAAAATTAAAACAAGAATCATGTCAAAGAATCCACGTGTTGAAGAAGTCTTAATCCATTTAAACCCCTGGCACAATGAATAACAGACGGATTTCCCCGATTGTAGTTCACACGGACTCATCAAAGCGGCCGTCATAAACTCCGCTGGAAATGCATCCTCCAGCGGCAGACTTCAAAAAACTCGGGCCGCTTGTCCAGAAACAGCACACCGCGATGGGCAAGACTGACTTCACCCGGTATTATGACACTGCACCAGCTTGCCGGAACAAGCCTTTTTTAATGCCGGACACCCATTTTCCTGATAAACCTTTCAAAATGACCCCAAAAGCAAAGACAGGTTCTGTCCCGATGCTTTTGGGGTCATGACCGAAATTAAATCTGACTCAAAATCTCCGACCGGTTGATATTTTTGTCACTGCTTGCCGGCGAATAGCGGGTCAGTAAATACTCCCTTAACGCCCTCGCCCAGTTTTCATCATAACCGTGGATTTCTCCCTTTTTTCTTACGATTTCATCAATCGTACTATCATCTATCATCTCAATGGGCTGTGGGACACATTCTTCTTTTTCATATTGATAGGCCTGTATAGGCAATGGCATATATAATGACCCCATACGC
>NZ_JPST01000046.1 GCF_000763315.1 Thermoactinomyces daqus | reverse complement strand
AGGAATGCTCCTTTGTTTTGTCAGGCCCGCTGATCCGCATCAACGGGCCTTATTCTAGATAAAATCCCAATCCCGGAATAGCTGGTCTTTCACCCGTTCAAAAATTTGTGGATCAATATCTTCTTTGTTGGTTGTCCATGCGCTTTTAGCTCTATAATCTCCGAATTCAACGAATGCTCTTTTTGGCTCCCCTTATTTTAATTCGCAATCGGTTTCCGTTTTTTGTCATTTTGCGGCTCATTTTTTGTCAATTAACTACAGGACTTTGGCAGACTGGTGTCGGGTTGTCCCGGCCAGTTCGGCCAGGTTTCTCTGGCTGGGCCATTCTTTATGTTGGTTGAAAAATTTTTCGGCCGCTTTTTTGATATAGTCGGGCGATATCTTCTTTTTGGCTAAAAATAGTAAAGCTGCCCCCAAAAAGGGCAGCTTTACTATTCCAGTCGATTTCGTCCCCTCTATCATGACTGTTGTGGTGCTATTTTGCCTCAGGTCCATTGTGATATCGGGAGAGGTTTCCTCATTGGTTGGCCAAGATCGTTCCGAGCCGTTTTTCGATGTCACGTGCCCTGCCTCCGTACTGCTTCATCTACCGTATTTTAAAAGATACCATTTTGCGATATTTGATTGGACTGACACCGAATTTTTTTCTGAATATCCGTTCAAAGGAAGAGAGACTGTTGAAACCAGTCTCAAAGGCGATGGAGGTGACGGATTTTTCGGAGTGGCGCAACAACGGACTCCCATCAACGGATCCTTATTTAATGCCAATTCCTAATATTCACCTAAACTAATTCAAAATGCAAATCAGTTTACAATACATACACACGAAAATTTCGAATAGTATAAGGAGGCATTGGCTGATCCGATCTTTACCGTTATACAACAAATGCCCCGAAACGCGACTGTTTCAGGGCATACTCTGAGTATAAGGATAACTCAACGAGAAGAAAAAGTCTATTCTTTTTTTGAGATATAAACTATATTTTTAAAGCATGTTTGGAGACAAGGGAGGTGAATGGTGATGGAAAGAAGGAAATTAGGGAGTTTGGAAGTATCCGCTATCGGACTCGGCTGTATGGGCATGTCCGAATTTTATGGAGAGACAAATGAAAAGGAAGCGATTGCCACCATTCATCAAGCGTTTGATTTTGGCGTCAACTTTTTCGATACAGCTGATCTGTATGGTGTTGGGGGAGCAAATGAAATCCTTGTTGGCAAAGCATTAAAGGGACGCCGATCAGAAGCGATTGTTTCAACCAAATTTGGAGTGGTCCGCAACGCACAAGGGGATATAACAGGGCTGAACGGACATCCCCGATATGTAAGAAGAGCGATTGAAGGCAGTTTGCGCAGGCTCGGGATGGATTACATTGACCTTTATTATCTGCACATGCCGGATCCAAACGTGCCGATCGAAGAAACAGTGGGAGCCATGGCAGATCTGGTGAAAGAAGGAAAGGTCCGCTTCCTCGGGCTTTCCAATGTGGATGCTGATCTTTTAGTCCGTGCCGTCAGCGTGCATCCGATCACAGCTTTACAGACGGAATACTCCATATGGAACAGAGACGTCGAGGAAATCCTGCCGGTCGCCCGTGATTCAGGAATTGGCCTTGTCGCTTACAGCCCGCTTGGAAATGGTTTTTTAACAGGTAAAATCAAGGAATACGATGACTTTGCGCAGAATGATATCAGACGTCGTTTCACACGATTTAAAGAGGAAAACTTCAAAAAGAACCTGAACTTAGTGACGGAGCTTGAAAAAATCGCAAGAGAAAAGGAAGCAACTGCTTCGCAAATTGCCTTGGCCTGGGTATTGTCTCAAGGGGATGATATTGTGCCCATCCCAGGGACCAAACGAAGAAAGTATCTGAGGGAAAATATCGAGGCGGTGAAAATCACCTTAACCAACAGGGATCTTCACCGATTGAACGAGATGGCAAAGCGTTTCTCCGTCAAAAGCGAACTTTAGCGAGTATTTTATCTTGATCAAGCTGAGCCGTTGACCAATAAGAAAAGGAGAGGATCAAAATCCTTCTCCTTTTTCTCATTTTATAAGGTTTCTGCAGCAGATTGGGGAGTGTTGACATGTTGTGCGGTTTCTTTTTTTCGGTTCAATATGAGGTTGAGGATGATGGCCGTTAAGCTGCCAATGACAATTCCGTTGTCCACGATTACCCGGATGGACTCGGGGATTTCTTTAAATACTGAGGGAACGACGGAGATTCCCAGTCCGATGCCGATGGAGCAGGCAACGATGAGCAAATTCTCGTTTTGTTTGAAATCAACGGTGGAGAGAATGCGAATTCCCGAAGTAATAACCATTCCAAACATCGGTACCATTGCTCCTCCCAGGACCGCATTGGGGACAATGGTTGTGATCGCCGCGATTTTGGGAAGCAACCCCAAAACCATCAAGATGAGACCGGCGGCGACAATAACTGAACGAGATTTGATTTTGCTAAGGGCGACAAGACCGACATTCTACGAAAAACTGGTGTAGGGAAAAGAGTTGAACATCCCGCCGATCACATAGGCCAATCCTTCTGCCAAGAAACCTTTTTTGACGTCATTATCGCTTAATTTTTTTTCGCACAAGTCGGCCAGGGCCATGAAGACACCCAAAGATTCGATCATACTGACGATGGCAACCAGGGTCATCGTAAGGATGGAGGACAGGTGAAACTGCGGTAAACCAAAATGGAAGGGTTCCACGAGTTGAAACCATTTTTCTTTACTGACGGAGGTAAAGTCAACAATTCCCAATCCCCAAGCCACGGCCGTGCCGATGATTATGGCGATCAAAACGGAAATCGAGCGAATGTAGCCTTTGAAAAAGCGGTTAAGCAAAATTACAATGGCCAAGGTGAGAGCAGCCAAACCCAAATTTTCGATTTTTCCAAAGGACTGCGAACCTTGTCCGCCTGCGACATTGTTCATTGCTACGGGAATCAACGAGACGCCGATCGTGGTGACGACCGAACCGATGACGACAGGCGGGAACCACTTGACAATCTTGCTGAAAATCTGTGAAACGATCATCACGATGATTCCGGAAGCGATGATGGAACCGTAGATTGCCGGTAATCCTTCAAGTTTGCCGATGGTGATCATCGGTGGGACGGCAGTAAACGTGCAACCCAAGATAATCGGGAGTTTGACGCCGAGGAATCGCCCGCCTGCCACTTGCAAGAGAGAGGCAATTCCGCAGGTAAACAGGTCAATCGAAATCAGGTAAGCCAAGTCTTGTTGATTCATTCCCAAGGAAGACCCGACGATCAAGGGAACAACAACTGCTCCGGCATACATGGCCAGTACATGTTGAAATCCCAAAAATAAAATCTTCCAGATCCCTAAATTATTCATAAGAAACCTCCTGAGATGAGAAGTGAACGATTGGTGGATCGAAAGAGAAAAAACGATATAAAAAACGAACAATTACATTAATATAATAACGCATTGTTCTGTTTTTGCAAATGTTTATCCAATCAAGCCGCCAGAGCGATTCTAAGCGGGTTTAGAGCCTTTTTATTTTTTTGATAGGTTTGGGGTATTGGAAATAAGAAAAACGGCCTTAGAATCGAAATAAGAAGGTTGTTATTTTCGGGAATAAAGGAAGAAAGAATCTTAAAAGGATATATTTACCCCGATTGGCCGGAAGGATACCAGGGATGAAGAAGATCCATTCGGCACCCGAAAAACTATGATACCAATTAAAATTCCTCATCAGAATCCAATTCTTCAATAAAATCCTTTAAGTCATTTGCCAGGTTATTAAGAGTGAAACTCTTACTGTGGTTGATCTGCTCCAAGCGGTCAACGGCACGCTGGATGATATTTTTAGCTTGTCTCAAGTCTTGAATCGTCAGATCCAGTTGATATCTTTTATCCAATTGTAAGCCCTCCAGAAAATGATTTGTCTAATACAATAGTGGTAGACCGGGAATAAGTCAAGTTGAAAGAATTATCCGAACTATGTATTTTGCAAATTGGTTTGCGCTAAAAACAGGATACAACCAATCGTCGGAATGCCACCATGAATAAATGCTGCCAGAAGCAAGATGGTGATTATCGCATGTACAGGGAGAAGCATCAGCCGGGTTGCCGAGTAATATTTTGCGGTTGAAAAAACTGAAGACAGTTTCTGTAAGAGAGATCTTCAGGTTGGAAATGATGATCAGAGAAACCGGGGTTATATGGGTGTTTTCGGATTACATAAACAGGGATAAAAGGAGATGAATAGGAGAAAAATCGCCTCCTGATCCCCTGTAATCCCCTCACATACCGTAACAAAATATTTGTTTTGTTACGGTATGTAAATCTGATCTTCTTCCTTTGGCAAAATTTTGGTTTCCTCTTTTTCATATCTTCTGTTTCTCTCGTCTCTGTCTCGTTAGAAAAAGTTAACTATAGTTTTGAGAAATTATTTTATTTTAAATCGTATTAAAACCACAAGAGGTCCGATTAATTAATCGGACCTCTTGTGAAAATCATCTACCCTATTTTATTCCGGTGGTTGCGATCCCTCGGATAAAGTGGCGTTGGAAAATCAGGAAAACAATGATAATCGGAATCGTCATGATCATTGTTCCGGCCAGAATATGATTCCAGAAAGCGTTATATTCCCCGTACAATGTGCTTAAACCGACAGGCAAAGTATACATTTCTTCTGAACTGGCCAGGAGATTGGGCCACATAAAGCTGTTCCAGTTGCCCATAAATATGAAAATCGTTTGTGTGGCCAAAGCCGGTTTGCTCAGGGGCAAAATGATCTTCCAAAAAACGCCCCACCGTGAAAGTCCGTCAATAAAACCCGCCTCCTCCAACTCCCTGGGAATTGATAGGAAAAACTGGCGCATGAGAAAAATGCCGAAGCTGTTTACCATCCAGGGGATGGTCAGACCATAATAGGTATCGACCCAATTCAATTTGCTTAGGAGAATATAGATCGGAACCAGTATAACCTGAGGAGGAATCATCATAATCCCCAGTACGAGGTAAAACAAAAATGACCTGCCCCGAAACGGAATTCTTGCCAATGCAAACCCGGCCATTGAATTGATTATCAGATTCCCCACCGTGACAACAGCGGCGACAATTAAGCTGTTGATAAACCACTGAAAAAAGGGGTATTCATGGCTGAAGATCAAATTCGTATAGTTCTCCATGGTCAATCTGGATACAGGCACCCACCATTTGTTTGTATCGGGAGTCAACTTAAGCGAAGTGAAAAACGACCACAGAAACGGAAAAAGTGTGATACAGGCATAGCCGATGGCGATAATGTAAAGGAATATTCGTGCCGCTCTTTTCCACATGGAAACTGATCCTCCTCGACTCCGCATTATTGATAAGTCTCATCCTTGAAAATTTTCCTTTGGATGATTGTCAAAATTAAAATAACGGCAAACAGGAAAAAGGCAATGGCTGAAGCATAACCCATATCAAATTGCTTGAACGCTTCATTATACAGGTATAAAACGACGGTCAAAGTGGCGTCCAAAGGGCCGCCGTCCCCTTTGGAAATGATGTACATTTGGTCAAATACCTGAAATGTCCCGATAATGGACATCACAACGATAAAAAAAGTGGTTGGTTTCAAAAGCGGCAAAGTAATATGCCAAAATTGCCGCCATCCCCCTGCCCCGTCCACTCTTGCCGCTTCGTACAAATCTTGCGGAATCTCCTGCAAGCCGGCAAGGTATATCACCATAAATTGCCCGACTGTCGTCCAGATCGCCATCAGCATGATTGAGGGCAAAGCAAAATCAACATCCATCAACCAGCTTCTTCCCTGAATCCCGAACTGGGACAGAAATAAATTGACCAAACCCTCTTTTTTGATAAGGTAGAGAAACATAACGGAAACGGCTACAGATGAAGTGACGGTCGGCAAAAAATAAGTAACGCGAAAAAAAGTTTTCCCCTTGATCTTGCTGTCTACGATCAGTGCCAATAACAGAGAAAGGCTGACTTGAACCGGTACGACTCCCAGGGAATAAAGCGTGGTATTCCAGAGAGCGCGATGGAATCGCTGATCTGTAAATAAGCGCAAATAGTTATCCAACCCGACAAACGAGGACAATTCGGGATTAAGGAAAGAAAAATGCTGAAAGCTGAGATAAAAGGCATAAAGGATCGGACCGATAAAAAACGCGGATAAACAGGCCACTGCCGGCAAAACGAACAGATAACCCATAAATGGATCGCTCGTCCAGCGCTTTTTCCGTTTCATGTTTTCACCCCGCCTGATGAAAAAAAGAGAGAGCAAAAAGCGCTCTCTTTGATTATTGTTTTTTGTTCGCTTGTTGCTCTGCCGCAGCTAACGCCTTGGCTACATCATGTTCTTGTCCCAATACCAGAGACTCGGCGGCCTTGTTGACAGCATCCACCAAGGCGGACCCGGCATCGCCGTATTGGAAGGGCTGGGCGTATTTCGCTCCGTTGACAAAAGCGGCCCGTTCAGGATAGGTTTGAATGAACTTTTCTCCCATCGCTTTTCGGGACGGCAAGGCTAACCCGCTTTTCACCACATAGGATTGCCCCTTTTCGCTGGTGAGGAAATTGATTAATTGAAACGCGATATCTTTATGCTCACTCCGTTTGGACATCACGTAAGCTACCGTAAACGCCAGGTTGGAATTCGGTTTTCCGGCTGCTTTGACCGGCAGTTCCGCAATCCCGTAGTCGAGATCCGGAGCCTTTTCCTTGAGGAACGGAATCAGCCAGCCTCCCTCGATCACCATCGCGGATTTCCCCTCGGCAAATGCGTCTCCGCTCCATTGAAATCCCATATTTTTCGGGGTGTCAGCACTGTGATCTTTCGTAAACAAATCAGTGAAAAATTGCAGGGCTTCCCGATTTTGCGGACTATTGAGATCCGGTTTGCCTTGGTCATCGATCACCTTTCCTCCGTTTTGATAGAGAAAAGGTTGAAACCTCGCGAGTTCAGGATTGATAACTAGTCCCTTATGTTCGCTGGTCGTTAACGCTTTTGCTGCCGCACGCAGTTCATCCCATGTTTTTGGAACGGCAACTCCCTTTTCTTTCAGTATTTTTTTATTGTAAAAAAGAGCGAGCGTATTATAATCTTTGGGAATCCCGTAAGTATGACCGTTCTTTTGGAAAGCTCGAACCAGTGAATCCTCAAAATCATTTAAGTTCACTTTCTCTTTTTTTATATAAGGATCAAGCGGTTCCAATACTTGATAACGGATGAGATCAGGAGCATACATGCTGTCCAGATAAAAAATATCCGGTTCCTTATGGGCTCCGATCATGGTTTGGATTTCCTTGAGGTAGTCATCCGTGAGCGACTCGATCTTGACATCCACGCCAGCATGCTCTTTCTTGAATTCGTTGACCTGCGCCTCCAGAATTTGTTTTTCCGCCGGTGAAGAGAGAGCAGCCCCGATTCGAATCTCTTTTTTGCTGCTTGATCCCCCTGCGGCGCATCCCGTCAACACCAGTGAAGTCAGTAACAGGATCGCGAGGAATTGTCTGAAAAGGCTCACATTTCAACCTCCTCATATAGCTGTGGAAACACGAATTTCCGGTTGAAAAATATCTTGAACATGGTCACAGGTCCATTCAGGGAATACTCTCCGTAAAACTCCATGCCGAACCTTCTAACCTATGATGACATCCCAGCCGGTTGTATTTCGTTTAACAGCAGTGTAGACGGTGTCCCCGCTCTTGTACAGGCTGACATCCAGCTCCCCTTCCCCGATCCGCAACCGATTCGCATTCAGCCGGTTTATACTTGCAGGCAAGGAGGGGGTCAGCACGATTTTCTTTTGAACGGCATCCGGTTTAAGACCTAACATGGCCCGGAGCATCACAAATGCCGTTCCGGCAGCCCAGGCTTGTGGCGAACAAGCAACCGGATAAGGGATAAGGGATCCCCCGCTCCGTTCGTATCCACAGAAAAGTTCAGGCAAACGGCGCTCCGGAAAATGGGCGGAAGCTGCGATCAAACCATCAAGAAGCAAACTGAGTGCTTCGGTCATATTCCATTCGACTAACCCCAGCAGAATCAGCGAATTATCATGCGGCCAAACCGAACCGTTATGATAACTCATCGGGTTGTATGCAGGATGTTCCGCGCTGAGCGTCCGTATCCCCCAACCGCTGAACAAATCTTGTTGCAACAGCCTCCGGGCAACGGATCCCGCTTTTGCTTCATCCAAAATCCCGCTCATTAACAAATGACCGGCATTGGAAGCGATTGCCCCCACTTGGCGCCTGTCTTTATCCAGAGCCAAGGCCATGTATTCTTCTTGCGGCATCCAGAAATCACGAAGAAACCTTTTCTGCAAGTGGTTTGCATCTCGCTCCAATCGCCTGGCCAAAGAGCTTTCACCCAACTGTTCAAATAAGCGTGCCCACGCTTTTTTTGCCCAATAAACATACCCCTGCACTTCGACGAGAGCAATCGGCGCTTCCGCCAATGTGCCATCCGTATGGACGATCGAATTTTCGGAGTCTTTCCACCCCTGATTCCGGATTCCTTTGGCGGATTTGCAGGCATATGAGGTGTATCCCCTGTTGTCCGGGTCCCCGTATTCATCAATCCATGCAAAAGCTTTTTTCGCTGACTCCGCACATTCGCGCACAAATGACAAATCGCCGGTAAAACGGTAAATCTCATGAATCAATATCAAAAACAAAGGGGTTGCGTCTACCGAACCGTAATAAGGCGAAAACGGAACCTGGTTCGTTTCCGTCAACTCTCCATAACGAATTTCGTGCAAAATCTTTCCGGGTTCTTCATCTTTCCAGGGGTCCAGACGGGTTCCCTGTTTCTGCATCATCGTGCGAATCGTCGCCTTGCCCAGCTCCGGATCGATGAAAAGGGACTGCAACGACGCGATTAAACTGTCCCGTCCGAACGGAACGGCAAACCAAGGCAATCCTGCCACGGGTAATTTTCCGTTCCCCACATCGGTCAAGAGCATTCGAAAATCATGCAAACCGGTTTGAAACATTGCGTTGAAATCCGGATGATCAGACTCCAGCTGCGGCATTTTCTCCATCCATGCGCGATATGAGGTCCACAGGCGAGTTTGGGCCTCCGTCTGATCCAGCACCTGCGGCTTCTTGTCCAGATAAGGAATGATCTTAAAACCGATGTCCCGTTTTTCTCCCGGATGAAGGGAAAGCGGAATCTCCACAGATCCATTTTGCCTGATGGCGGATGGCTGCGAATCAAATACGATCTCCGTTTTTCGTTCTCTGCCATCCAATCCCTTATAAGAAAAGCGGAGTCCTGAATCGAGCACCTGACAGTCCGGTTCCTCACCCCGTTTTCCCGTGCTAAAACCCCGGATGATAAACATATCGGTAAAATCGGCTCCGACGGTCAGTTTGAGCCGGGTGTTTACTGCACGCTGATCCAAATTGACAAAATGAAACGTTTCATATACCACTCCTTCAAAAATCCGGCGACGATGTACCAACTCCAATGACTCCCGCCATAGAATCAGAGAATATAGAATCAGAGAATCTCCGCGCATCACCTCCTTATTGGTATACCGGTATTCGCTTTCTGCGCCCGCCGCTTTTGAACAAAGCGAGATCATGGGAATATCGGAAAGCTCCCAAGAAAAATGATGGAGGAAGCGGGTATCGCGGTAAAAAAGTCCGTAACCACACGGGCTGTTCACAGGGATATTTCCTTGGCCGTCCGTAAATAAGAAGATATCCTCTTCCTTAATGATGTGGTTCATGATCGGTCTCTCCTCGAAAACGTTTTCAAAAAATGGATCAACTTCAATTTGTACTATTGCGAATAATCAGTTCAGGCTCGAGCACAATCCCTTTTCCTTTCTCCCCCCGCAGCAGAGCGACAAGTTCCTTGGCCGCCTTGCTTCCCAATTCATAGCGCGGTTGGTGAATGGTGGTGAGAGCCGGGGTAACATAGCGGCACAATTCGATATCATCAAACCCGATGACCGATACCTCTTCCGGCACTCTCTTGCCCAGATCCCGAAGGCCGTTTACTGCCCCCATCGCCATCCAATCGCTGGCACAAAAAATCGCTGTCAGATCCGGATTTGTCTCCAGCAGTTTCTTTGCCCCTTCCCTCCCTGACTCTTCTTCAAAATCACCATAAACGATCAGAGGCTCATCCAAATCCGCTTGTTTCAAAGCTTCACGAAACCCCGCTTCCCTTTCTTCGCTGACATAGGCTTCCTGATGTCCGTTAATCATGGCAATTCGACGGTGTCCCTGCAAGAGCAGATGATCAACTGCCAACCGGGCAGCTTTGCGATTATCGACCGTAACGAAACTGCAACGATCAGACACGATCGGAACATCAATCAAAACACAGGGGACAGAAGCATTGATGATTTCATGGAGATAGACATCATTCCTTCTCGCCCCGAAAAATATCACTCCATCCAACTGGCGGCGCTGGCAGAGCTCCATATATGGCACAGCTTTTTGCTGGTGTGGTGAAGTGGCTGCCAGAATCACATCATAGCCGCATTCTGTCGCTTGGTCAATCACCCCGTAGATAATGTCAAACATAAAATGATGCCCTTTGCGCGAACCCGTAAACCCGGAAATGATCAGACCCAGTGTTTTCGACTCTTTTGTCACCAGGCTGCGCGCAATCCCGCTGGGCCGGTAGTGCAATTCTTTAGCCAGTTCCAGTATCTTTCTCCTCGTTTCCGGGCGCACGTCTTTATAGCCGTTTAAAGCCCTGGAAACAGTGGTAATCGATACGCCGGCCAGTCTTGCCAAGTCTTTAATGGTCACCTTCATCTTATTCCTCCGAAAACGTTTTCGATATTATTTTAAATGAATAATTGCGAATACTCAATATATATTTTTCGCTATTGATCAAATTTATACAAAAGCGTGGTGCTCTCTCAAGAACACCACGCCTCTCTTAACCACAATTAAAACTCCGGTTCTTCTTCCCAGTCCCGCTTTTGAATCAACCGGGTAAATTTCTCCTTCACTGCGAGCCGTTCATGGTCGAAAAAACCATTTTTCATTTTTTGCATGAACTGCTTTCTTGAAATTGATCCTTCACGATAAAGTTTGTTCAGGCGTTTTCGCTCTTCCGGCGGGAGTGTGCGAAACCATCCCATCAAGGCAACCTCCCTTCCTGTTTCAGATCAATATAAATAAGCGGATAGATCAAACTGGCAAAGAGCAACGCCCGTTCAATTTCAATCTTTTCAAACGCATTGGCGGGCGTGCCCGTAATCGACAAAACCCCGATAATATTCGGGTGCTCAACACCTGCCTTTAACGGAATGCAAAGAATGGATCGATACACTTTTCGGGAATGTTCTTTGCGATCATACTCATACTTTTGATCTTCCACATCCGGTGCATAATAAACCTCCTGTGTTCGCCAGGCTCTGCCGGCAGCACTTCCGTAAAGGGGCGGTTCATAAATCTTGACGCGATGGGTGTGTCCGCTGGAATGGGCATAGTGCGTCAACTTTCCCGGATGGTTCGGGTGCTTGACATGGATGATGACCCGCGGATTCTTATCCCGAAAGTTTTTTAAGGTGTTTACCAGATAGTCCAGTAAATTCATAAAGATATCATCGCGATTTTGCTTGAACCTTTCCTCGTTGGCGATCGCCGCTGCCACTTCATCCGCTGTGTACATGATTTGCGACATCGTGTAAGTTTCGTCATCGTACTTGGCGTCAAGTTCCTCATATAATTGTTTCAGGATTTCCACTTCTTGTACCGCTTTCATGAGGTTAACGGCATTTTTGCTCAACTCCTGTTCCTTTTCCTTCAAAAGATCTAACAATTCCTGTACTTCCTGTTCCAGCAAAACCTGCTTTTTCTCCAATTCTTCATTTTTCTTGCGGCAAGATTCCAATTGCAGAAGAGTGACCTGGTTATCCTGGGTCGGTTCCTCGGTTTTTCTGCCCATCAAATCACTTTTCCCCGAGGCGAACCGGTATAGATAGATTCCGATTAAGATTGCGATGGAAATCGAGAACGTGATTACGAGAAAATCGAAAAACCAGCCTGTATTTTTATCGAAGATTTCAAACAGGTGCAACAGATCCTCTGACATTGTTCCGCTCCCCAATTTTGATCTTTACTCTTACTATATGCTGCTTCAAAGAGAAAGTATAAAATGAGATGACACGGTTTTGACCGTGCCACCAGCATTATTTTCCAATTATCAAAGCCGGGATAATCTTCGGCAGATGAACCGGATAGATGTTTTTGCGCAGATAGAGATAAACTTTTTCCAAAAACTCCTCTTCGCATCCCGCTTTTGTTTCAATTTCAGGCCACCATTTTTTAATCAATTGTTCAGCGATCGAACTTCGGACCTGTGAAAGCAATTCATTTCTGCGTCTTAAGAATGATTCCAGCATAAGGTATTGCTCCGGGGAGATCGGGGACAGTCTCTGTAAAATTTCCACCTCCCGTTCATTCAAAAAGAGCGGTGATGCTTGAAAATGCAACACTTGGTGCTTCTCTCTTTCCATCACGACAAGTGTTCCGGCGATCATGTCCCCGATTCTTTTTTCTTCCCGATGAAGAAAGATCGCGATCATTCCGCTGACATAAAAACCGGGAAAAAGATCAGCCAATTGCAAAAGGTTCCGCAAAAACACGGCAGAAAAAGATGCTTTTCCTCCCCGGTCATGTATTACACGAAGTCCGAGCACTTTTTTTCCGATGGTTTGGCCATTCATCCAGTATTCCAGACAAACAAAGTAAAGAAGAGGAAGTGCGGCCGTGATGAAAAAGAAGAGCGCCGCGAGGATTGATAACTCTGTATTTTGCGGGTCATCCCCCATTGCCAGGAACGCAAAACTGATCAAACTCGACGGGACAAGGATGACGCTTAAAACCAAAAAGTCCACCAATTTTGCGATCCCGCGGCTGACAATCCCCGCAGTCTCAAAGGGAACCTGAACATATTCAGGCGTTTGGATTGTAACAATGTTTTTCATTTTAGCCCCCTTCTGATTCACATTCACATTATACAATATCTTTATATAGGAAAATAAATAGGAAAAACATTGACAATTCGTTCATCAGTTAATCGGAGGGGTTAGATTGTCCCTGACCAACACATCAAACCGGCTCAGTCAATTTATCAAGGAGAACCAGGAAACCTGGTCACGTTTGCAGGAATTTCTGAGGCAAAAGTCGCTGCGCAATTGCACAAAGGGAGAAATTGATGAATTCGGCCGAATGTACCGGCAAATTTCCGCGCACTTGGCTTATGCGCAAACCTGCTTTCCCTCGCATGAAATCACAGCGGAACTGCGACAACTGGTTATGAGAGCTCATAATATCCTGTATGGTGCCCCTGAAACGACCTACGGAAAAAAAGTCTGGCTGTTTTATCGTGACGGATTCCCCAAATTGTTTTATGAGCGCCGCTTTTTTGTGCTTACAGCTGCACTTCTTCTGTTTGCCGGTTTTCTTTTTGCCTTTGTTGCTACCTGTTTGAATCATGATGCGGCGGCCTTTTTCCTTCCGTCAGACCTTGCGGGAAATATCGATCCCCAAAATATCGGAAAAAATGACTGGAATGATGCGATCGTTTCCAGTCAAATCATGATTAACAATATCCAAGTGGCCTTTACCTGTTTCGCGATGGGGATATTTTTGGCAATTGGAACGATCTGGAGCTTGTTCATGAACGGATTGCTGTTGGGGGCTTTATCCGCCTTGTACAGTCAGGCGGGAGGCGACTACCCGTTTTGGGCATTTATTTTGCCCCATGGTGTCATTGAATTGACAGCCATCTTTATCTCCGGAGCAGCAGGGCTTTCTCTGGCATACCGCCTGTTTGTCCCCGGTGATTTTACAAGGAAGCATGCCTTGATCCGCGAGGGACTGGTCACGATCAAATTAATGGCCGGCGTGATTCCGATGTTTATCATCGCCGGCATCATTGAAGGATACGTGACTCCTGCGCACTGGCCGCATTGGACGAAATATGCGGTTGCCATTTTTAATCTGTTATGGCTTTCTCTCTATTTCGGGCGCCCGTTTTTTGCCCAACAGAACCCTGATGAAAGTTAAGCAAATCAGGAAGTCGTGATACACCTTGACTCACCATTCGCGAAAC
Organism: Thermoactinomyces daqus; assembly: GCF_000763315.1. Classification (GTDB taxonomy): domain Bacteria; phylum Bacillota; class Bacilli; order Thermoactinomycetales; family Thermoactinomycetaceae; genus Thermoactinomyces_A; species Thermoactinomyces_A daqus. Next base: position 12,182 of record NZ_JPST01000046.1, on the reverse strand, counting down.
GCGGGGAGGTTAAAGGGTGTCACGACCCGGCCTGGAACAAACTTTTCAACCGGTTCCTTATTGAGTGCTATTGATTAAATTCGCACGTATTCAGCAATCACAATATTTCGATATAGCCATCTGTTCCATTCACCCGAATGCGTTGCCCGTCTTTTATCAGTTTGGTGGCATTTTCCACACCGACTACGGCCGGTAAGCCATATTCGCGCGCAATAACCGCTCCATGGGTCATCAGTCCGCCAACTTCGGTGACCAGACCTTTTATGGATACAAACAAGGGTGTCCAGCTGGGGTCAGTAAAGGTTGTGACCAGGATATCTCCCTCTTCCAGATCTGCATCTTCCATGTTTAAGATCACACGCGCTCTCCCCTCTGCCACTCCGGTAGAAACCGGCAGGCCCGCAATCGCTTCGGCCGGGAGATTCTCCCGTTTGTATTTGCCGGCAATGATTTCACCATCAGATGTGATCACACGTGGAGGGGTTAGATTTTCATATCGTTTGTACTCGTCTTTTCGTTTGCTGATAATCCGGTAATCCAGTTTGTTTGTACGCACGACTTCGCGAAGTTCTTCAAAAGTGAGATAGTAAATATCTTCTTTTTCACGGATTACCTTGGCCTGTAAAAGCTGTTCGGCTTCTTTCAACAACGCCTGCTTATAGATGAAGTAGCGATTCATCATGCCGTATTTTGGATACTCCCGGAAACCGATGAAATTCCGGAGCAGGCTGATCATTCGTTTTGTCTCTTCAGCTTTTCGTTCCCCGTCCGGTAATTGCTTCAATCGGCCCAACAACGCTTGTTCTTTTTTTAAAGCTTCCTGCCGTCCTTGTTCAAATTTTCGTTTACCGGCGCCAGGCTCAAAGTTTTTGATGTTTCGGAGAATCAAAGGGATGAGTGCAGTTGGATTTTCGCTCCAACGGGTTCTGGTAATATCGATTTCTCCGGGACAGCGCATTCCGTATTTGTTGAGAAAAGCAAGGAACGCTTCCCTGACTTCCCGCCCGCCATCAAACTTAACCAGTTCATCCAAAAAGCGATCATCTTTTACATGTTGTAAATAATGGATTACCTTCGGATAAGGGCGAATTACATCGGCAACATCCAATAGTGCCAGACCCATTTCCGAAGTAATATTGTTCGGCACGGATTGCGAAAGCGTGTCCGCAGCGTTTTTTTCACCCAACCATTTATTCATTTTTTCATTGATCCATGATGAAGCATCGAGCCCGGCCCGAATCACCCTTATGCTTTGGGGGTCAGATAAAAGCTTCTGCAATTGCCGGATATCTTCCAGGATAAAATCAAATAAATCCGGTCCTGATTTTTTCCGGATGTTGTGCTTCAACTCTTCAATCGCTGTTTGAGTGCGTTTCATCAAATCGGAAACAACGGTCGGATCGTTTTCGATTTGGCCTTGAAAACCCGCAGACAATATCCCCTTATTGATTTTGCCGAGACTTTGTTCTTTCGCATCTTTTGGGAACGATTTGATAAACTCGTCTCTCTCGATGATGGTCATCAGTGCGTCTTTCATGAGCGGATCATGTTGTTCCATGGTATCTAATAACATTTCTCTTCTGTCAGGTGAAAACAGCATCTGTGTGACATCAACAAACAACCTTCCGCCGGCTGCACGCATGGGCGCACGAGTCGTTAACAGGAAAAAAGACAATCCCAACGGTTTTATGGGATCAGTCATCATTTGTTGGTGGCCGACAGACACATAAACGCGATAGCCGGGATCATTTGTCTCGGGGATGGGATACAAGGTGGTGATGGGCCGGCTCTGGACGATATAAAATGTATCGTCAGCCAAACACCATTCGATATCTTGCGGGCAACCAAAATATGCTTCGATCTGTCTCCCGATGCGTGCCAGTCGGAAAATTTGTTGGTCAGTAAGTGCCGGAATCTTTTGTTGATCAGGATCGATCTGCCGTGTCTCCGTTCCGCCTTCTTTCAGTCCATAGATCGCCCATTTTTTGGTTGCGATCCTCTTCTCGACAATTTTATCTTCTTGCACCTTATAACAATCGGCAGATGCCAAACCGGCGACAAGAGCTTCTCCAAGTCCAAAACCGGCCTCGATCAATTGCAGTTTTCGATTGGTAGTAACCGGATCTGCAGTAAATAAAATTCCTGAAGCCTGTGGAAACACCATCCGTTGAACGATTACGGACAGATGCACTTGGCTGTGGTCAAATCCGTTTAGCATACGGTAGATCACGGCACGATCCGTAAACAAGGAAGCCCAACATTTGCTGATGTGACGCAAAATGGCTTCCTTTCCGATAATATTTAAATAGGTTTCTTGCTGACCGGCAAAAGAGGCATGCGGCAAATCTTCCGCCGTTGCACTGGACCGCACGGCATACGCATGTTCGTTGCCAAATCGTGCGAGATAGTGAGCAACTGCTTTCTCAACATCGGAAGGAATCTCTGCTTCCATTATGATTTTCCGAATCCGGCTGCTGATTTCCCTGATTCGATCCCGCTCTTCTGCTTTCATCAATGTGAGTTGATCCAACAATGCGCGGAACGCTTCGTTTTGTTCGAGGGCTTTTTGAAAAGCTTTTGTCGTAACACAAAATCCTTCCGGCACTTGTATTCCATGAATCTTCGCCAGTTCCCCCAAATTCAACCCCTTTCCTCCAACGAGCAAAAGTTGCGTTTTATCCATCTCCCGAAAACTGACAACATAGGAGCTCATTCACTTCTCCCCTTTTTTTAGACTTGATCTGCCGCCAATTGCGCCATGGAGCATCTCTCACTGTATAGATTCTAGAACTTAGCTCCAAGAATAAACAGTCTGTAATTGATTCCGATTTTGTTTTATAATTAAAGTGGGAGAGATGTGTCCTTTTTCGGTCGTTTGTATATCTGTTTGAATAAAAATCATGACTCCCCTCCCTGTTTTCCGGGGTGAGGAGCCATGATTTTTATTCTATGACTGTTGTATTTTCCGTCGAACTGTATTGGATAATTTGCTTTTCCGTGATCTTGGAGAGCTGATTCAAAAATTCATACTGAAAACTTCCCGGGCCCTCATGCCCTGCTTTTGCGGCAGCGATTTCCGCGGCCACGCCATATACGGCGATCCCGCTGACCGAAGCCAAAAGATGATTTTTTTCGACGGCGGCAAACGCACCCAGGACGGAAGTCAACAGACATCCGGTGCCGGTTACTTTGGTTAAGAGCGGATGACCGTTACGGATTATATGGATTTCATGACCATCCGTAACCACATCCTCCTCGCCCGTCAACGCAATAATCGTGTTTAATCGCTGCGCAGCCAGTTGTGCGAGTTTCCTGGTGTTTCCGCTGCCGTTACCTGTGTCCACGCCTTTCATCGCCCAGTTTTCACCGATGAGATTGGCGATCTCCCCTGCGTTGCCGCGAATGATTGAAACTTTCACTTTGGACAAAATTTCTCTTGCCATCTCAGTCCGGAACAGAGTGCTTCCGACACCGACCGGATCAAAAACAACGGGGATCCGGTGGTCGTTTGCTGATTTTCCGGCGATGATCATCGCTTTGACCGTTTCCCGGTTCAATGTGCCGATGTTTAAGACAAGGGCGCCGGCGATTTTGGCCATGTCCGCCACCTCTTCATGTGCATAAGCCATCACCGGTGAGGCGCCAAGAGCCAACAGTCCGTTTGCGGTAAAATTGGTCACCACCACATTGGTGATATTGTGAACCAACGGGTTTTCCTTACGGACGCGCCCCAATATTTGCGCGATTTTTTCTGCTGTCATCTGTCCAATCATCCCTTAATGTAAAATCTTTTCATTGCTTACTTTATCATGGATGCTTGAATAAATCCTCGGTTCAAGCCAAATCTGTAAAATAGAAATTTCATTTATAATAGGAATAGACAGATACCAACAGGGAATGGAGCGATCCATTTGAGTTTATTTCAAAAGTTAACTCAAAAGCTGGATGATTGGAAAACCGGCGTTGGCGGTACGTGGGGGATTTGGATCGAGGATCTTCATACCGAACAACGCTGGAGCTGGAATGAAGCAAAAACGTTTTATTCCGCAAGCATCATCAAAGTCCCGATTATGATTGCGGTCTATCGTCAGGCAGATCGCGGGGCGCTGGAATTGAGTCGGGAAGTGATTTTGCGGAAAGAGGATCAAGTCGGCGGTTCGGGGGTTTTGCAACACCTGACGCCCGGCACCCGCTTCACCGTGAAGGATCTCGTCACTTTGATGATTATTCAGAGCGACAATACCGCCACCAATCTGTTGATCGATCTGCTCGGCAAGAATGTGATTCGGGAAACGATGAACGAGCTGGGGATGACCGGAAGCACTTTTTACAACAAACTGATGATTCTCCCGGCAAATCCGGAAGGGATAAACCAAATCACTGCCGAAGATATGGCGCGCGTTTACAAAGCCCTGGCCACCGGCAAAGCGATTTCGTGGCATGCGAGCCAGGAGATGGTACAAATCCTCAAAAAACAGCAATTAAACGATTGCTTCCCCTATTTCCTTCCTTCGAAAAATACAGATATTGTGGGGAGCATTCCGCCTTATGAAATGGCCCATAAGACAGGGATGGTCACCCGTATTTTGCATGATTCGGGCATCTTTTATATCGGTTCCCGCGCACTCATCCTAGTGGCGCTCAGCGAAGGACTGAACTACCATGAAGCGCAAAAAGGATTGGGGGAACTGGCCCGGCTTGCATTTGATGTTTACACGGGCCAGGAGTGAACAAAGCACCCCCCTTTTCTCTAACTAATAATTCCGTAATCCGAGATTTCCACAATCGCCTTTGCTTGAAAATGAATATGGGGGAATTCCTTCTCGAAGTCAATCTTCTTGAAGTCCTCATAGTGAAATGCCTTTAAATGCCGTGCTACTCCAAATCCGTCAAAATGGGCCTTTTGCATTTTCTTGAGAAGCGAATTCATCCGTTTGGTAAGAATCGCAGAAAGCTGGCTGCTCAATTTTTTGGCATGTTCCTCTTGTTCCAATTGATCCGGTGGATATTCTCCCACTTCAACCTTGAGTTTGTCCACAAAGGTGACGTCGATCTTGTTTCCGTTAACCTTTACCTTCATCTTGGGTTTCGTTTTTCGTATATCAATCGAGATGAAATTCCATTGCGGCGAACGTTCATTTTGCCGGACTTTCAGGGTGAGCTCACCGCCGCTCTTGTTTTTTCCCTTCATCATCAGATAGAGCATTGATTCATCAGGAGTGAGTATGCCCGTCATTCGCTGCCCGTGGAACATGGCCATTCCGCTGACTTTCACATCCTTGCCGTTGCTGGTCAGATAGGGGATGGCAAAATCTTGAAGCGGATCCATCAGATAGGCGAATATGGACTCGATGTTATGCTTTTCCACAATCGATCTCGTCTCTTTGGATTCAATCAATTCGTCGATGTATTTCCCGATCAGGGTTGAACCGATCTGATTAATCGCGATAATGTCTTTGGCCCTGCCGTGAGTCACGGCGATGTGAGCGCTGAGTGCGGATTTTGGATCCCGGTATAAGACATCCAGCACGTCATAGATTCCTTCTTTGGCCAATCGTTCCCCCAAAAGCAAGGTCCGGTTTTTCGAGGTTCGGATTCTGCCGTTCGTTTTTATGGCGATATTCTTTCTCGCCTCCCGGATCGAATTTCCGATCCCTTCAAAAGTGATGTTGCTGGGACTTCCGGCCTCAAAGGTAGCAGGAGGATAGCGAACCGCTATGGTTCCCAATATTTTGCCATCGGAATTTCGGTCAAATCCAGCAATAACGACCATCCGGAAATCACGCAAATAATCGATATCCCAACAGCCGGAGAGGAAGATAAGGGCCAGGAGCAACATCCATGGAGTCAGGCGCTTTCGGATCACATGTTCACCCCCTCTTCTTTTTGTTTTCTAATAAGCGCAACGATGAGCAAAAAAACGGGAAGGGCAACAATAAACAAGTAGCTGACATAGCTGAAAATCTTGCTGAATTGCATGATTTGATACCGGTTTTCCGGGAACAGCGCGATGACAAAACTGATAGCAGCAGTCAGCAAAATGGCCCATTTGTACTTCACCCGCTTGAAAAGAGATGTAATTCCTTTGGTGGACATATACAAATACACCATATACGATGTGGCTGCCGCGATGGCATTGAGCAATAAGTAAAACAGATCCAGCCTTTCAATCATCGGCAACCGATAACCTTTAAGCAGGTGGATGACCGGTTCCGAGATCAGAGGGATTTCTTCCGGAGAATAAACAACCAGACAGGTAAAGGTGATCAGCGCGTAGAGGAAGACAATTACCCAAACCGCCAACAAAGCCGCTTTCAACTTGTCTTTGTCAGTTCCTTCCGTAAAAGGATAGGCTACGAGAATCAGCTCAAACCCCAGCAGGCCGATCACCGCATCATGCATCGCTTTCACAATATTGATCCATCCCGCTTCATCAATCGGCAGAATGTATAAGTAGTTGGCGTTTTGAAGCCCCCAGATGGCCAGGAACGAGTTGGCGATGAGCAGGAAAGAGACAAACACCAGAAAGCGGGCAATAATCCGCAAATCGGAGATTACCAAATAAGTGCTGGTAAGCACCATCAGCAACATCAATAACCAGCCCGGTGTCAAAGGATACGCCCACTCCTTGCAGATGCGGGTGTATAAGTCCAATACAAGACTGGCGGTGAGCAAAAAATAGATGATATAGAGCACAGAAACGGCTGTTCCGAAAAATCTCCCCAAAATTACCGGAGCAAATTCAAAAAGGGTTTTGGTAGGGAAGCGTTTATTTAAAGCCCAGAGAATAATGAGCAATATCTGTACAAGGACACCGGCAAAGAGAACGGAGAGAAACCCTCCTCCCTTGGCTACCTCTTGCAGGTCATGCGGCAGGGAAACATACCCCACCCCAAACATCGCCTGCATGATTGTAAAGCTTAATTGCATTGGGGTGATCTCAATGTTGTTCTTCATTATTCTCCCACTCTCTCGAATTCCATTCCTGCCTGAGTATTTGCGGATGCGCCTCTTGCGGGCGCTCATTAAACTTCCAGATCGGCAGCCGGACAAACGTATCCTTCATATCCCGGAGACGGAACGGCATGACCGGAGCCATGTACGGAGTTCCAAAACTATCCAGTTTCGCCAAGTGAATCAGGAGAAACATCACCGCGAACAGAATCCCGAGCGCCCCGAACACGGAAGCTATAAACATTATGGGAAAACGTAACACCCGGATGGAAGTACTCATGTCATTGGATGGAACCAAAAAGGAAGAAATGGCCGTAACCGCCACCACCAGGACCATCGTGTAAGAGACGTACCCCGCATGAACCACGGCATCTCCGATCACCAATCCACCTACGATGCCGATGGTTTGCCCCACCGGGCTGGGGAGGCGAATCCCGGCCTCGCGGATCAGCTCAATCGTCAATTCCATCAAAAGCGCTTCCAATAGCGGCGGGAAAGGAATGTTCTGCAATGTACCCTAAAATAATGGCGGTAATCGAAGAAAGGGCAAGGGACAATACCATAAGAACCGAAAAGGAATGCGGGTGATTTTGGTAAGGCAATGGCACATTCATTCCGTAGATGCTGGCAATCATGGTGGGAAATGATAAAACAATCGTGATCGAGGTCAATATTTTCATCACATGATTCAAATTGTTTGAGATCACGGAAGCAAAAGCATCCATCAATCCGCTCAGGATGGAACTGTAGATTTCCGCCATTTCGATTGCCTGCTTATTCTCAATGATCACATCTTCCAGCAAATGCTGGTCTTCCTCATACATTTTTAAATACTGGCTTTTGAGCAATTTCTCCGTCACGATATTGTTCGTTTTTAACGAAGTGGTGAAATAAACGAGGCTCTTTTCCAGATTCAACAGGGAAAACAGCTCTTGGTTTTGCGTGGATTGACGGAGTTCTTTCTCGATTTCGTTCGTTTTGCGATTGATTTTTTTCAGATAGCTTAAATAGTGAGTGGAAATTAACGACAACAGTTGCAAAACAAAGCGGGTTTTCATGTATGTGTAAAAGTTTTTGGCTTTGTTGCCGGTGAAATGTTCCAGAATCGAGTTTTCCTTCAAACAGACGGTGACAAAACAGTTCTCGGTTACGATCATCCCGAGGGGGAGCGTGATATATCGTTCTTCCCGGGAACCATTTTGCGTCATGGGAATATCAACAATGATTAAAAGGCAATTATCCTCTTTTTCAATACGCGATTTCTCTTCTTCATCCAAGGAATCCCGTAAAAAGTCGGCAGGGATCTTTAACGCCTGCACAACCTGATCGATTTCTTCATCCGTCGGATTGGTAAGGTTGACCCAGCATCCCGGCCGGAATTCATGAATCTCTTTGATTGAGCCGTTTGGATCGGATTGGTAGATGTTCAGCATCATGCTCACCTCTGTTTGCAGCTTTGCCGCAGGAAGGGAGAACATCCCCGCCTGCCATGGTCTAGTGAAGGTCTGAATAACGGTAACGGTAATGGATCGTCTGTAAGAATGTTCTCCACCTCCTTTTTGAAACAGAGCGTTTTTGTGAGCAATAAAAAACCTTCACTTCCCCAACAAGAGGCGTGGGCGTGAAGGCTTATGTTAGCACCATGCAGACAGAGTCCCTGAAAAACTGCTCATGCAAAACAAGCAATCTTCAGCGACATCCCAATTTTTCCTCTCGTTGAGTTTTAGCACTGTACAGCATAGGCTATGCCAGCTACATTAGAAAAGACCTTAAGCCGATCTTTCCTGTTGACCCATTGGCGTCTCTCGACATTTTTGGGCAGTAGCGTCTCTCTGTACAGGAGCCTCACCTAACGGATAGGATATTAAATTACTTCACCAATATACAACGCCGGACCATACGAGTCAATCCTCAATTTTCAAGTTGTTTTGCCAAACTCTTTTTCCTGCAACTCGCGCCACAGGATTTTTCCGCTGCTGGTCATCGGCAATGTTTTGACAAATTCAATTTGGCGGGGGCATTTATAAGCAGCCATTCGCTCTTTGGCCCATTGAATAATTTCATCCGGGCTGATGGAATCCGCCTCTTCCTTCAGAATGATAAACGCCTTGACTGTTTCTCCTCTTCTTTGATCCGGCGTGGCGACCACACACACTTGCTGAATCGCCGGATGATGGAAGAGTACAGACTCCACTTCGGTCGGCCAAACTTTGAACCCGGAAACATTGATCATCCTTTTCAGGCGGTCAACAATGAAAAAATATCCCTCTTCGTCGTAACGGGCAATATCCCCCGTGCGGAAAAAGCGCTTGCCATCGAGTTGAATAAACGACCGTTCGGTTTCTTCCGGTTGCCGCCAGTAACCGGCAAAGACCTGAGGTCCGTGGACAACCAGTTCGCCTTCTTCCCCTTCTTTGAGTTCGGTTTTGCTGTCGGGGTCAATGATCCGGGCATCGACATCAAAAGATGGGATCCCCAGACACTGTAATTTGGGACGCCCTGGCGGATTGAAGTGCGTGTGGGCGATCGTTTCCGTCAGCCCGTACCCTTCCATATAGCGAAGGCCGGTCAGTGCTTCCAGTTTTTCTCCGATCGCCTTGGGGAGGGATGCTCCTCCTCCTCCCACCGATACAAGCGAATCCAAGCGCCTTTTGGAAATGTGCGGTTGCGAGAGGAAATCGATCAGCATGGTACTGATATTGGTCCAGTGCGTGACCTGGTACCGTTCGATCCAGTCTGCTGCCAAAATTCGGTTCCAGCGTGTCATGATCACCATCGTTCCGCCACAGGAAATCGCCGAGTGCATGGAATGGACCATTCCTGTCACATGAAACAACGGCAAACAGGTAAGAACGACCGAATCAGAGGTAAGATGCACCCAGACGGCCGCACTGAAGATATTGGCCTGGAGGGTCCGGTGCAAATGGATGCAGCCTTTCGGTTTGCCGGTTGTTCCCGAGGTATACGGGATGGTGGCAATGTCATCGTCTTTAGCTCTGCTTTGATCCGGTCTCAGATCAGAGGAAATTACATCCCGCCAATTCACAATCCGGCTGTCCGAAAACGCGACAGGCGTCAGCTTTACTTCTTCGGGCAACAATTCATCCGGTTCCTGAGTTGGCCGGGCATATTCGGAGTAACAGGCGACAATCATCCGTTTCAAATCCCCGTTTTCCAGGAAGGGTGCAGCCTGCTTGTACAGTTCCTGTCCGACAAAGGCCACTTCCGCCCCGCAATCTTTCAGATAATAAGCCAGCTCACCCGTCTTATTCATCGGATTAATCGGAACAACCACCGCGTCTGCACATAAGACGGCGTAGCAGGCAATCACAAATTGCGGTGCATTCTGCATGTAGATGATGACGCGGTCACCGCGCTTCACACCGAGACGCTTTTGCAAATATCCTGCGACTTTTTCCACTTCGTCGGCCAGCTGCCGGTAGGTAAGAGTTCCGCCATAATAAATGATCGCAATTTTGTCGGGATATCGCTTAGCTGTGACAAACAAATTGTCATGAACCGGCGTTTTCGGTACGGTCAGTGTTTTCGGCAACAATGGAGGCCAAAAAGCGAAATGTTTCGTCAACATCATTTTCCCTCCATAAACTTGGATTTCCCTTAACCGAAAGCCAATGGGCGGATTACTCCCTGATCCAGGCGGGGAATCAACGGAAACAAATTCTGTTGTGCCGCAAATGCAACTTCCCGTCCGTATCCGTGGCGAATCATCCCTTTTCCCACCCGCGAGAGCGACAGAAGAGCGAGCGGATCGGGATGGTGTTGGTACAAAAGCAAAGCGGATCTGGCTGCATCGGATGATTGCCAGGTTTCATCAAATCGGAGGAGATAATGAATAAGGCAACCGGCGCCATAAAAATCCTCCAGTGAAAACCTCCCCCCAGAACCGGAACAGAGGATCACGATCTCCTGGTGCCGATGGTTGGTTGTCAGATATTTTGCGATAAAACAACTGTTCAAAAGCGCCCCGATATAAACGGTAGAAGCCTGAGACGCTTTTCGCACGGCAACCGTTCCGTTGGTCGTCGACAGAACAATTGTTTTTTCGCGCAGTTTCTCTTTCCAGTCATTCGGAAAGGGACTCAAAAATCCGTCGATGAATTTCCCTTGATTTTCCCCGGCCAGTAAGTACGTTTCTTTTCCTTCTGCAACTCGCCGGGCTTCCCATTCATCACAAACCGGAATCACTTCGCGTGCGCCATAAGAAAGCGCCGAAACAACCGCTGAAGTGGCAAAAAGAATATCACCTTCATGATAACCATCATTAAAGAAGTGGTCTCTACCACTTCTTTACCTGTTTTTCGACTTTTCAAATCCTTGATTGAGCATTTTTTCAAGTTGTCCATATTCTTTTTCAGTCATTTTCCCGTTCATCACTAGCACTTGGAAATATGTAGATAGGTCGTAAGAGGTTTTGGTATCACATCGCGAGGTTGAAAAATTCATTAGTAGATTTCACCCTGCTTTCTGGATGTGTGTAAACTTATTCTAATTAGAAGATGAGGATTTTTCAAACCTGAGCGAATTGGAAGGATATATAAAATATGAAATATTTCAGAGAATCATTAAAAAATGAAACAAAATCCTGTTGTTATTCCGAATATATATATTGAGAGGGTCGAAAATCTTGAAATATCCCATTTTAAAAATGGTATATTCCCATTTTCGACATTTTTACCAATTTCACGGCTATTTTTACATGTCTTGTTATAATGAAGAAAGAAGGGGTAACTTGTGGAATATCACAATTTAAAAGAAGTTGGGCATTTCCTTCAGAAGCAGAGAAAAGAAAAAGGTTATTCACTTCAAAAGATGGCTGAAATAACCGGAATTCCAAGTTCCACCCTTTGGAGAATAGAACAAGGAACGGTGCGTGATAAAGAAAAAATTCAAAAGGTCGCTACATCATTAGGATTGTTTGTTGATGATCTTATGAAAAAGATCAAAAAAGAAGATATTACGGAAACGAAAAGAAACTTAGAAGCAATAGAAAATAGTATTAATATCGGCCATAAATTGAAAGATGATTTGGAATTACTAAAGGAATTTGAATTGGAGTCAAAACACCCCCTCTACCCTTTCTGGTTATTTCTCAAAGCTAAAACATTCTTCTATATGAAGAAGTATCAAAAGGCAGAGCGTATAGCAAAATCCGTCATTTGTTTGGAACCAAACAAATTAAATATGGTTCTATAATGACCCCATACGCT
>NZ_JPST01000045.1 GCF_000763315.1 Thermoactinomyces daqus | reverse complement strand
GGGAAAATGAAAATCCTCTTTCCTTCGAGGAAGCGAAAGAACTCTTTGCCAAAGAACTGGGCCTCAGTGACCAAGAACGAAAAGAGGCTTAAGCCCTCTACGAGGAATGGAAAGCCGAATTGGAAGAATGGAACAAAAACGAAGAACCCGCTTGGGTTGTTGACCCCGATGAGGCAGGCTGGATCGAGGAGCAGCAGTACTTGGAGTATGAAAGGCGGATAAACTCTCCAGCAATGGATGAGGCTCGCACCGCCTTCGTAAGTGCGCTGAAAAATATGAAACGAGGCTCCTGATCGGGGCCGCTCGTAACAAAGCCAATGTTTTGAAAGGATGATGACATGTGAACCTATACATTTTGAAACACCCTGATGACAAGGTCTATGAGCTGGCCGCCGGAAACACACCCGAAGAAGCGGCCAAAGAACTAGAATATTTCTTCGGTTGGAACACGAAGGTTGACGCGAGCGAGTTAGAGCTTTTTGGACAAGTTGAATTTGAACGCCCCATCTACTGGGGCTATTATGACCCTCGCACTGGTGAACGGGTCTATCCATGCCCGAAACTTTTCAAGGCTGCATATGGATTTCCTCATCCAGAGCTGGCCCGATTGGAAGAACCAGAACCAATTGAACTTGACTGTGAATGACCGCTTCCCTCCCGGCGATGATCGGGAGGGGTTTTCTTTTTGTAATCGAAGAAAACAAAGGGGTGATTGTATGAAGAATGCGAAAATCCTCTGCCACATGTGCTTCGGTGCGGGCAAGCGATGGAATTTGAACGATGAGGGGAAGCCGGTTCAATTGTGTTGCGAATACTGCGAGGGTAAAGGCACGGTCACAGATGAGGAATATGAGAGATACTTTATCGAGTTCGACTGCGAGTGATGAAAAGGCCCTTGCCAGCTAAAAACGCTCCCTTATTTAGGATAAGGATAGTAATAACAAAAGACGACCGCAAGGCCGTCTAAGATCCTGGTGGATCACCAATCACTATTTTTCGCCTCCTTGTCTATTTATTAGAATTATTCGATATCATAAAAGTAAATCCTGTTTAGGGAGGCGAAATTCTTGGGATTTGCTCAAAAAGGGGAAACATGGTACGGTCGACCTGGAACGCCATATGAGGGAGTGGTCGCCACGGTTGAAACGATTACTGCGCGTAATGTGGAAGTGTCATTTGACCGGATCGTCCAGGTAGATGGTTTAAAATTGAGCGGAAAAGTGATGTCAAAGGGAACATTCAAGAGGATGTTTGAGCCGATTGAGCAATTGGATTTGTTTGAATGAAAAGAGGACCCGGTTATAAAGGTCCTTTTTTACTTTAGCCATTGGTTTACTCTAAAGATAGTTTCTTTGTAATTTTTTTGATTGGCTAACATCATCCGACTAACTGTATGGTGCTTTCCGTAGCGTTCAATAACATCCTGTACTCTTTTCTCAAACGTTATACGTTGTCCAGTCGGAGAAGTATGCAAATCGCAATAGGTAACCAGATCGATGAATGTTCGATCTTGCTCATCCAGATCCGTGTTTTTTTCTTCATAGATCGGCAATAGATCCGGCCGAGTTTCCTTGGCAGTCTCATACGCGCAGGAGTGAAAGAGAACAGCAGCCACTACCGACTTTGAAAATCCTTTTTCTCGGACAAAGATTGCTCCATCTAGGGGATGAAAATCGTATTGATTTAATTTAGGACTGTAGCCAATATCATGGAGATAGCAAGCCTTTAATAGATCAGGTTTCCACTCATCAGGAACATTCAAATCTGGAAGAAGGTTTTCCATGCACCGAACTACCCCGAGAATGTGCTGGAATCGCGCGGAATCAGGCGAAAGATAACTCGATAACCATTGAGGATTGATTGTTTTCATAGTCCTTCCCACAGACTGATGATTACCCGAGCCTCGATGCCTTCCAATCGTGCGAACTCGTCATTTCCGTCCATGCTGGATACTTTTACATGAACCTGATCCACGTCAATCCCTAATCCTTCCGCAATGTTTTGTTCCATCAGCGGGACTTTCTTCTTCATCCGAGGCTGATCTCCACAGATAATGGTCACATCCACTTGGCCGATGATGAGCCCTTTTGGTTCAATGAGCCTTTTGCGCATACTGGGCAGATATTCGATGGATTTAACTCCCGTTTCTCCTACGTCAGGAAACCAATCGTCAATGTCCCCCGTCTTGGTTGCGGCTCCCAACGCCATGACAATTGCATGAGCGACCACATCCCCATCGGTTCGGCGTGTATTTGGCCCTTTTGGAAAGTTTTCAAAGGTAACACCAGCAAGAGTTAGTTGCCGGCCATCTGCAAAGGCGTGAAAGTCGGAAGCCCATGAGATACGTTGTTTTTTTGCCAAAGTCAATGCTACTTCCCGAATCAGTTCCTTTTTGATTTGTTCATCCATCATTTGGATGCCTCCTCATCAATTGTATAAGAATAAGTGAAGTCATGAAGAGAAGCGTTTGCGATCACCTTTGTGTACTCAAAAAGGATTTCTTCCCCATCCTCTTTTTCTCCCCATACCCACCTATCCATATCTACCACGGGTTGATTACGATGAATGCCCAAAATCTCTGATTCTTCATCAGAGGGCATACGACATGAGATCTTTTCAAATGCTCTCGATGCTCGTAGGCCTTTGTTCTTGTGCAGCCATTTAAAAAGCGGATAATAGTTGTGATCGTGTCCGAGAAGCTCTCCGCAATACTCTGCGAGGTAATAGCTATCGAGGATACGGTACGGGATACGGTCAACGAGATGCACCCGATACCGCCTCAATACCTCTACATTGGGGTCTTTTCTCATTTTGGCTCCTAGCTCATGACCAAGCGGAATAATACTGGACGGTTCCAAAAAGCGAACCATTACCTTTCTTCCCTTTGACTCCATATCACGGATAAATGAACCGGCGCGTTTTAATTCTAATCCAGCTGCGATAGCTAAACCCGGATCAGATGGACCAAGTGTCACTTTTGGGATATGAGCGCGAACAAAGATCCCCCCGCGTGGCACGATTTCGATCAGATTCTCGGCTTGCAATCGGTCAAGTGCTACACGAAGGGTTGGACGGCTAGCCCCGAATTCTTCCGCAAACTCTCGCTCAGCTGGCAAGCGTTGCCCTGCTGTGTAAATTCCCTCAAGTATGCGATTTTTGATCGTGTTGTAGATTTCATCTGATTTTGGCAAAGGTCGAACCCTCCTTTTTCGTGGTATTTACCACAGGATTATTTCCATCTTACCAGAGATTTGAGAAAAAATATACAAAAAAACGAAAATTCACTTTACCACTGGTAAAGCATGTGGTAAAGTATAATCAGTTACTGGTATTTACCAGTTAGAAAGATTTTTTAGTGGAGAGAAACCCTCGATCATTTTGCGGGGGTGAGACAAATGCAAGCCATTGTCGGATTTTTCATCAGCTTTGATGATGCCAAGAAGGAGAAAGAAGACAAAGAACTAGCCAAAAACATTATCAAAATGGGATACGGACTAATGTCGCGGAAAGAATTCGAGGAAAAACATCCGGAAAATGTACAGAAAAATGAAAAAAGCTCCTGGTGGTAAACCAGAAGCACAAAAAACAAATTAACCTATCGACATTTTACCACGAAAGGAGGTGGTCGACCTGTACAAAACCTTATCTCTTTTGATCTTCTTATGTATTTATGTCGCACCACCTGTGGTTTTCGCCAGTATTATATGGGATTTCTTTAAGAAAAAGCTAAATCGGAAGGGGGAGGCCAAGTGAAAGCTCCTGATCTCAAAGGGACGATTGCGTTTATATCGAGCTTCACTGACTTGTTTATGCTGTTTGCGGCTTTTGCAATCGTGATGTTAACCTTTATCGCCATTTGGCAGATTGGCTTTAAAGGGAAGAAGCCCGTTAAAGTTTTCACTCAATATTTCGTACGTGTGCTTTCACTGTGGCTCATTTCTTCGTGCCTGATCGTAGTGGTTGCCGCCCATCTGATGTCTTCTCTGTGGGATGGAATTCTGCTGGTAATTGACATGGTTGGGGACAAACTCGCCGAGGCCGCGAAAGGAGCGTTGTGATGGAATTCATCCAAGGATTGATGTTCCTTAGTGGTCAGTTCGCAGCGGCGGTGTTTTCAGCAGTAGCCGTACCACTCGCTATCCTAATCGGTTTTAGGGCCAAGTGGAATATATCAAGGATGTTGAAAGAGATTGGCGCAGTGCTTTTAGCCTTTGTTATCGTGTCCGGTTTCTTCATCTCAGTTGGAAGCTACGGCCATAAAGAAGAAGCGAACCAATGGGTGAAAGAAATGGAGGCAATGAAAAAATGATTTGGTATTTAATTTTCACTGTTTTTGTGGCGGCGCTCGGAGCTTTCACTTTTTGGCTGAGGAAAAAAGAGAAAGTGAAAGACCAAGCGCCAACCAACAAACCTTACACAGAAGAAGATGAAATAGAGGACTAGCGGGCAGGCTAGTCCTTTCTACTGAAAGGAGTGATCCTGATGAAAAACCACTCTGCTTGGTTTCCTTCGATCCGCAGTCAAAAAATCCCTACCTGGGTGAAAAAAGCCGGGGAAATTTTGAAAACCGAAGTTTGGCCAGAAGTGCTGGATGCGCTATTTGAACCAAAAGAGAAAAAGAAAATCGAAGAATGGCTCAAACCTCGTGTGGAAGCGCAAGACGCACAAAAGGAGGAGAAGGAGGAGCAACCGAAGCATGGCCGGATTCCGAAACGGATGGTGACGGATTCCCCGCAACATATCGCATTCGCTCGCCATCGAACAGGAAAAATCCTCTCGCTGATCCGCTCCGAAAATGTCGAGGATAAAGACAGTCTTTCCACTCCGATGATGGTAGTTGGGAAGCCAGGTACCGGTAAGTCTACTGATTTTGTGAACATGGCTTTGGAATTTTTCGGAGCCCGCGCGAAGAATCGCAAAGAGTGGGAAAAAATCGCACGTTCGGTTTTCCTCTTCGATGTAGCGAACGGGGCGATGATAGAAGAAGTTATGGCTCATGTACCAGAGTGGCTCAGGGATCGGGTGAAGATCATAAACCACTCAGATATGGCCCGAGTGGTTCCGCTCTCCTGGCATGACTTGATGGCGTTATATGAAAATGATGACTCTATCGCTGCGGAAATTGCCGAGATTGAAACCGATTTGCTTCGGAAATTCATCAAGGACGACAGTCAGACAATCTCTATTGATCGGTATTTCAGAAGCGCATTGCAGGCGTCTTACCGAGTAGGTGAGGGAAATCTGCTGGATGCAATGCGGATTCTGAAAGACCCGGAATATCGAGACGAAATAAAAGCCCGACTGGCTGAAACCGATTTTGAACTGGAAATTGCGCTTGGTCAATTAGAAGAAGAGATGGGGAAGGAAAGCAACCGCGTACTGGATACGATTGAAAACCGAATCTCTCAGATACGAAATAACAAGCGCCTTTTCTATTCACTGAGTCAGCCAAGAACTGAAAAGATTGACTTTTGGAAGTGGATGAATGAGCCGCACCTTGTTTTAATCCACATGTCGAACAAGAAAGAGACGTTCCAGGACTTCGCCTTCACACACTACCTGGTCAAAATTTGGAACCTCATGATGGCCAGGGAGATGATCCCTGAAGAAGATCTTCGGGAATGTGTCGTGATTGTCGATGAAATCGACTTGATCATTAAGAACAAACCGGTTCAAGACATTTTTCTTCAGATTACCAAAAAGCCTAGAAAGTACCGAACCAAGTATATCTTCTCTTTTCATGATTGGTCATCGTTCACCAAAGCCGGCAACCGGAAAAATGACATCATACGCTCATTTAAAACGGGTATGGACATGGTCCTGCTGAAAGGGAGCGATGAAGTTTTTGAAGACTTTGAAGAAGAGCTAGAACCATTCACTGTTGAGGATTTTCACAATCTGGAAAAATACACGGGCATCTTTCGGATCACCTGCAACAAGAAAGAATATGTCTTCAAAGCTAAACTACTTGAGCCAGCTTCGAATCGTCTGCCATCTTTCCCAGTGCCAGATTTGGGGAACCAAATGGGCATGACCAATGCAGAGATCACAAAGCGAGCGAGAGAAATCCTGTTGCCCCTGTACGTTCGAAAAGAAGGGAAAACCGATAGCGAAAACACGACCGCGAAAGACAAAGTCATTGAGCTTCTGCGCGAAGCTCCGGAGGGGCTGACGACGAAGGAGATTTGTGAATCGCTCGGGATCTCCAGAATGACCTTCCAGCGTATAAAAAAAGAATTAAAAATTCAAGAACGAAAAGACGGAAAAAAGCTAGTTTATTTCGTCTAAATGTAACATGTAACACGGGTTTCCTTTTCTAGAATTTTGCCAAGAAGAAATGACGGAATTATGCGGCTTTTGAGCTTCAACATGTAACATTTTTTCGGTGGATGTTACACATCATGTTACAGCAAAGGAGACGGGGGAAAATGGTGGAAAGTGCATCGAAAATCATGGAGTGGATGTTGATAATTTCAAACTCAATATTAATTTTTTGGCTGACCTACAAGCTCAATCAGTGGATTCAAACGTGGTTCGGCATCGAGGTGAAAAAGACCCCAAACGTGGATCAGTGGGCTTGGAGACTGATTCTCATCGGATACGGACTATCCCTCGTTCTTGTGATGATGCTCTTCGTGTTTTACTATTGGATGTTTTTGGTTTTGCTGATGGTTATGGGGATTATCGGTCGGAGAATTGCCAGGTCTTTTATTAAACCGGTTATTTGGATCACATATCCGTTCCGAGCAGTCGGAAGCTTGTTTCGTAAAAGATGACCAAGGGATGTACCCTTGGTGAGGTTGTTGACAAAGAAG
>NZ_JPST01000044.1 GCF_000763315.1 Thermoactinomyces daqus | reverse complement strand
ATAATGAAAGCTGCCCTTTGTGTCGGGGCAGCTCTTTTTCATTTGCAAAAACAGGGGTCTAGGAGGCTTTCTGAGACACGAAAAATCATTCCGAATACTCCAAGTACCCCCCGAAATGAAATAAGGCATATAAATCGAAAAATCTAAGTCTCCCTTCTGAGCCGCTCCCATTTTTTTCTCTCTGCTCCCGCTAAACATTTATAAAGGAAATCTTCAATCCGATTGAAGTTGTACTCATAAACTCCATCAGGTAAATCCTCCTGTAAATGATTCACTAAGTCTTTGATGGACCGAAGCATCCATTCCAGTTCAGCTGCGGTAAACTCAAACGTTATATCACGTGGGATTTCCACCATTTTGTATTGTGCTTGATCAGCAAGAAATTGAAGCAAGAGCTTTTTGCTCGTTCCGATGTTTTTCAAATGACGGTATTGCGTAACGACACTGTCTGAATGTGCATTTGCCTTTGATACAAGATCTTTATAGTCTTGTTGATCTAAATGACGATACGTGTCCAAACCAAGCTTATTTTTTTGGCGAAATATCAATATTACAAGCTCCTTTCACACTTGATGGTCAGGCTATTTTAGAAACTTCTTCTCAAAAATACGAAGTTCCTCTTTTTTGCATTTTTTTCTATTTATCGTGCATTTTTTGGACTGATCCCGGACTTACCCCTTATTGAGCGTCACCGCGAAGAAATCATAGACCTTGGGAAGTTTTAAACCCAAGATCTTTTTTTGGTCGATCGGTTTTGATGATAGATCATAGTTTTTCTAATTTGGGTCGATAATTCTTCCTCAACCACGGCTTGTCTATTTTTCCCATGGCATTGCGCGGCAACTCATCCACAAAGTTCACTTCGACCAGATGGTGCTTGGGCAGTTTCGAATACACGTGGGCAAATACCTGTTCCTTGGTCAGGCTGCTTTCGGGCTTGGTCTCAATAAAAGCACAGGGAACTTCGCCCCATTTTTCATGAGGAAGCCCCACTAAAGCAGCATCGGCCACCTCCTCCAATTCTTTGATGACCCCTTCTACTTTGCTTGGGAAAATAGCTCCAACTCCGCCAAAGTAAATGACATCCTTGTAACGGTCGACAACATAGACAAATCCATTTTCATCCATGTAGCCGGCATCGCCAGAGAGAAACCATCCATTCTGTTTGACCTTTTTGGTTTCTTCAGGATCACGCCAATATTCCTTAAACACCATGGGACCTTTAATAGCAATCTCCCCGATTTCACCGGTGGGAAGTTTTTCTTTGGTCTCGCGATTTAAGATCGCGATGTCAAAAAAAAGCGGACGCCCGACGGAGTTTGAGAATTCCATGCCCATTATGGGGTTCCAATAACAACCGCTTCCTCCGATTTCCGTGGCACCATAGATGATGGAAATGCGGAAGCCCAGTTTTTCATAGTCTTCGATCAATGAACGAGGGACAAACGAACCTCCGGTTTGGATTTCAGTTAATGAAGATAACGTATATTCAGATTTATAAATGATCGGCAAAATCAGCCTTAGAAATTGCGGAGGAACAAACATAATATTGATTTTTTCTGATTCGATCGTTTCCAATAAATTGTCCGGGGTCAGTTTCGGTATGAACACCACGGTAAACCCGATCAAACTTTGAAAAGAAAGGATAGAAATGGACGAAATATGCCCCAACATGATCGGGATCAACACGCGTTGCGCAAACCGATAACAACCGGCCAGGCCGTTGTTTAATCCGGATTCATATAAATTGGCATGTGTCATAACGACCCCTTTGGGCCTTCCCGTGGTTCCCGATGTATAGACGATCGCCGCATGATCTTCTGGTTTTACTTCCACCTGAGGATATGTACTCGGAAAAGTAGCTAAGTTTTGGGCAAACTCCAGTTCCAGATCTAATTGGCGCGAAATCCTTATGGATTGGGTCTGTTCTGGCACCTGCAATGAATGAATGAGATCGGCAAAGCGTTCATCATAGAAAATGATTTTTGGCTCAATATCTCGGATTACATCATTCAACAGATCCTGGGTCCAACGCCAATTCAGCGTGGCAATCACCGCTCCGATTTTGAGAGTGCCCATAAAAATCAGCGGAAACGGAATATTCGTTTCGGGAAGGATGGCCACCCGGTCTCCCTTTTGGATTCCCAGAGACAAAAGATAGTGGGCGACCTGGTTAGACAGCTCATCATATTCTTGGTACGTCATTCTCCGTTTTGGTCCAACAATGGCTTCTATGTGTTTGTACTGCATGGCCCGTTTATGTAATATTTGTCCCAAAGACATATACATTTTTTTGACCTCCTCTTAATGAATCTATGGATAATATGAATATATCAAATATATCCCTTTAAATTTACGATTTTTAAATATGATTTACATGATTTTTAGATTTGTTTTTTAATTTCTTATGTGAAAACAAGGCAAAATCCTTGTAAAACCTGATTCTGGGCCTTAGCGCCCAGGAACGAAAAGAGGGAGAAGACCTCTATGAAAAGTGGAAAGCTGAATGGGAGCGTTGGGCAGCGGTCTTTTTATCCCGTATTCTTTTTTTAACTCCTTAGAGGACATATAACGTCCTCGCCAATTTATCCAATGTCGGATTTCCTTGAATTCCAACAACAGTGTGGCATAACGTTCCTTTCTCAACTGACTACGTTGACCACGGCGAAAAAAGTCTAGTACCATCATGTTCATCTCTCCTTCTCTACCCCGAGCACCAACTCCAGCGCCTGGCGATCGTATTCTTTCTCTGTGATCCGACCTGAGACAAAGGCCACCAACAATTCCATCTCCGCTTCGGTCAGGTGCATTCCCTCGTGTTTCAGGGTGCCCAACGCTCCTCGATTTCGCTTCACCGGTATAGGACCTGCGCCTTTATAGCAACATACTGATATCCTGATTTTAGAGATCCTTTCCTTTTTTCAACTTCAAACAAAGCGCGTTTTTTTGCTCCTAGTTCGTCTAAGTAGCTCATTAAATTTAATACCACAGGAGCTGTAGCAATGATTTTGCCTGTTGCTTTTTCTTTGATTCCCACTATGATTTGCCAGTCGCAACTTATCATTTTGGTCATCCTTTCATGTGATATAATGAAGATCCATATGTTTTTTCCAAAATCCCTTCCGGATGCCGCCGGGAGGGTT
>NZ_JPST01000042.1 GCF_000763315.1 Thermoactinomyces daqus | reverse complement strand
TTTCGTTCACCTTTTATGTTTATCTGTACTAAGTGACAGCCCATGAGCGGAAACGGCTGACAACCATCGCTCACGGGCCATAACTCCCCCAAAGGAAAGGAGTCTTTTCACATTGTATCAGGATCAACAAAATTTGAGAAGCTTGCGGATCGGGAAAGAGTTGTTGCGTTATGATTGACCGTCAGTTACTGGAACGTTGGGAGCCGGTGAAAGGCTATGAAGGATTATATTCTATCTCCAACTACGGCCGAATTCGGAGAGAACAGCGCGTGATTATCAACATTAGGGGGAACCGGCAGGTGATTCCGGAGAAGATCCTGCGGCCATATTATCGGCGAGGATGGGGCAAACAGATTACTCTGAGGGATAGAAACGGGAAAGTCCGAACCCATCTTGTCGATGTTCTCTATAGAAAACACTTCTAAAATTCTAAGAAAATAACCACCTCTAATGAGTCAGAAACACGAAGCGAAAGAATGCGGGTTTACCCCCTCTCCTCTAATGAGTCGCTATCCAAAAATTAGCCCTTGGCGGTTTTTGATACATCCGTGAAGCGGGGAAGGAGACTTTTCACAGATAAAAAATCTAATGGGGGCGGATAAAAAATGATCCGGTTTAACATCCAGACAAAACGGCGTGTGTATGCGGTATATGTTGAGTTTGATAAATCCGGCGAACATTATGAGATTGACATTTATGCGATAGATGGCCGGAGAAGAAAAAATGTCGTAGGTTGGCAAGAAGTCGAGATCACTTCCGATCCGCTTACGCTGGCCAAAAACGAAGTAGCCAAATATGAACTACGCGAAGACTACGCGGACCGATATGACGATAAAGTATTTTCCCTAGACAGCGAACAGGCGGCGGAGCTGGTAAAACAAGTTCATGAGGTTGAAGTCAATGACTGGCAGGCAGGTCAAAAGGGCGTTGTACGTTGGGAGCAAACCAAGGCAGCCAAAACAGCCAAACAGAAGGGAGCTTCGAAATAATGCGCTGGATTGATCGGGTAGTGTTCGGGGTTGTCGTGATTATCGCAGGCACGGTAATAGGTTTATCCATTCACAGTACGGCGATGCTGGCGGATGCATTGAACCTTAACGCCTATCTGATGGCCGGACTGGTAGAGATCCTCTTCGCCTCCCTCCTATTCATTCGCGGGAGACAGCGGGCCACACAAAGGAACGTCCCATTCTTCCTCAATGCCGGCTACTTTGCTAGTCTAGGGTTTGTAACTGCGGTGAACATGTGGGGTCTGGCCCATGCAAATCTGATCATTGGTCCCATCGTTGGAGCGGCCATCAGCGGCGCAATGTGGATGATGGAAAGTTGCCTTGTCTGGCTCATTGTCGACAGCCACAAGCCATATAAAAAGAGTATTTGGCGTATGAAATATGAAGCGAAACGGGATATCAAAGAGGAGAAGTCCATTCAGTGGATCGAATGGCAGCGATCGGAGGCCAGGAAGCCGGATTTGGCTCTGATCCGGGCAGCCCGAAAATCAGAAGAGGCCCGAAAGAAGGTTGAAGCAGAAGGACTTCCCGAATACTTCGCCCAGTGGCAGGATTCCTCATCTGCAATCGAACCGATTCCGGTCGAACGAGAGGCCGAAATAGTCCCCATTAAGCGAACAATCGGTTTCCATATGGAGGATCGAACACCTGAGACCGAACAGCGAACATCGAACACCGAAAAGCCCGTAATTTCGCCGTCGAACACCTCCTCGAACACTAAGACCGAACGAATTATCAAATACGTCATGGGGCTGATCGAACAGGGGGAGGTATTCACCGTAACCACGGTGGCCAATGACATGGAGTGTTCGCGATCAACGGCATCCGTAGCGATCCGAAAAGCAAAGGAGCAAAGGGAGAAAATGAATAAATGATGATTCCGTTAGCGGAGGCAATCTATCCTTCCGCTTTTAATTGGCCGGGAATAATTTCGTATGAAAAAATGACACAAAAATACAGATGATTGCGAATAGAAAGATAAACAAATCGATGCCGAACAGGTGAAGGCAATTATGTAAATAGAAAGGGAAATTGTGTATGAAAAAAGTTCTGATTTGGATCGGTGCGTTCTTAGGACTTTGCATTTTAATGGCGATTCTCCCCGGATTACTTGTACTAATTAGTCTTGCCGCCGTTGTAGTCGGGATTATTTCCATAAAGGGGAAAATTAGTTCGCCAAAATGGCTGGTAAGCCTGGCGAAATATCCGATTGCTTTGATTGCCTTTGGCGCTCTTTTCTTTCTCATTTCTGTAGCTTCATTAGGGGCTAACGATGCAAAGCCTGTAGTAAAACCCACTCCTGTGGGGAAAACACCAATTGCCATTAAAGAGCCCGTTCAACCCGACCCGCCCGATGGCAGACTAACCTCCGATCTTATCAACACACTTTGATACGACGATATAAAAAGAGAACCTCCGTTTTTCGACGCGGTTCTCTTTTTATCATCCATCAAGCCGGGCGTCAGGCGAAACCCTCTTCGTTTGGCGATGTTCGTCAGACAATGTTGCTAACCTTTGAAACGCAAAGAAAAAGGGGCGATATGGATCTTTATCGCCCAGCGAAAATCATTATTCAGGATCAGTCATTTGCATCAAAGCCCGTTTAAAATCCTCATACATCTCAAACGCTTCCTCCAAAGCTTTCCACAAATCATCGTAATTGCGGAATCCGGGTCTACTTATACTTTCGTCTGTACCATCTAATAATTGCTTTAACAATATCCATGGGCTACCTGTTAGTAATTCTCCATCCTTCCGGGCCACCCAGATAAACTCCAAAAGAGCATATTTGAGAGAGATATGAAATCCAAATTGAAAGGGAGGGTATTCCTCTACAATTTGAAAGAAATTTTCCCTTTTGTCGTAACGAGCCGGATAACCTAATTCAGCTAATATCCGCAAAACTTCATTGTTATCATAACCTTCAAGCCTCTCATTAGACTTAAATCTATACTTTGCAGACAACCTTTTGTACCTGTTAATAAAATCAATCTTCTCTAATGCCTCTCTGATTTCTGGTCGTAACTGCATGATTCATTCCTCCCTGAACCTTATTTCAATCCCATATTTATTTTTGGCCAAATCAATATACTCTTGTATTTGACTAAAACTCCGATTCGATGCGGGAATCTCCAAGATTTGTTTCCCCTTAAGCGGTTGACCATCGATCTCTGGAAACTTATTTGATCGTATTTTTATACCGGGTTTGTATTTGATTTTCATTTCCCTTAAATACGACTCAAAGGTAGTGATGTCAATCGTGTCCAAGTCCGTTGCTTTCCTGGATACAATTTCTTCTTTTACAGGATTATAAGAATCCAATCGTTTCCCATTACTCAAGTTAACTTCGTTAAAAGGATACCATTGTTCTTCCTCAGCTTTTTTGTTAAAGGCATTTCCCCTAGCCATGGGTGAATCTTTCAACCAATAATCCCTTGCTTGCTTCCAATTTACGCGATCTCTTGGCGGCTTTCCTTCTTTTGATTTACGGGCGAGATATTTTTCATAAGCCGACTCTAATGTGGGGTCTTTAAACTTTCCATTAGGAGAAAATAATCCTCCGTCCGCCCCCTCACCACTACCTTCAGAAGCAAACTTCTGCAACCACGCACCAAATTCAGTATCTCCAACTGTTATTTTACCAAAACTAATGGATGGTATTTTCATTCCCGATGCGTCTAATACGCCTACCTCAAGTTTCGGGATCGGAATTTCATTGATTTTGGAAAGGATCGGGCCTGTATGGTTTGAAATGGACCAGCCCGCAAATGCAAAGAATCCACCAAAGACGGTCGCAACAAACGTATTCCTGAGATTCACCTTCCCGGTCTTAAACCAATCAAAAAGAGATTGACCTGTTCCGCCCCCTACTGCTCCGCCCAAGATTTTAGGAAAGGCTTCTCCTAACCAGGAAATCTTTGAACCAAGCCAAGAAACAAAGCCCGAACCGGCAACACTTGAAGATACATAGGAGCCGAAAACTCCCCCAATGCCTCCGGACAGGCCTCCAAATAGCATATCTGAGAGCATTTCTGATCCAAGAAAGTCATTTCCTGAAAGCCAGGAAAAAAGGCCACTGATGACAATACCAGCCAGAATCCCTTCACCCAGGGTCTCTCCCGAGATTACGAGCGCACCAAGCACGAACTCGCCACCAAAAACAATCAAAACCACAGCCGCAATGACCAACACAATGATCCCGACCGTTAATCCAATTCTTTTGTTTTATTCCAGGCACTGAAGACGGTTTCCTTCGTCCAATTCCATGTTTTTGTAAACCAATTCCCAGATTCATGCTCTATTTCCTCTTGGGAAGTTGAAGTAACAGGTGTCTCCTTCGTTGATGCCGGTCCTTGTTGGACTTTATCAAAATGGTCATTCACATGAGGAACGTTAAAGCTGCCCCCACTGGCAAAAACTTGACCACCTCCCAACATACCAAAGCCAACCAAGGTCAAAAGAAAGACGATCACGAATCGATAAAAATATTGATTCATCTCTCCCATTACGGAATATTCATGATCCGTAATGGATTCACCCCTCTCTACCAAAAATGATTTGATATCGGAGCAAAAAAGACAGACTCGACCTTCGGTCAACTCTGTCCAATAATAAGGAATGTTTTAACGGAAACTCGGCTTTCTTTTTCAAGCTTGGTCCGTTTGACGGAATTTCGTAGCGATTTGGGTCAATGCTTGAGAAATGTTAGTATCTGCACGAAGTTGTCCCATATTTTTCTTTCTTCTTGGAAGTATTTGAAAAAAACGTTGCTTCGTCATCCCATTCCAGTGACCTTCAAGCCTATCGATTCTTTGATCAAGATTATGTATAATTTTATTGCCTTTGTTCATGTTTGGCTTGAAAATTTTTTGCTACGGACCAATTCATCGGAATTAATCAGAATCCGTGACATCTTAAAAACTCCTCTCAAACTAGATTTATTGATTTTAAAATTATACACGAATATTTATTCCATTTGTAATATGGTTTGTTTTATTTTTGTCTAAAGAAGTAATATTTCATTCAAAAAGTATTTGCAACTGGCCAGAAAAATTTCAGTTGAAAAAATTCAACCCTTGATAATGATAAAAAAATGTTGTCATCGATTTTCCCTTCCTGAAGATAGAGACTCAACAACCGCCCAAACCTAAATCTCATATCCCATTTCTCATGAAATATCCGATTTCTCTTGCCTAACGCCATCATTTAGTATATTTTAATCATTGTCTACACTTAGATAAACAGATATTGCATTAATACATATGTGCTTTTAATTAACTTTGACGGGAGGGGATTTCGTGACTACCATCTATGATATTTTAAACCAATTACGCCAATTCGCCAGAAACACACGAGAACAAGGCGATCTCTTCGAACGTCTGATGGTTTCCTTTTTGCAAACTGATCCCCAATATAAGCAACTATTTTCCAATGTCTGGCGATGGATGGACTGGCCTAGCCGGGATGGACGTGTTGATACTGGAATCGACCTAGTTGCAAAGGAAGTAGGCTCAGGAGATATCTGGGCTATTCAGTGCAAATTTTATGAACATGGACACAAAATTCAAAAATCTGATCTTGACTCGTTTTTCACCGAATCAGGTAAGCACCCTTTCCGCAAGCGTATGATCATCGCCACAGCTCCAATGAGCAAACATGCTGAGGATGCCTGTCAGAATCAACAAATCCCTGTTACCATTCTAGACATGGAGGCATTAGAAAAAAGCTCTATTGATTGGAGTCGTTTTTCGTGGAATAGTCCGCAAAATCTACAACCTCGGAAAAAGAAAAAACTTCGTCCACATCAGGAAGCGGCTATTGCCAATGTAGTTGCTGGATTTCAAACCTATGATCGCGGCAAACTCATCATGGCTTGTGGCACGGGTAAAACATTTACTTCATTAAAACTAACTGAAAGATTGGTACCATCAGGCGGTCTCGTCCTTTTCCTCGTTCCTTCTATTGCACTACTTTCACAGACTTTACGTGAATGGACCGCTGAAGCAGAGATCCCCTTGCGATCCTTTGCGGTCTGTTCCGATAAAAAGGTTGGCAAAAAAGAAGGTGAAGATTTACGTGTATCGGATCTGGCCTACCCTGCTACCACCAATGCCAAACATCTTGTGGACGAGATCAAAAAAGGGCTAGGAGATTCACTTACCATTATTTTCTCTACTTATCAGTCCATTGATGTTGTTTCAGAGGCTCAAAAGGCTGGACTACCTGCTTTTGATTTAGTCATTTGTGATGAGTCTCATCGCACAACAGGTGTAGTGCGAGGAAATGAAGCTTCCTATTTTACGAAAGTACATGAAGAAAGATTTCTTCATGCCAAGAAGCGTCTTTATATGACAGCGACTCCACGAATCTATGCCGATGCTAGCAAATCAAAGGCGAAAGAGGCTAACGTGGAGCTTTATTCCATGGATGATGAATCGATTTATGGACCGGAGTTTCATCGACTGAACTTCTCGAAAGCCGTTGAATTAGGAATTCTTTCTGATTATAAAGTGATTATTTTGGCAGTCGATGAACAGCATGTCCTAGACCATCTTGGGAACAAGATTCATGCCAATGAGGAGAATATCACTCTTGATGATGCAGCAAAGATCGTAGGCTGTTGGAATGCCCTCTCTAAGCGTTTTATGGAGAATGAATCAGATCAGGCTGCCGATCTCATGCCTATGCGCCGCGCCGTTGCCTTTTCCAATTCTATTAAAAACTCGAAACGAGTGACTGAACTTTTTGCTCGTACGATTGAAGATTATTGTGCTTCCTTGTCCAATGAAGTTGAAAATCTTCTTGTTTGCGAAGTTAACCATGTCGATGGAACACATAATATTGTTGAGCGTAATAGTAAGTTGCAGTGGCTCAGAGAAAATACCGATGAAAATACCTGCCGAATCCTGAGTAATGCTCGATGTCTTACGGAGGGTGTGGATGTTCCAACTCTCGATGCAGTCATCTTCCTGAATCCACGAGAATCTCAGGTGGATGTTGTTCAGGCTGTAGGTCGAGTTATGCGGAAAGCCCCTGGAAAGCAATATGGTTACGTGATTTTGCCCATTGTTGTTTCTACAAATGATTCACCCGAAGAAGCTCTAAACAAGAATCAGAACTATCGCGTCGTCTGGGAAGTTCTTAACGCTTTACGTGCTCATGACGACCGTTTTAATGATCTTGTTAACAAATTAGAGTTGAATAAAAGAAAGCCTGATAAGATCCAAGTAATAGGTGTAGGGGGTGACAGTGAGGAAGAAGAAAACGAGGGAGAACATCGGGAAAGTCAACAGCAATTCGAACAACTCTCATTAGATTTTAAGGAAATTAAAGAATGGCGTGAAGCCATTTATGCCAAGATCGTTCAAAAGTGTGGTGAACGTCGCTATTGGGAAACTTGGGCTAAGGATGTAGCGAAGATAGCCGAGCGCCACAAAACGCATATTCACGCGATTTTGGAAAGTTCTGATCCTAAGGCTCGTGAAGCTCAGAAAGCCTTTACTGATTTCCTGAAAGGATTACAGAATAATATAAATGAAATCATCGGGCAAGACGAAGCAATTGAAATGTTAGCCCAGCATCTTGTGACCAAACCGGTTTTTGATGCGCTTTTCGAGAATTATGCTTTCAGTAGCCACAACCCCGTTTCCCAAGCCATGCAGAAAGTGCTGGATGTTTTGGAAGACCATGCTCTTTGGAAAGAAACTGAATCCCTAGAGGATTTCTATAAAAGCGTCCGGAGACGTGCGAGTGGCATCGACAATGCAGAAGGAAAGCAAAAAATCATTATTGAGTTGTACGACAAGTTCTTCCGTACAGCTTTTCCAAAAATGGCTGAGCGTTTGGGAATCGTTTATACCCCTACTGAAGTAGTCGATTTCATTCTCAAGAGTGCAGACGATGTGCTTCAGGAAGAGTTTGGAATCCGCTTGAGTGATGAGGGTGTGCATATCCTTGATCCTTTTACAGGCACAGGAACATTTATCGTGCGCTTGCTTCAAAGCGGTTTAATTCGACCTGAAGATCTCGTGCGAAAATATCGGGAAGAGTTACACGCGAATGAGATTGTACTGCTCGCTTACTATATTGCAGCTATTAATATTGAAGAAGCATATCATCGTCTGTCGGGTCAAGACTACGAACCTTTCCCAGGTATCGTATTGACAGATACCTTCCAATTAAGGGAAAAGAAGGATTCCATGATGGAAACGCTGTTCCCCGAGAATAATGAGCGCATAGCTCGACAGAAGCGACAAGAAATCCGGGTGATCGTCGGGAATCCGCCGTATTCGGCTGGGCAAGATAGTGAGAATGATAATAATCAGAACTTAAAATATCCTTATTTAGATCAGCGTATTGCCGAGACTTATGCAAATGCGTCTAAAGCGGTATTGAAAAAAGGTCTTTACGACTCTTACATTCGCGCCATCCGTTGGGCGAGTGATCGAATTGGTGATCAGGGTGTGATTGCCTTTGTTACAAACGCCTCTTTTATCGATAGTAACACCGCAGATGGTCTTCGAAAGTGTCTGGCTGAAGAGTTTACGACAATCTATTGTTTCAATCTGAGAGGGAACCAACGTACTTCTGGTGAGCAATCCAGAAAAGAAGGTGGAAAGATATTTGGATCTGGTAGTCGAGCACCGATTGCCATCACAGTTTTAGTCAAAAATCCTACGAAGAAAGACTCCTGTGTTATCTATTACAATGACATTGGTGATTACCTCAGTCGCGAACAAAAACTGGATATCATCCGTCAGTCAGGTAGCATTAAGGGGATTTCTTGGAAAGTAATTAAGCCCAATGATGCACATGATTGGATCAACCAACGCAGTGAGGACTTTTCTAAACTCATTGCGATGGGAGAAAAGAAAAAAACGATTAATAAGACCTTATTTAAGATTTATTCACAAGGTGTAATAACAAGTCGTGACAGTTGGACTTATAATTTTTCGCTATCTCGCCTCAAAAATAACATGAAGGGCATGATTGAATTTTACAATCGGCAGGTTGTGGAATTCAAAGCATTAGGGAAGTTAAACCCTACGATGGACGATGTGAATGACTTCATCGATACCGATCCGAACAAGATTAGTTGGTCACGTGCCCTAAAACAGGATCTCTGTCGCCACAAGCGACATCCATATGAGGAAAGCAACATCGTCACAGGCATATACCGTCCTTTCTGTAAACAATGGTTTTACTTCAGCCGTGCTTTCAATGAAATGGTATACCAGATTCCAAAACTTTTCCCATATCCTACTGCGAAAAATAGGATGATTTGTGTGACTGGAACTGGTTCAAGTAAGCCATTTTCTGCTTTCATAGTTGATTCCATCCCAAGCTTTGATTTTCATGAAAAGGGTCAATGCTACCCACTCTATTACTATGAACTTCAAGAAGAGGAGAAACTTGGTGGCTTATTTGAGGGATTGGAACTGGAAAGTCAAGATCACTATATCCGTCATGATGCAATCACCGATTGGGCGCTCAAAGAGTTTCGTCAACACTATGGTGATACAGTTTCCAAAGAAGACATCTTCTACTATGTTTATGGCGTCCTTCACTCCTCTGAATATCAAGAACGCTTTGGTGCTGATCTTAAGAAGATGCTTCCTCGTATTCCGTTTGTATCTTCCGCCGAGGACTTTTGGCGTTTTAGCAACGCAGGAAAAGAACTAGCCCATTGGCATCTTAACTACGAAACGATCGAACCTTGGCCATTAAATGAGACGCTTAAAGGAAATCCGCAAGCAGACGATTTTTATCGCGTCGAAAAAATTCGCTTTGCCAAAGGAAAGAATGGCAAACCGGACAAAACGACCATTATTTATAACTCGAATATTACTCTTTCTTGCATCCCGCTGGAAGCCTATGATTATGTCGTCAACGGCAAATCAGCAATTGAATGGATTATGGATCGATATCAAGTTAAGACTGACAAGAAAAGTGGGATTGTTAATGATCCCAATCAATGGTCTGACGATCCACGTTACATCATCGATCTTGTTAAGCGGGTGGTACGGGTAAGCATGGAAACTGCGAGGATTGTGAAGGGGTTACCGGGACTGGACTTGGCATGAAGGAAGATTGCTGGTTCGACTCCTCCTTCCGAGCCTTTAACAAATTCCAGTCGCTACTTAAAGGATCTAATCTAAGCCAATGTTATCCTCGCAATGCAACGGAAATTAAGCAACTTGAGTGGAGAGTTCTCAATTGTACTTCCACAGGGGTTAAATATCCGAGTATAGAATGCACTCAATCATGGTTGATGAAGAGATGCTTTTGCTTCTTCGAATGAACGGTATTCATTAGGCCAAATCTCTTCTACTTTCAGCATTCGGTATCAGCTGAGTCGCAGGAGGAAGGGTAGAGCAGGCCAAACTTGAAAAATGCAACGCGATTGTTAACACAGTTGATAAAAGACGGAATCAGCAGAAACAAATTCTTTGATCGTGCGATTGATTCATACAAAGAAAAAATAGGACAAGAGGGCCAATAAAAGCCCTCTTGTCCTATTTGAACAATACGTGCCACGTCTTCGGACCAACAATACCGTCAACTTTCAAACCCTTGCCAGTAGGAACAACGTTCCCACGCTCATCATGGACCCGCTGCCAGTTCTTAACCGCTTGCTCGGTCAATGGGCCGAAGATGCCATCTGCTGGAATTTGAAGCCGTATTTGTAATGTCTTCACATCATCCCCGCGCATCATGGGAGAAGTAAGTTTCAGGATTCGTTTTAATATCGGTTTTTCTACGGGTTTGTTAAGAAAAATGGTTGCCAAATCATTTAGATAATTGGCGTCACATGATTCCACAATACCGGGAATATTTTCATTATCGGTGTATTGCCATACCGTCCAGTTAGCCCATCCGCTTACTGAAGGAGCAGTGGAACGATAGGCGGCTATCCACAGGGGCAAATCTTTTAGATTCTGAAGAGCAGGGTATTTGTTCAAGTAGTATAATCCGGTATACAGCATCACATTGTACCCCGTTTTGGCTTTCACTATATTTACGAAAGAACGTGCCCATTGGTAAAGCGCATCATCGTCTATATTCACATCCACTTCCAGATCTAATACAGGCATGAGATTGTATTTGAAGATGGAAATAGCATTGACAAAGTTTTGTGCTTCGTCTTCCGGCTTGTTGCCGTTATCAGGACGGGCAAAGTGATAGAATCCGACGAGAAGCCCTGCTTTCATGGCGTTATTTGCGTTAGGCTGGTATTGGGGGTCACGGTAAGTGACCCCTTCCGAAGCCTTGATATATACAAATTCAATTCCTGCAGCTTTCACCCTTGAAAAGTCGGACACAGCATTATGGTGGGACACATCAATCCCTTTTAGCATCCATTATCACCTCATTGTTGTGGTTGTTGAGGTTGTTTTTTCAGAGACAAAAGGCCCTCCTTCACATTCTTCACGCCGGAAAACAGTCCAACAGCAGAAAGCCCAAGAGCCAACCCATCAACAACTCCTTGTTGCCAATTGCTCGGGTCTACCAAGAAAATACCCGTCAAAATGCCCAAGATAACAGAAACAACCGGGGAATACTTCTGCGGGAAGCCGATCTCCTTCAACAGTGTTACCACCGCAACAATTGCACCAACTGCACTTACTCCAAAGATTTGAACGTCAAACATAGATATCATCCTCCAATTCCTTTTTGAGCAAAATAAAAAAGCGCTCCAATCGCGCCTACAATCACTTCTGATATGATGATCCCCCATAGCCAAAGTTGACGAGTTTCCACTTCTTTCGCTTTTTCATATGCGTAATTTGCCCTTTGTTGAGCATCCTCCGCCAGATTTATTGCCTGTCTGCTTCGCTCGTCAGCATTATTTGCCGATTGGATTCGGGTTTCCAATACATCCAGGCGGGCCTCGATTCTTTGCAAGGATCGTGTCACCTCTTGGACCAACTCGTACATTTCCTTTGGGGTGATCACGACCGCTACGTTTTCCTTTTCCAATATGCTTCACTCCTCCACTACCTTGTAATTGTTTTTTTGATCAATAGTGAAATACTCATCGGGAATTGGTTGATACATTTCAGGTGCATAGCTTGGATCAACTACAACAAAATGCGGTTCCCCACCATAAGAAAAGGAACAGCCTGAAGATTCACCCGTAAATTCGACCATGCATTCTGACTCATACCACTTGATGTCTGTGCAGTTCCGGAAAACATCGATCACATTGTTATTTTCGGGCGGCAAATAGTTGATGATATTCATTGGTGTAGCCATGTATCAACACTCCC
>NZ_JPST01000041.1 GCF_000763315.1 Thermoactinomyces daqus | reverse complement strand
AATTTAATCCCGGCGTTGACAGATATTTTGGCTTTTTGCTTTGGATGAAATACGGAAAGTCCTTTTCAGGTGAGGTAAATGCTGCGATTATTGGCGGTGTTATTGCTATCGTTACAATGGTCGTCTCCAGTATAACTACTTACTATACAACGCAAAGATCAGCTATGATAACGGTTCGAGATGAAATGTTTCGAAAGAGGTTAGAAGCCTATAACAACCTACACGGCATCTTAAACAGCATCATTAGAGCCAATATCAATTATTTTCGCTACATGAGAACAGAAGAAAAGGATAGGATCGAAAAAGGCGCTGCTGAGTTTGCGACATATTATGATAAAAATACTTTTTACTTATCCAAAAAAATGAGAAAGTTATGTCATAATACAAAATATTTCCTAATTGCCTTGGTTGAATTCATAAACAATCGAGATGTGAAGTGGATTGATCATTTTTTAAAGCCTGAAACCATGATTCGGCATTCAGAGATTGTCAAGAGTTGGGGAGAATTTAAAGAATCAAAGGAGTTTGAACAGGAGATTTTAACTTCAACATCCATCATTATTGCTGTTCAGGAATACTGTTTTCCGATCATATATCAAATGAACGATGAATTAGGTCTTCCCGTAATCGAAAAGGAAATACATCCATTAAATGAAGAAAGATGAAGCTTAAATCGGGGTATGGGGAGCAGTGGAACAAAAAACCGGATCAAACTTCAGATAATGATATCAGGAAAAAGGGAATTAAAAGATTAAGAAGATAGTTAACGGACGCATCGGCCTAATATAAAAAAGCCAAGGACTGAATTAAACGTCCCTGGCTTTTTTATTTGGATAAACTCTATTCCATGTGGCGAAGTTACTCCTTCAAGATCTCGCCGCACTCAACCTTGATCCACTCATTCAGGAACTTCATTTCCTGCCGATATCCTTTGTACTTGTAGGATACATAGCGATACCCGGTTCCTGTTTGATCTCGATGATCTCCCCCGGCGATCTTCTGAAATATCCCCGAAGTTCCGTCATGTCCTTTAAGATACGATCCATCACTTGATCTATCATCCATCCATAAACATCGGCCATCTTCAGATGCGAGAGCTGCTTTCGATCACGGGATAATGCCGATAGCAGAACCTCCAGATGGACATATCGCTTCAATTTCAGCATGAATTCTTGATGGCCATCATCCAGCAGCATGATGATCACCTTCAAACAAGAACGACTGGAAGATCGGTATCCGAATCATACCCCGTTTCGTCCATCCTCGCGACTTCACCCTCATCCGAATCTGCGGGTCCAAATAGAGAAAATCTTTATCTTCGCCAATCTTCCCATGCTGGACAATGGACCGCACTGCGCCTTCCGAACATCTGGCGGCGGAGGAAATTCGATCAACCCTGCCGGTCGCACCCGTCCGCTAGAATCTCACCGCTTTCCACACGAATATACTCTTTCAAATACATTGCCATACTCCCTTTTTGTCTCGATGATCCTGCCTGGAGATTGCCTGAAGTAACGGCGTAATTCGGCCATTTCTTTCATGATTATGATTTTGTCCAAGACTTGCCTATAAATATCTGCAAACTTCAGATGCCCCATATGATTCCAATCATAAGTCAAAACTTTCAGCAACATTATCCTTGAGTGTCTTCGTCACTTTTGTATTCTAAAATATCTCCAGGCTGACATTCTAAAGCCTTACAAATCGCATCTAAAGTTGATAATCGAATCGCTTTTGCCTTTCCATTTTTCAATATAGAAAGATTAGCCATCGTTATTCCAACCCTCTCCGAAAGTTCGGAGAGGCTCATTTTTCTTTTAGCCAGCATCACATCAAGATTGATTATAATTGCCACGGTATTTACCTTAGACCGTTAAATCATTTTCTGATTTTATATCCATGGCATTTTTTAACAGTTTTTGAAGAATAGAAGCAAAGACTCCATTCACAATGGAAGCAAAAATAATGACCAATCCAAATAACATGACACCTGGGGCACCCGCTCCCTTCGCCCAGAGATAGAACATTGGTAAGGCTGACACATACAACATACTGAATGTGAATGCACAGTATTTTATATACTTTAAAGACCTAACAGATAATTCCGAGAAAGCAATGTTCTTATCAATATAGCTTAAAAGTCTTAAAGTATGATACAATGCAACGAAAAACGGTATTGCCGATGCATACAAATCTATTACAAACAAAACTAACAACCAATCCAACCCTTTTGCTAATTCATTTGCTATAAAAGGCGACGCAATTATAGACAAAGCAAGTACCGTTATTCCAATAAGACAAACAACTATCTTTAAAAAGAGTGTTTCTGATTTCATATAAAGCACCTCCACTTATTTTTTGTCAACTTGATTTTAATGCACAATTTATCGTTTTACAATATATTTTTATCCTTTTGCGATATTTTTTATGTAGAGGCCGTGTTTTGGACAGCTTCCAGCGCATGGATTCGGTAAATAAAAAAGAAACCATCTGTTAAACAGATGATCTCTCAAATACAAACTCTTGAAACACCGGCAGTCGTATCATTCCCCGTTTCGTCCAGCCACGGGACTTTACTTTCATCCGGATCTGCGGGTCAAGGTAGATAAAATCCTTAATGAACCCCAAAAGTCCAGACATTTTAAGCCGCATTTGAGGTAAAACGTTGACGGAACTCCTTTGGAGACAGGTACCCCAACGCAGAGTGTGGCCGTTCTGCATT
>NZ_JPST01000040.1 GCF_000763315.1 Thermoactinomyces daqus | reverse complement strand
GGCGGTCGTACCAATGCCCATGCGGCAGATTGGATTCCATATGGAGCAGCCGCAACCGAAACCAGCATCGACACCAGCCCCCCGCTTTCAACCGAACATGAAAGCAAGGGCGGAGGCGATGAAAAAGGCTCGGGCGTTGATGGAAGAACTGGGCCGGATTCCTACTAAAGGTGAGTTAATGCAGCAAGGGTTATCGGAATATTACGCAAAATGGGCAAAGGGAGAACTGAAAAAACAATAAGGGAGACGAGAACCAGAAAACGCGGGAGACCGCATAACTTCTCCGTCTCCCACCGTCTCCCAAAACAGCAAACAGCAAAAGGAGGCCACATGAATGTCCAAATACAAACTGGTTATCACCAGAGTCGAAGGTAATGAATTGATCCCAGTAGCTGAGATGGATATGGGATCAAAAAGACGGCTTGAAATTGCATTTCAGACTATCCAAAACTATCACAGCAGATACAACGAGCATTTAATGAAACCGAGTGAAGATTGGCTGATCGATATGACTATCGATGGAGATCTTTATGGAGATCCTATCGTGACCCGGAGAGAATTTGCTAACTTCTTGATTCATGTCAGGAATATATGGACTGATCTGGATAAATTTCAGCCAGGAAAGTAAAAAAGGCGAAACAAGGGGCTGCGGCTCCTTGTCCGGGCAGTGTGGCGACTGCCCGCTGATGAGCCAGCCCCGCAGGAGGTGAATTCAGATGATTCGGATCATTCTAAAAAATAACGACGATGAAGCAATTGAATTCGATTTGGACACTCTCATTTCTCCGCAAGGACAGTGACTATAAGGAGCATTCCTGTA
>NZ_JPST01000039.1 GCF_000763315.1 Thermoactinomyces daqus | reverse complement strand
TAATGAAAGCTGCCCTTTGTATCGGTGGGCAGCTCTTTTTCATTCGTAAAAACAGGGGTCTAGGAGCCTCTCTGAGCCATGAAAATTTAATCCGAATACTCCAGGTACCCCCTCCTAAATGAAACAGAGCATATAAATTGAAAGATCTAAAAGTGTCCCCATTTCTTGTGCAAATGGCGGCAAAATCGGTCGATGCTCCCTCCACCCCAATTAAGAAAGAACAATAAAGAGGAATCAACTGTGGGTTAAGAAATAAACGACTTGAAACTGAATCTCAAGTCGTCGTCGGGGAGGGCTGGCTCCTTTCAGAGCCGTTCCCTCTGAATTCTTTTGATGGTCAAGGAAAATGCAATAACCTAAAGAACTTTTCAATAGATTGCTTGAAGCTCCCTCAGGACAACATGAAGGCTACTGGGAACCAACAACACCTCGACGGATTAATATACCTACCACCGCTCGCTAAGGCGGTTTTTTTATTAAAAAACCTCAAAACAACAAAAAAAGGCGTTCTCATTCCGGATCACTCTGTTTGTGTTACAAACATGTCTATAGAAGAAGCCCTATCTCAATGATAGGACTTCTTCCGGGGCTGATTCACCCTCTCGATTGTGTTATAATGGGTCCGCTGAATCATTTGGCAAGGCCTCTTGCGGTGTGCTGACCGCAGGGGCTATTTAGTTTTGCTCCAGATCCGTTTGATCTCCTCGATCTCTTCCTCGCTGATCAACTCCACTTCCATACCGTACTCAGTGCGAATTCGCTCCTGAGTGGCGAGCAACCGGTTCAGCAGCTCTTCCCGGGTCTTCAGGGTAAACGGTCCCAGCCCCAGCGTCTTTTCCACCGGGA
The DNA here is from genome assembly GCF_000763315.1 of Thermoactinomyces daqus. GTDB lineage: Bacteria > Bacillota > Bacilli > Thermoactinomycetales > Thermoactinomycetaceae > Thermoactinomyces_A > Thermoactinomyces_A daqus. The sequence continues at coordinate 2,144 of NZ_JPST01000039.1, read as the reverse complement.
ACAACTCGCCTTCCACGGGGACTTCCACGATCAGGTGGAGGTCTTCCACCGTCCGAAGGTCCACACCGTTCCGCTTCAGCCAATCGTCCAGCTCGCTTTCCGGAACCCTCACAGCCCGGCTCCGATCCACTCCGTCTAGATTCGTCGTCAGATACCGTCTCCCGTTTATCATTTGCTTTTGGCGTTTCCGGCGGTCTCCTCGAATCTCCACCAGATGGTTCCGGAACTCAAGGAGAGGTTTGAGCCATTCCACACCATTGTTGATGAATCCACTCAGCGCCTTGTCCTCGTTCACCACAGTGCAGGTCCAGCAACCAAACCGGCTGTTTCCGCATGAAACCTTTTTGCTATCAGCATCGATCACTAAGGGGCATTCACCGTCACTGTCTTGGTAGAGCTGAAGGAGTTGGTGGTTTTCTTTCCCCCAAACTGGTTCATCAAGAAGGAACTCCCAAACGTCGTCCGTGCTCCAGTCCTTGATTGGTGCGAAGGTGTAGGCGTTGGGCAAGGTGCTATGCTTCATCAAGTGGCTGCCTTCGATTGTGTGTGACCGGATCGATTCCGCTCGGCTCTTCGATTCGTCCATTCGTACGCCGAGAACCATGACCACTTCGCCGTGTTCGGACACCTTATCCATGATGAATTTGTTGGCCGGCTTGATCTTCATTCGATCTGTACACCAGCGAAACTTTTGGCGCGGTGTTGGATAGCCTTTCCCAAGAATGGAGACCCAAAAGGTATCGTTAATTTCCGGTTTCACTTTTTGTGTCTCCAGCGGGATGCCTCGGCGGTCCGCTTCAGCTTGAATCTTGTCAAGCGCGTTATTGATTTGATTGATGATAAGCGGCGTTTCAACCAGCGTGTCGGAAGAGATTACATAGACTTTTTTAGCCCGTTGAATCGGCTCCAACTCTCCTAGTGCCTGCAAAACCAGCTGAACAACCACTGATGAATCTTTGCCCCCGCTGAATCCGACAACCCAAGGCCTTGAGTCCGCCAGATAGGTTTCTTTGATTGTCTCTTTCGCTCGGACAACCTTTTTATTGTCCGCAAATATGCTGATCACTATTTTTCATCTCCTTCAAAGTGGACTTGAATCTCTCGAGACTTCCTATCTATCCTAAAATTAGTTACTCTTCTATCAAGCAACTCTAAAATGTCACCTTCATAGTCCTCCCTGTAATTGGCGCACTGCCCCGCGTTGGGTTTGGCAACTTCACCTTGATCATTTTAATCAAACTCCTCTTGTTTCATTTTCCGGCCGCATCCACAAATGATCACGATGGCCGGGATATTCATCACCACTGACTTGCCGCACTTGTCGCAATGGTAAATGGTTTCTTTCGTCTTTCTGTGTCGTGCTTTCTTAGACTCCTGTTTTTCTGGTATCGAAAACAAATCAATTTGAATGAACTCTGCTGGCAAGCTCATGTTTTTCTACCTCCATGATCGCTTTAAGTATCTGATAGGCGACTTGTGGCACTATCGCGTTTCCCAGTGCTTTTAACCGGTCTTTTCTGTGTTTGACTCCCTCCGCTACTCTCGGCGGTTCCCAGGGATATTGCTCTTGTCCTAGTCCTGCTGGCCATCGATGTCCGTCCAACCCGGAGGAAAACCCATGAGGCACTCGACCCAAGCCGGATTGAGGGAACCTTTCTGCCCTTCTCGAATCAGCGCCCCTGGAACCGAATCTCGTTCCTTCTGTGACGGTGGCAAGGTGGCGTTTTTCCCATCCTGTGCTGTCGGTGTTGGCCAAAGTAACCCCGGCGCGTGTTTTGCTTGATCCGTTAGCGTCACCATGCTTTGGCCAGTTACTAAGCATTTTTCGTACAGTTCCCGGCTCTTCGATTTGGATATGAAACATCCCCGTGATAAGACGGTTATTGTCCGGCAAGGTAAGGGCGGGAAGTTTAGACCTATTCCCATGAACAAGGACTTAGCCAATGCCTTAAATAACTGGTTGGAGGTTAGGGGAGAAAGTAAAGATGGAGATGAGGCGGTTTTTCTGTCCGAACGAAAAACACGAATAACCGATCGCGGCATTAGAAAGGCTCTTGATAAGTATTTTCGGATGGCCGATATAGACAATGCTTCCCCGCACTGCTTAAGACACACTTTTGCCAAAAACGTATTGGATCTTGGCG
>NZ_JPST01000038.1 GCF_000763315.1 Thermoactinomyces daqus | reverse complement strand
AGCACCTGACTTTTAATCAGGGTGTCGAAGGTTCGAGTCCTTCATGGCTCACCATATTATGCGGAAGTGGCTCAGGGGTAGAGCATCGCCTTGCCAAGGCGAGGGTCGCGGGTTCGAATCCCGTCTTCCGCTCCAACTTGAAAAAGAGGACTTCGTTGAGTTCATCCAACGAAGTCCTCTTTTTTGTATGTCGTGCTGCAATCCGTTTTTTTATTTCGGGGAAGCCAGACAGGTACGAATCAATCTGCCCAAACAAAAACGATGAGAGAAATCGGGCAGGAAAGTACAGAATAAAGAAGACCGAGGGAGCATTTGCGTGACCGGAAACCCGAACCGTGTAATAAATCTCATAAGAAAAGATCAATCCCGAATATAACAGAAAGACGCCTGCATGACGGTTTTTTTTATTGTTGGAAGAAAAAGCATCGGTGAGCAGGATGGGTTACTCATTATGCAATCCCGGTCAGCGGAGATCAGGCGGATGAACATATTCTTGTTCCAAGGCAAAGATATGGGCTAATCCTACCGTGCAAGTGATTGGTCTTCACAGAAACTGACAATCTTGATCAAGAGGGAATGCGGAGAAACCAGTGAACGGATGCAGTTTCGTGAAATGCCGGGCAGCCGGTTTCGTCCGGAAAAGAGATCAATGAGAAATGCATTTGTCCTGTGCCATGGGTTGTTCCCGATCCGGCATTTTTTGGTGCGGGGCAAGATCACGGCTCATCAATTTTCTCCGATTATCCTGGATTCTATCAATCTATCTATTAAATTTTTAATAAGAATGGTGCACGATCATTAAAAATGTGCTACTTTATTCCTCTTATTTGAATAAATATACCAAAATAAGCAGATTATTTCCAAAATATTTCTGTAAGTAAATGAAATTCTGTGCTAAAATGAAAGCGCTTCGTTCATCAGATTGTTGATCATCCAATACCTTGTATTTCATACGCCTGTAGTTCGATAAAAAGGAGAATGGCTATGGAAAAGAAACCGATTACGATTATTGGCATGCCAATGGATCTCGGTCAAGGGCGCCGGGGAGTTGATATGGGTCCGAGTGCCATTCGCTATGCTTCAGCGCAAGCTTTGTTGCAAAAGCTTGGATATGAAGTGGAAGATTTGGGTGATTTGCACGTGCCCAGTCCCGAATCAAAGTCAGCGGGTGATCCAAAGTTAAAATATTTGAATGAAATCAGGGATGTCTGCGAAAAATTGGCTGAAACCGTCTCCGGGGTGATTGCGCGCGATCGTTTCCCGCTTGTGTTGGGCGGAGATCACAGTATGGCAATCGGAACAATAGCAGGTGCAGCAGCGCAGTATGAAAATATGGGGGTTATTTGGTATGATGCCCACGGGGATTTAAATACAGGGGAAACCTCTCCTTCAGGTAACATCCATGGAATGTCCCTGGCGGTCAGTCTTGGAATTGGTCATCCGGACCTGGTGAATATCGGCGGATTTGCCCCCAAGGTACGACCGGAACATACGGTGATTATCGGGGCTCGGGAGCTGGACCCGGGTGAGCGGGACTTGATCGGTCAGCTTGGGATCAAGGTGTTTACCATGCATGAAATCGATCGCCTCGGCATGGCGCGTGTGATGGAGGAAGCCATCGGGATCGTCTCCAATGGAACGGATGGCGTTCATTTAAGCCTGGATCTGGATGGGCTTGATCCGAAAGATGCTCCCGGAGTAGGAACACCGGTACCGGGCGGGGTTACTTACAGAGAGAGCCATCTGGCCATGGAGATGCTGGCAGAGGCAGGGATTGTGACATCCGCCGAATTTGTCGAAGTGAACCCGATTTTGGATCGGGAAAATCAGACAGCAAAAGTGGCAGTTGCCCTCATGGGATCTGTATTTGGACAAAAAGTGCTATAATCAGAGCCTGTCGCGTAACCTTCGATGGTTGCGCTTTTTTATGGATGCTTCGCTGTAACGGCTTAAAGAAGGAAAGGAAAAAAGTGTCGCTTTGTACTTCACCGCACATTATGGCATAATAAAAAAAGATCGAAAAATGAATGTTTATACATTAACCAAAATTTTTTTATTTAATTTATCAAATTTTATGCCTAAATTCTATTATTCAATTTTGAGCGACTCAGAGAAAGAAGGAGGGAAATAAGAAGCGATTGATTTTTAGGATGAAGCATCGTTCTTTTATCGATTGTAAAAGGGATGGTTGTGAAACTTTTAGCAAGAGCCGGGATCGTCTCCGCCTGCGTCCCGAGTGGGGATTCCCGCGACGGAAGCAAAGAGGGCTTCATGTTTTGGTGCATCCGGCCGCTTTTTTCCCAGCGGTTACCGGTTGCTGAAGTCTTGTGTAAATCTGAACATGAGCGATATGGCGGTTACCCGCAAGACCTAGCGTGCAATGAGTCAGGGGGGATCGGAGCAGTATCGACTTCTTTTGGTAAACAGAAAGGCCTTCGCTGATTGATGAACATAAAAGCTTTCTCATATGAAGGGGTGACGGAATGAATCCTTTAGCAAAACAGGCTTCAGCCAATGAGAATCCGTTAAGGCGGGATGTGCGCTTTCTCGGTCATATTCTGGGCGATGTTCTCGTGATGCAAGGAGGAAAAGAACTCCTCGACCGTGTCGAAAAAATTCGCGAACTGACCAAGCAGCTTCGCCGCTCCTATGATCCTGCCGTGCTGGACCAATGCAAATCGGAGATCCGTCAGCTATCGCCGCAGATGCGTCAGAATGTGATCCGTGCATTCGCCATCTACTTCCAGTTGGTCAATATTGCCGAGCAAAACCACAGGGTACGGCGGCATCGTTTTTATCGCCGGTCCGAGGCAGGAGTTGTTCAACCATTTTCGACTGAACATGCAGTTCAGGAGTTGAAAGAAAAAGGCATGACTGCGGAACAAGTGGAGAAAGCATTGCCGTTTCTCTCGCTTGAGCTGGTGATCACTGCCCACCCGACGGAAGCGATGAGGCGAACGACGCTCGATATCCATCACCGCATCGCCGAACTGATGATGAAACTGGATCATCCTTACACCACCGAAACAGAGCGGGAAGAGATCCGCAGAAATCTCTTGGGTGAAGTGACGGCTTTATGGCAAAGTGATGAATTGCGGAGACGGAAACCGACCGTGATGGATGAGGTTCGCAATGGGCTTTACTACATTGACGAAACGCTGTTTGAAGTTTTGCCCGTCGTTCATCAAGAGCTGACCCGCTGTTTAAACCGTATTTACCCCGAGAAGAAGTGGCAGGTTCCTTCCTTTTTGCGCTTTGGTTCCTGGATTGGCGGAGACCGTGACGGAAACCCTTCGGTTACACCGGACGTAACCTGGAATACGCTGGTGCTGCAAAGAAATTTGATCATCCGAAAATACAAAGAAGCTTTGCAAAGCCTGATTAAAAAACTGAGTTATTCCACGCGGAGAGTGTCCATTTCCGATGCGCTTTGCGAGTCTCTGCTAAGGGATGAAGCAGAGGTGAAGCTGGAAGATGTCGGGCAGGGGAAATGGCGGAATGAGAACGAACCTTATCGCCGCAAGTGCACTTTTATGTTAGCCAGGTTACATCATACGCGTACCGGCAAAAAGGAGTTGGGGGCTTACCGGACAGCCGGAGAATTTATTCGCGATTTAACCTTGATTCAGGAAAGTCTGCGTTTGCATCATGCAGATGTCCTGGCCGATCATGATCTGGCCCATCTGATTCGCCAGGTGGAATTGTTCGGTTTTCATCTGCTCACCTTGGATATTCGCCAGCACAGCGCCGAACATGAAAAAGCGTTAACCGAAATATTGGGTAAATTGGGAATTGAGGAACGATATGATCGATTGCCGGAGCAGGAGAAAATCTCTTTACTGACCGAATTGTTGCAAGATCCGAGGCCTCTTACTTCCCCTTTTGCCAGCTACTCCCCGGATACGGAAAAATGTTTGGAGCTCTTTCGCATGATCGCCAGAGCAAAACAGGAATTTGGCGAAGAAGCGATCCGCAATTACTTAATCAGCATGACCCAGGGGACGAGCGACTTGCTCGAAGTGGTTTTGTTCGCGAAAGAAGTGGGACTGCACCGTTTGCACGGCGGCAAAGAATCAAGGCTCCATGCCGTTCCGCTCCTGGAAACCATTGACGACCTGCACCGGGCCGAAGAGATTATGGAAGCATATTTTCAGCATCCCGCCTTTATTCCCTTCTATCATGGAGAGCAGCCGGGGCAAGAAATTATGCTCGGGTATTCCGACAGCAACAAAGACGGGGGTGTGATTACTGCGAACTGGGAGTTGTATCAAGCCCAGCTGAGACTGAACCGCCTGGCGGAGAAGTATGGGCTGAGACTGAAATTTTTCCATGGTCGGGGAGGAGCATTGGGGCGCGGTGGCGGACCTTTGCATCGCAATATCCTGGCAAATCCCGATTCCGCTTTGCTGGGGGGCATCAAGATCACGGAACAGGGGGAAGTGCTTTCGTCCCGTTATTCGCTGAGGCCGATTGCACTCCGGAGTTTGGAACAGGCAACGGCGTCTTTGCTCCTTTCGACCACGACCGCAGTGACGAATGGACATCATGAACTTGATCCGGCATGGGAGAAGGCGATTGAGGAAGTGTCGGGATACGCATTGGAACAATATCAGCAACTCGTCTTTGGCGATGCTGACTTCCTTGGTTTCTTCAACGATGTGACCCCGCTTCCGGAGATAGGGGAACTGAAAATCGGCTCTCGTCCCGCCAGACGCAAAAACAGTCAACAATTTGAAGATCTGAGGGCGATCCCCTGGGTGTTTGCGTGGACGCAGACGCGTTACCTCTTCCCGGCCTGGTTCGCTGCCGGAACGGGACTGGGAAAATATCTCGAGCGAAACGGGGAGAAGGGATTGCGCCTTTTGCGCGAGATGTATCAAATGTGGCCGTTTTTCCATTCCCTGATCGACAATTTGCAGATGGCTCTGGCAAAAGCCGATTTGGTTATCGCCCGTGAGTACACGTCGCTGGCTAAAGATTCAGCGGCCGGAGAGCGGCTGTTTAAACTGATTGAAAAAGAATTTATGCTTACGCGCGAAAAAGTGCTCGCGATTTCGGAACAGGAGGAATTGCTGGATCGTGTGCCTGTCATTCAGGAATCGATTCGCCTGCGTAATCCTTACGTTGATCCTCTTAGCTTTATCCAGGTCTTTTTGCTTGCCAAACGGAGAAAAGAAGAAAATGATCAAACCCTGGCCGATTCCCTTTTGGAAGAAGTGCTGCTGACGATTAACGGGATCGCCGCCGGGCTCAGAAATACGGGTTAAAAAGCGCAGAATGTTTCCTGCCTGCTCATTTGGGGCAGGTTCTTTTTTGTGTGGGATTTTATTGCGGGGGCGGGTTACGGACACCTGTGCTCCTCATTTTCCGCGGCAGCCGGTTAGGGGGTTTCCCATCCGCTGCGATATAATGGAAGAATAACGGGTGATGGAATGCATCGCAGCAATGATGTAGCATAATAATGGGGAACTGAATGGATGGAGGGGACGCATGCAGTCTTTGTTGGAGATTCGCAGTTACTTGAATGATATTATTGATATATTGATCGTCAGCTATATAATCTATCATCTGTTAAAACTTTTGCGTGGTACCAGAGCCGTTCAACTTTTAAAAGGACTTACCGTTCTGATCATCATCTGGTTGATCAGCAACGTATTTCATCTTCGCACACTGGAATGGCTGATTCAAAACCTGTTTTCCGTCGGTGTCATTGCGGTGATCATCATTTTTCAGCCGGAGTTGCGCCGCGCATTGGAGCAACTGGGAAGAGGCGGTTTTTTCGGACGGAGTGTCCAGGCGGAAGATCAGATAGTCACCAGTGTGGTCAGCGATATAGCCAAAGCGGTTTCAACTCTGGCCAAGCAGCATACGGGAGCCCTGATCGTAATTGAAAGGCAGACAGGGCTGTCTGATTATATAGAATCGGGAACGTTGCTGGAAGCGAAGTTAAGCCCGGAATTGATTCGCAATATCTTCATTCCCAAAGGTCCTTTGCACGACGGGGCGGTTATCATTCGCCGGGATCAGCTGATGGCGGCGGGGTGTTATCTGCCTTTGAGCGAAAGCCCTTATATCAGCAGGGAATTGGGGACGCGCCATCGTGCCGGGATCGGCATTTCCGAAATGTCCGATGCGGTTACTGTGATCGTCTCTGAAGAAACGGGCCAGATCTCGCTGGCGGTGCATGGGCGTCTGGAGCGAAACCTGAGTGAAGAAACGCTGGTATCCCGGTTATATGAAGAATTGAAGCCGCCGGAGAAATTTGCGGTTGTATTTTGGTCGCGCAAGGAGAAAGAAGGGAAGAGGACGGATGAATAAATGGCTTCAAAATGACTGGATTTTGCGGATCATTTCGTTGGCTTTGGCCATCCTGCTATGGTCGGCTGTAACCGACACCTCCCTCTCTTCATCTTCAAGCGATACGCATATTCGGGAAGCAACGGTCCAAGTGAAGTACGATGACGAACACTACGATCTGGTCGGAAAACCCCCAAAAGTGGAATTGATCGTAGAAGGCAACCAAGCCTTCTTCGGGCATTTTTCGACGAATTATCGCCTTTATGTCGATGCACGGCGTGTTGGGGCGGGAACACATCAGTTACCGGTTCAGGTGAAAGGATTGCCGTATCCTGTCGATGCCCGGGTGGAGCCGGCGCGGATCGATGTGACCCTGGTTCCCAAGCTGCAAAAGGAGATGCATGTGGAACCGGAATTGATCGGAAGCGTCCCGGACGGCTTTAAAGCGGGGACTCCCGTGATCAATCCGGACAAAGTATTGGTAAAAGGAACGGAAGCGGAACTGAAAAAGGTAACTTCTGTCAAAGCGATTGTCAATTTGAATAATAAGAAGAAATCAGTGAATCAAGTCATTGTACTCCAAGCATACGGTGAAAACGGACCTTTATCCAACGTCGAAATTGAGCCGAAAACCGCAGTGGTGCAGGTTCCGATCAGCATTCCCGGCAAGACCGTGCCTCTTTCAATCGAACCGGGGAAAGCGCCGCCCCCCGAATACGCCGTAGCCGGGATCGATACCAATGTGGATCAGATTACCGTGTACGGACCGATGTCATATCTGAATCATTTACAATTTTATGCAGGTCCCCGGCCTGATTTATCGGACATAACGGAAGACACAACGTTGGTGATGCCGGTTCCGGTTCATAGTCCGGCCATAAAAGTGGAACCCAAAGAAATAAAAATCTATGTTAAAATGATTCCTGCTGAGACAAAAGTGATCAAGAACGTTCCATTGGAAGTAACAGGATTAAATGGAGGGGTGAATGCCCGGATCCTTTCACCGTCCGATGCGAAATTGAATATCACTCTTTCAGGAGCACCCAAACAGATCGACCAGCTTGGTGCAGCAGATGTACGGGCACTGGTGGATGTTTCAAATCTGTCCGCTGGAGTCCATGATGTGCCAATCCGGTTTGTTCTTCCTTCCTACGTGCAGGTCGTGGGTCAAGATAAGTTAAAAGCAAAGATCCAAATTTTAGGGTAACGGATTTGTTGGTTGCTTACATGAGGAGGAGAAAATGTATGGGTAAGTACTTTGGAACCGATGGAGTACGGGGAGTGGCAAATGAGACCTTAACACCGGAATTAGCCTTCCGTTTGGGGCGGTGCGGCGCTTATGTACTGACGAAAGAGAAAGAACGGCCGAAAATCGTTGTGGGTAGGGATACGCGCCTCTCCGGTGAATTGCTTGAATCCGCGCTGATCGCAGGAATCATGTCAATCGGATGCGACGTCATCCGTTTGGGGATCGTGACCACTCCGGGTGTCGCTTTCCTGACACAACACCTGGAAGCCGATGCGGGCGTGATGATTTCTGCATCTCATAACCCTTTTCCGGATAACGGCATTAAATTTTTCGGTGCGGATGGATATAAACTGTTGGATGAAACCGAAGCGGAAATCGAGGCGCTGATGGATGAAAAGGAAGATCGGCTGCCACGTCCGGTCGGAGATAAAGTCGGCCGGGTGACTGACCAGCCGGATGCGGTTTCCGCCTATCTCGATCACCTCAAAAATACGATTGATACGGATCTGTGTGGAATGCATATCGTGGTGGACGGGGCAAACGGGGCTGCATATGAACTGGCTCCGCTGTTGCTCCGGGATTTGGGTGCAGATGTAACGGCGATCAATGTCAATCCGGACGGAGTGAATATTAACGTAGAGTGCGGCTCGACTCATCCCGAGCGGCTTCAGGAAGAAGTTCTGAAAAAACAGGCCCATCTGGGATTAGCCTTTGACGGAGACGCTGACCGCCTGATCGCTGTCGATGAAAAAGGAAATCTGGTGGATGGGGATCAAATTCTGTGCATATGCGGTTCCTATTTAAAAGAAAAAGAGAAATTGAAAGAAAATACGATTGTGAGTACCGTCATGAGTAATATCGGTTTTTATAAAGCGATGGATGAGCTGGAGATCCGGACGGAAAAAACCAAAGTGGGCGACCGCTATGTGATGGAAAAAATGAGAGAGGGCGGTTATAACCTGGGCGGTGAACAATCAGGCCATATTATTTTCCTTGATTACAATACCACCGGAGATGGAATGCTGACCGCCGTTCAGCTCCTACGCGTGGTCAAGGAAAAAGGGCAAACCCTGTCCGGCCTGGCGTCGATGATGCGAAAATATCCTCAATTGCTCGTGAATGTGAAGGTAAAAGACAAGGCGGGTTGGGATCAAAACGAAGCGATTCGCCAAAAAATTGCCGAAGTGGAAAATGCGCTCGGCAGTGACGGGCGAGTTCTGGTTCGCCCGTCGGGAACTGAACCGCTCATCCGCGTGATGGCTGAAGGACCGGACGAAGAGGCGCTGCGGGAATATGTCGGCCGCATTGCGGATGAAGTGAAAAAGCAACTCGCCTGAGATGTGCCGACACCGACACATTATTTTAACATTTGCCGTATAAGAAGGGGGATGTAGGGTTTCGCCTTTCCCCCTGGCCCTTTTTTGATCGGACTGCTTTACATTTTTGTTATTTTTGAATAATATAATCCCATAGGCGAAGTAAAAACATCGCCTTCTTCATTTTTTGGGAGGTGAAGAAGCGAAAAGGGAGAAGCAGAGGTTTGGAAAAGTTGTCGAAAAGCGCCAGGACTGCGGTGTGAACGAAGACTCCGCAGTTGACGAGGTGGAGGAGTATCGAAAAGATCGGCGGATACCTCCCGGCTTTGCGCCAGAGCCGAGGAATCGCTGTTCAAACCGGTGAGGCGACTCATCGAACAAAAACAGCGATATGGCGTGAATGAGCAGACAGAAAAAATAATAAAAAGAAACGAATCAGATCAACCTTTTTGTTGAGCGGATGTTTTTGCTGAAGAAAAGGGAGGGCATGAGAAGAAAGATCCGGTTTAAACAAAATTGTTGTTTTGTCAAACACTACCTGGCTTACACATTCTCACTCAAAAAACTGAATAGGGAAGCTGAGTGTTTTACGGCACTTTGCGTTTGGCAAACAGACAATAATCAACCTGTCTCCTGAATCTTCGATCCGTGCTCAGCAAAAAGGGATAAATTTAGGGGGTTTTCATAACTATGTGCGGAATCGTAGGTTACATCGGAGCCAAACAGGCGCAAAATATTCTGCTGGAAGGGCTCAGCAAACTGGAATACCGTGGGTATGACTCGGCCGGACTGGCTGTTTACAACGGAGAAACGATCAGCGTTAACAAAGCGCAAGGGCGCTTGTCCAACCTCGAGGAGAAACTGGCCGTTCGCTCCTTGCCGGGAGTGCTCGGAATTGGTCATACCCGCTGGGCGACACACGGGAAACCATCTGATGAAAATGCCCATCCCCATGTGGACAGCACGGGACGGTTTGCAGTTGTTCACAACGGGATTATTGAGAACTACATCCAGCTGAAGGAAGAGTTGATGGCCAAAGGCCATACTTTCCAATCGGAGACCGATACCGAAGTCGTGGCCAAACTGATCGGAGACCTGTGGAACGGAGATTTGGTTTCGACGGTACAGGCAACGGTATCCCGACTGGAAGGCGCGTTTGCGCTCGGTGTAATCAGTGAGAACGAACCGGATAAGCTGGTTGCGGTTCGTTATGCCAGCCCGCTGGTCGTCGGAATTGGCCGGGGAGAGAATTTCATCGCTTCGGATATTCCGGCCATTCTCAAGCATACCCGCGAAGTCTACATCCTTGAAGACGGGGAAATGGCCGTTTTGACCAAAGACCAAGTGAAGCTGATGAAAGTTGACGGAACCCCGGTTGAACGTGAGCCGATGCATGTTTCCTGGGATATTGAAACGGCGGAAAAAGGCGGCTATGACCGTTTCATGCTGAAAGAGATCCATGAACAACCAAAAGCGATCCGCGATACACTGGCAAGCCGGATCAAAGATGGTTTAGTCGATCTTTCAAACGAAGTGGCTCTCAGCCCGGAAGCGATCCGTAACATCGAAAAGATCCACTTTGTGGCCTGCGGAACAGCTTATCACGCCGGACTGGTCGGCAAATACGTGCTTGAGGATCTGGCCCGCATTCCGGTTGAGTGCGATGTGGCTTCGGAGTATCGTTACCGTGATCCGATCATTACGGATAAAACATTGGTTGTGGTCATCAGCCAATCGGGTGAAACAGCGGATACGCTTGCTGCCCTCCGCGAAGCAAAGAAACAAGGGGCCCGCGTGCTGGCGATTACCAACGTGGTCGGATCGAGCGTGGCGCGTGAAGCCGATGATGTAATCATCACCTGGGCAGGACCGGAGATCGCCGTTGCCTCGACCAAAGCCTATACGTCGCAGCTGATCGCCATCTACCTGTTGGGCCTCTACTTTGCACAGGTGCGCGGTCATAAAAGCGAAGCGGAATTGAAAGAGATCATCAGCCATTTGGGACAACTTGCCGGGCTGGCGGAACAAGTTTTGGAGTATGAAGGGAAAATTGCCGAATTTGCCCGTTCCATCGCTGACAACGAGCATCTCTTCTTCCTGGGCCGCGGTTTGGATTATGCTGTCGCGCTCGAGGGTTCGCTCAAGCTGAAAGAGATTTCCTATATCCACTCCGAAGCTTATGCCGCCGGGGAGTTGAAGCACGGAACCTTGGCTTTGATTGAAGAGAATATTCCGGTCGTCGCCCTTGCCACCCAATCGTCTGTTTTTGATAAAATGGTGAGCAACATTCAGGAAGTAAAAGCGCGGGGCGCCAAAGTACTCGGTTTTGCCGTTGAAGGGGACAGTGAGTTGCAAAAATCGGTGGATGAAGTAATCACCATTCCAAAAACCATCGACTTGCTCGCTCCGGTTCTCACCGTGATCCCGCTCCAGCTCTTCGCTTATTATGCCTGCATCCAACGCGGGTATGACGTGGATAAACCGCGCAATCTGGCGAAAAGCGTAACCGTGGAATAAAATGTTTGACCATAAACTCCATTGACTGGCTGACATTTTGTTTGGCCGGCCGGTGGAGTTTTTTCTTTATTAACACGAAGAATGCCGTTTACAAACCCTTAAGGAGTCCCGCCGCAACAAGCGAATGGTTGCGACAGGATTTTTCTGTTTACGGATGTGCGGACAAGTTTCGGATTATCCCGGCCAGCGAGACGATGGCTTCATGCAACTGATCGGGAGAGGCGTAGGCATAGGAAAGCCGGATATTCCGGGTTGCGCCTGGATCGTACATATTGCCGGGATTGAGCAGAATGTCCTTTTTCAGTGCCTTTTCAAAAACCTCGCGCATGGGAAGCGGGGAAAGGAGATGCAGCCAAATATAAAAACCGCCTTTGGGAACGGTCCAGGCGGCCAGATCGGAAAAAGAAGCATGCAAGGCTTCGACTGCCGCGGCTCTCCGCTTTCTCAGTTCTGCCCGAACCCGCTTCAGATGCTGTTCATGGAGCCCGCTGGACAGCCATCTGGCCACCACCCACTGCGACAGGGAACTGGAGCCGTAATCCGTCTGCATTTTGATATCGGCCAATCGTTCGATAACCGGTTCCGGGCCGACCACCCAACCGATTCTCAAGCCCGGACTCAAGGTTTTGGACATGCTGCCGAGATAGAGGACGAGCCCGTTTTTGTCGATTGCTTTCAGGGGAGGAGGGGGCGGTTCGTCCAGCCACAGATCGCGGTATACATCATCCTCAATAAGCGGTAAACGCTCCTGTTCACAGATGCGCAGCAGGTCTCTGCGCCTTTGTTCCGACATCAGGATGCCCGTCGGATTGTGAAAGGACGGGATCGTGTGAAGCAATGAAGCATTTTGCCGCTTTTTCTGCACGGGAATGTATTTGATCTGCACCCCCTCCTGATCCAACGGGAGGCCGGATAACCGCATCCCGGCTGACTGGAAGACATGAAGCGAATAGAGATATGAAGGTTTTTCCAGCAGAATCGCAGAGCCCCGCTTCAACAGGCCGAGCGCGATCAGTTGCAAGGCCTGCAAGGCACCGGACACGATCAAGATGGAGGAAGGGGAAGCATCGATTCCGATCCTTTTAAGATGCTTGCTCAGTTGCTCCCTGAGCAGGGGCAGTCCTTTCGGCTCTTCATAGCCAAGTGAATCAATTTGATCCGGCAGCCGGGACAAAACGGTTTTCAGCATGTCACGGGGAAAGAAGTCGGGAGAGAGCTCCCCTGTTCCCAGGCGGATGATGTGCGGGTGGAATTCCGCCCGGTTGATTTCCTGAATGGTCGGCAAATTGGGGGGATGGATTCCGGCATCAACGTAGGCGTTCCAATCAGGCGGACGGGTAGAGTGCATCAGGGACCATGTATTGTTAATGATCCGTGTTCCGCTTCCGCTGTTTCCTTCCAACAGCCCTTCCGCCATTAAGTCGGCTGTGGCGGCAACAATGGTGCTCCGGTTTACCTTCCAGACTTTTGCCAAATAACGTTGCGGCGGAATTTTGCTGCCAACCGGCCACTCGCCATTTTTGATCTTTTCCCTGATGTATTCCCTGATCTGGATATAGAGAGGAACAGGGGATGATTTGTCGGGTTTCCAATGGGTATCAATCATGGTTGTGATCCATCCTTTTACTTTTCTGTGTCAAATCGCGTTGGATGCCGGGCATGGCCAGAAGAGGCACCACTTCCTCACCGGTTTTGCTCTGACTTCTCCTTCAGGTTTCTGCTGACAGGGGATGGACGATTCTGTTTTTGTTAATTGTACAACTTGGTTGGGTTGGAATCCATCCAATTGGCGGGCGACAGGATGCAAAATCTTTTGTACGATGGAACCATACTTTTTCCGGAGGGATTTTGATGATTTCTGCATTTTTACATGGATTGATTCTTGCCTTTGGACTGATATTGCCGCTCGGTGCGCAAAACGTTTTTGTTTTTAACCAAGGGGCCTTTCATCGGCGTTTTCGTCAGGCCTTGCCGACCGTCCTGACCGCCGCGTTGTGCGATACCCTGTTGATTACATTGGCGGTGCTCGGGATTTCTCTGGTGATTTTGGGATCATCATGGATCAAAACGGTTCTCCTTGGCATGGGGGTTTTGTTTTTGCTGTACATGGGATGGAATACCTGGAAGGTGACGCCCGGAGCTGACGGCGGCCTTGACCATCCGCGGGAGACCTTCTCCGTCCGGAAGCAAATTGCGTTTGCAGCGTCTGCTTCCCTGCTTAATCCCCATGCGATCATGGATACGACGATGGTGCTCGGGACAAGCTCTTTGCAGTACGCCGGGATGGAAAAAGCGGCTTTTGCCGTTGCCACGGTACTTGTTTCATGGTTCTGGTTTTTCGGATTGGCCCTGGCGGGGCGCTTTCTGGGGGAACTGGACAGATCAGGGCGGATCATGATGATTTTGCAGAAGATTTCAGCTTTGGTGATGTGGGGGGCAGCGGTTTATCTTGGATTCTCTTTATGGTGAAAAGAAAAAACCGGTTTCCAGCCAGATGTTTAGCCGGTTACCGGTTTAGGGAATAATTATTTTAATTCGGTTTTTAACATATTCCAGGTGGCAGGATCCTCTGCACCGATATACCATTCGGTAATGCCGCCGATGTGAGGATTGCCTTGCTTGATCGTTTCAATTTTCCGTTGCCAGCTTATTGCATCTTGGTAGTAGCCTGTGTATTTCACCCCGTTGGATGTATAGGTAAAGGTCGGCTCCCCGTTCTTGTCGCGTACGACGTTTGCATGGTTGGTTTTGATCAGATTTTGTGCCTGGCTGTAAGAGAGTGAGGAGCGTTTGCCGTCAGAGGTCCACAGGTAACCGTAGGAAGGCAAACCGAAATAAATTTTTTCCGAGGCCACCTGGGTATTGGCGTATTTGACAATATCGCTGATCCAATCGAGCGGAGCACCCGGTCCCGGGCTGTTCATGCTGTAGTTATAGGTCATGATCACCAATTCATCCGCAGCTTTGCCGAGACGTTGCCAGTCTTGGGAGATTGGGCCGTCCCAGCCGCCATAGGATGTTTTGGGATAAACGGAGACCAGCACTTTTTTGTTTTTCTGGTGCATTTTCTGTGCCAATACTTCCACGAACGCCGAGAAATTGTCGCGGTCGCTTCCCCGGATCACTTCCAGGTCCAGATCAATGCCGTCATAATTGTTTTTAAGAGTGAAGGCCAGGAGTTTATCGGCTAATTGGCTCCGTTTCTCCGGTGTATTGATGAGATTATGGAGTTCATCTTCCGCTTTGTTCACATCGCTCCAACCGTCGGTATTGGCGACGGTGGCATAAATTTTTGTGCCTTTTTTGCGGGCGAGAGCCAAAGTGTTTGGATCAGGAGCTTTGGCATATTGCATATAGCCCACATCTCCGTTCGCCTGTAATTCGTACATAAACAGGTTGATGGAATCGAGCGATTGTGAAGACAAAATCTGATTTCCGGAGTTGGTGCTCCAGAACGGGAACCATGCCGTTGTCTCTATGCCATCCGTTTGCTCCGGCTTTGAAGGAGCAGGATTGGAAGGTTCAGACGGATTGGATGTGTCGCCGTCATTTGCCGGCGGGGTTTGCGTCGAACCGTTGGATGGTTGTTGGTTGTCCGTGCCGGGTTGTTGCGGTTTTTCAACCGGTTTATCTCCTGGTTGCTGCTGGTTTTGCTCTTTGCCCGGCGCCGGTGATGCCGGTTTCGTTGTGGGTGCAGATTGGTTTACATGCTGGCTGTCACCCGTTTTCGGTGTGGTTGGCGCTATGTTGCCGGTGGCCGGACTTGTGCTGTTATCGGTATGATGGGAGGCCGCATTGCCGTTTGCCGCCCCCCCGGAATGAGAAGCACCGGAATTGTTGATCTCATTCGGATTTACCTGTGGAACGTTATGATGGGTCAAGATGTTTTCCACATACTGACTCTCTTTTTTCGGCAACGGTTTAATATCCGTCACTTCAGTTACATCTGCCACATCGTTGGATGAGGCTGAATCATCTTGGATGGTCTCATGTTGCACATGGGCTGTAGGGGCTTTCGCTTTCGGTGCAGCTGTTTCTTGGCTGCAGCCGGACGTGAGCAAAACCCCGCCGCTGACAAGCACCAAGGCTGCGGTCGCGTTGATCAGCATCGCCTTTTTTTGCCAAAAGGCTTCAAGTCGCGAAAACTTTGTTTTCTCCATAGTCTCTCCCCTCTGACGGATGACGTTAATTTCTTTGTCAAAGCTAATAAAATACGATTTTCTTCCGCAATAGGATTTTATATATTTTTGTACTAGAATTAAAGATTAACAGAAGAAGTTTCTAACTATTTTCACAAATGAAGGGAATAATTGGTTGTTTCCCTGTTTATGGGAGTTTTGTTTGAAACAACGGGGAATTGAAGCAGGCGGATGGTCGGAAACGATCTGCGGAAAGAAGAGAATCTCTTTGGGAGATTAGTAGTCTGAATGATCTGGCAATGGAGACAAGCGGCGTCGTGGAGCGATTTTCGGCGGAAGAAATCAAGGTGCATGATAAAAGAGGGAATTGTGCAAAAACCGAATTGCTGAAATGGATATGTGTGGTTGACCGGCCTGATTGGCGGGATGCCCTTTTTTTGTAACCGCTTTCTGTTTGGGCAAGGGCAACTGCCGTTCTCCGTGATGTGGAGCGTGATGCGATGATCCACGGCTGAGGGCGAAATGGTGTCCAATGGTTGATGATCTCCCGGCACTGACCGCCTGGTTTTGCCGGCGTGCATCTTCCGCGATTCTGGTGCAGGGAAAAACCGGCAGAGGAGGCGGGAGGTGTCGTCACTGATTTTTATGGCAATCCATTGCCGCCGGGGCGGTGAAGCAGTGTTATCGCCATCCATCCCGCGCTACAACGCGAACAATCCTGTTGAATCGGGTAAACCTTTTCACGCACGCAGGAACAGCCATTTGGCGGCCATGCGTCTTGCTTCGAACTCAAGTGCATGTTCCTTTTCGGAGAGAGGGAAGTTATGTTCCCTGACACAGGCTTGGCAGGCCCACATTTCCGTGCCATCGGGCTGTTCCACCACATGGATTTCCCAGGGCCAAACCTGATTTTCACATTGTTCGCAATAACTCTTTGTATGATAAATCTCTTCCAGATTCGCTTTCTTTTTCAACTGATCATGGATTTGTTTCGCTTTTTCGCGAATTCGTCGTTTGCGCTTTTCCATCGGGGTTCCCTCCTTTTGCTTCTTTTCATTATAAAGGATAAATCAAAAATGAATACAACCTGTTCTGCCGGCGGCGTCCATTACCTTACGGTGATTTCCTTGCTAGCAAATATTTCCCTTGTTGATCTTTTGACTTTTTACTATACTAAAGGACGTATGGAACAAGTGCATAGTCACCCTCATCGATCCTACGGTGAGGTAGAGGTCGCGGCTTTTAAGAGTAATTTGTGCGAGGTTCGGAGATTGACTGATGACTGCAAATGAAAGGAAAAGCCGCCGAAATCCGGTTGCCGGCTCCGGGCGTCCGGGTTGGGGCTGTGTCCGAACAGGTGCAGCACTGTCACGTTTTCTTTCCCGGGAAACGTGGTGCGCTATCTTGCGGGGGTAGAGTGTGGGTTCACTCAAACCGTCCGTTCAATACGAGAGCATTGGGACGGTTTTTTTATTGCCCAAGCCACCTCGCGATCAAATAATGAAAGGTGTTTGATTTTATGAGTCAACAAAACCGGTCACCAGAACTTAAACGAGGGCTGAAGGCAAGACATCTGTCCATGATTGCAATTGGCGGTTCGATTGGCACGGGAGTGTTCCTGGCCAGCGGGGCTTCGATTTCGGAGGCGGGGCCGGGTGGAGCGCTTGTCGCCTATCTCGCCATTGGGATCATGGTCTATTTCCTGATGACCAGCTTGGGGGAAATGGCGACGTTTATGCCTGTTGCGGGGTCATTCAGCACCTATGCCGGAAGGTTTGTCGATCCGGCGCTGGGATTTGCCATGGGATGGAATTACTGGTATAACTGGGCGATTACCATTGCTGTTGAGCTGTCGGCGGGCTCATTGATTATGGATTATTGGTTTCCGCATTCGCCGTCCATTTTGTGGAGCGCCCTTTTCCTCCTGCTGATGTTTGGATTGAACGCATTGTCCGTAAAGGGATACGGGGAATCGGAATATTGGTTTTCTTTTATTAAAGTGGCAACGGTTATCATTTTTATCGTGATCGGTTTATTGATGATCTTCGGGATTATGGGCGGAGAAGCGATCGGCTTTAAAAACTTCACGATCAACGACGCTCCCTTCCATCATGGGTGGCTCGGGATTTTAAGCGTATTTATGATCGCCGGATTTTCCTTCCAGGGGACGGAGCTGGTCGGTGTGGCCGCCGGAGAGAGTGAAAACCCGCGGAAAAATGTTCCCAAAGCCATCCGTCAGGTCTTTTGGCGAATCTTGTTGTTTTATGCATTGGCGATTTTAGTGATGGGACTTGTTCTTCCTTATACCAATCCGAATTTGGTCGGCGGTGACGTAAACCAAATCGCCAAAAGCCCGTTTACGATCATTTTTGAAAAAGCCGGATTGGCTTTTGCCGCCTCGGTGATGAACGCGGTGATCCTGACATCCGTGCTGTCCGCAGGCAACTCGGGAATGTATGCTTCGACGCGGATGCTCTGGCAAATGGCCAAAGAAGGGAAAGCGCCGAAACTCTTTGCCAAAGTAAACCGTCGGGGTGTTCCGGTTTTCGCGTTGCTTCTGACGACAGCAGTCGGGGCTGTTGCCTTTCTGGCTTCGCTGGTCGGTCAGGGGAAAATTTACATCTGGCTGCTGAACGCTTCCGGGCTGTCCGGGTTTATCGCCTGGCTGGGAATTGCGATCAGCCACTACCGCTTTCGCCGGGCTTATGTTGCGCAGGGGCGTGATCTGAACCACTTGGTTTACCGGGCGAAATGGTTCCCGTTCGGCCCGCTCTTCGCGCTCGTTTTATGCGTGATCGTGATTGTCGGGCAAAATTACCAGGCTTTTACCGGAAATACGATTGACTGGAACGGCATTTTAGTCTCGTATATCGGCCTTCCGCTGTTTATCCTGCTGTGGCTCGGCTATAAATGGGTGAAAAAAACAAAAGTGATTCCTTTAAAAGAAGTGGATTTGGAATCGAATGGGGAGTGAAATCGGAAAACGGCAAGTCGACATCGTGCGACCTGCCGTTTTCTTTTGCATTGGGCGTTAAATTTTGGTGGTGACGAAGAAAATAAGCACAACCATGCAGAGAAGGGAGATGTTGAGTACCATGATGTAGCGTTTTAAAAGGGATTTTGCCTTCTCCGGCTCGTTTTCCGCAGCCTGAACCTGGTTCAGCGTTTTTCTTCCGTAGAAAACGATGTAAAGGATATAAACAATGACAAACAGGCTGCCGAACCGCTCTTTTACCATCAGCCACAGCGCTTCGTTATGTAAGGTCAACTGTACATACAGAAGATACATTCCGCTGATGAGCACCAACAGGGCCGTCGGGACAAACATGGTCAGGTTCCACCGCTGGGCGCGGCTGATTGCCCGGGCCATCGTTCCGCCTTCATTGGAACGGATGGCATCCCGGAGGACCATGGCCATTAAGGAAATGCCGCCGAACCAGGAGGCGATGAGCAATACATGGACAAAGAGAACCAGGGAATATGCATTCATTAATCGTCGCTCCTTTTACGTGATCGCCACATAATAGCGGGCAAGTTCAGGGCGTCCAGGGTCACCGCTGCGACCGCCATGGGCGTGTTTAAAATGATCGCTTTCAATCCAGGCCAGAAAATCTTCCTTTGAAGCAAAAACAGTTTCGGCAATGACATGAGATCCGTCCTCCGCCTCCAGCAAACGGAAGGAAACAAATCCGGGAACGCGTGTCATCGATTGCGGAGCGTTGGCAAAACGCTCTTTCAGGGTTTGCAGATGTTCCGGCGAAGTAATTTCAATCCGGTTGTTTACTTGGTACATGGAAGATCCTCCCAGCATGATCAGATGGGTAAAGCCAATTCTATTCCATACTATATCACGTTTTCTTTGAATGAAAACGTTTGTAAGGGAATCAGCAAATGAAAAGAGGATGATTCGGTTCTTTCCGAATATTTTTATTCGCTTCCTCTCACTAGCAGGTGCTCCGTTTCGTTTTTCAAAAACTGATACCAACGATGGCGAAAGCGGACTTGGACGCCGTCAGATGGCACATGGGCTTCCATTCGCAAAGCTTCCGGGATGGGACGGGGATGCTGGCCTTCCACTATTAATTGATCTTCCTTTAAAACGCGAAGGCCAAAATGAGATAAATATTTTCCGATGAAGGGAACCCGTTTGGCAAAGGTCCGCCCGATCTGGCTGAAAATCACCGTGGTTTCGTGATCCAGCGGAGTGAATGTGGCAAATGTGAACATTTTGGTTTCGTTTTTTCCCAAGTATTGAATCCATTGGTTTGGAAAACGGTAATGAAAGCGATTGGTTCCTTTTTGAAATGGATGTAATCTTTTTCCGCTTGAAAGGAGAGATCATTGATCTCGGGAGACAGGCCTTTTCCGATGGTTTGTTTGTGAACAAAAGCGAGATGCGCCACATCCAGTACGCTTTCCACCACTCTTGTCAAATGGGCCTTCCACACCATTTGGTAAGGACTGTAGACAAACTGCGGCTCCTCTAAAATCGGAAAGAGGTGTAAATCCGGCGCTTTCGTTGAAGAATCAGGATAAATCCAAATCATGCCGGCTTTTTCTTGTACAGGGAACGATTGGATGTGCGCAAAGTCGGGAATGTCCCGTTCGGGATGGGCGGGAATCTTCCGGCATCTCCCATCTCCGCTGAATTCCCACCCGTGATACGGGCATTGCACACAGCCATTGATTACTTTTCCCGTTGACAGATCAGCGCCACGGTGGGAGCAATACGCTTGAACGGCCTGGATTATTGCGAAACAGAACAAAATCGATATTTGCCACTTTTCGTTTAATCGGTTTTTCTTTGCATTCGCTTGACCAGGCAATGGCATACCACGCCTTGGGCACTACCGATGTGTCGGAAGGTAATGTGGGTTGGGTGGGTTTTGACACTTTTCATCTCTCCCTTTCTCTTGAAGTTCGACGGAATGATGGTACAGTCTGTTCAACATGTCGATCAGCATGGCTCTTTCTTCGCTGCTCAGGACGGAAAATAATTCGTCGGTGAACTCCTGGGAAATCTCCCAAGCTTGCCATAAAGTTTCCCGACCGCGATCGGTAATATAAACATGGTGTGCGCGTCGATCGGAAGGATGCGGTTTTTTGGAAACCAGGCCTTTCGACTTTAAGGCATTGACCAAACTGACCATCGTCGCTTTATCGATTCCCAAGTAATCGCTTAATCTCGCCTGAACGAGCGGACCTTTTTCATTTAAGATCGCCAGCACGCTTAACTGGGTGTCATCCACCCCGAGAGGCAGCAGCTTCTGATGAAAAAGCTTTCTTCCAATTGCCGCGAAACGGCCAAAGTTAAAGCCGAGCGAATTCGTCAAGAGATCGGGCAGGGTTTCCTTTGTCAACTCATCTCACCCCTTCGGAAGTCGATGTGTCATCAAGAATATTATCATAAAAAATGTTTGTACAACAAACGTTTTTGTAAAAAACAATTTTTGCACCGAATCAGCTCTGCGGAAAAGGATAAAGCAGGGCAGTTTCCCGTGGTATACTGGTAATAATCTGAAAGCAGGATGTGAAATGAGTGATCAGAGGCATTGGAACTGATTTGGTGGAATTGGAGCGAATAGAAGAGATCGGCGTTCACCGGCTTGCCAGACGGATTCTGACTGAACGCGAACGTACGTTGAAGCCGGAACAACCGGGGCGGGAACTGGAATATATCGCCGGACGATTTGCCGCCAAAGAGGCGGTGGCCAAAGCGCTTGGCACCGGGATCGGCGGGAATTGCTCCTTTTTGGATATCGAGATTCTCAATGATCATAAGGGCAAACCCTGCGTTTTTCTTTCCGAATCTGCTTTCGCAGCCATCTTTGCCGATAAGGAGATTGCCGTACATTTGTCCATTTCGCACAGCCGGCAATATGCGATGGCGATGGCGGTGATTGAGGAAGTTGTGCTCTAGGGGTTTCCGGCAATTGAATCATAACTCTTTTTGGGTGGACATACATATATAACGCGGTTAGGAGGGACAAACGTGTATCTGGTAACCGCCAGGGAAATGCGCGAACTGGATCGCTACACCATTGAGGAGATCGGCCTGCCGGGGATCGTGTTGATGGAGAATGCCGGCAGAGCGGTCGCGGAAGAGATTTTCCTTCGATTTCCAAAGCCGAAAACGGCCACCGTGCTTGCCGGGGCAGGAAATAACGGCGGGGACGGTTGGGTGGTGGCCCGCCATCTGCTCGATCGCGGCTGGAAGGTGCATATGTGGTTCATAGGTTCCAAAGAAAAAATGTCAGCGGATGCCGGCGTTTTTTATCAGGTTTGCTGTCGCTATGCTCCGGTGTGGCATTATTCGGACGGGCAAAAAGAGAGATTGTTCCGTCACTTGGCTGAAGCAACCGTCGTCGTCGATGCCTTGCTTGGAACAGGAACGCGCGGGGGACTCCGGCCGCCGATGGACGAGGTGGTTCGCCGGCTGAATCAAACACCGTCTCCGTTTGTGGTGTCCGTTGATCTCCCTTCCGGTGTCGATGCCGATACGGGAGCGATTGAAAATGAAGCTGTGCGGGCCGATTTGACGGTCACATTCCAGTATCCGAAATGGGGTCATTATTTACGTCCGGGAGCAAACGTGCGCGGGAAGCTGAAAGTGGCGGAGATCGGGATTTTTTCCGGTCATGAGAAAACAGAAAGGGAACCGCGGGCGCAACTGAATACTCCCTGTTTGTGGCAGGAGTATGCACAGCCGAGACAGGAATGGGCGCACAAGGGAACCTATGGGCATTTACACGTGATCGGCGGGGCCGGGGGAATGCTCGGAGCCGTGGTGATGGCGGGTGAAGCGGCCTATCGCATGGGGGCCGGTTATGTCACCTTAACAGTGCCGGAATCGGAACGGCTGGCATTGGCGGCCAAAGTGACACAGCAGCTGATCTGGAGCTGGCCGGGGCAGGAAGTTTTCGACGCAGGCAGCGCAGACGTTTGGAAGGAGAAGCGAGAGCGCTTTTCCGCAGTGGCGGTTGGTCCGGGGCTGGGCCGGTTTGCCGGTGAAGAACAATGGCTTGGCCAGCTGATGGAGGAAGTTGAGGTACCTCTCGTTTTGGATGCAGATGCCTTGAATATTCTGGCAGCGCATCCTTCCTTATTCCGGCGGAGAAAAAAGGGAGCCGTCACGATTTTGACCCCGCATCCGGGAGAAATGGCTCGCCTGATCGGTTCCTCCACAGCAGAAGTCGAAGTCCAGCGTCATCAAGTGGCCCGGCAATTGGCACTGAAAACAGATATGTTTGTCGTTTTAAAAGGGAGATATACCGTAATTGCTTTTCCGGATGGCAAGCAGGTACTGAACCCCACCGGAAGCCCTGCTCTGGCCAAAGCAGGTTCAGGCGACCTTTTGACCGGAATGATCGGTTCTCTGCTCGCCCAGCGCATTCCTGCTGAAAAAGCGGTGCCGATGGCCGTTTATTTGCATGGGAAAGCGGGGGAAATCGCCGGGCCTTCCTCTCATGGTGTAATGGTTGATGACCTGCTCCGGGCGATAGCCCGGGTGAGATCGACGACTGTCCCTTACTAGCCGACACATTTCCCGGGAAATTGACGAAAGGGCGGATTTGAATGTGTCGGAAGATCTGGATCTTTGTCCTGCTCGGGCTTTTGATCCTGCCGCTCGCCGGATGCGGGACGAAAGATGCCAAAGATGTGGTCAGCGATTTATCAAAGCGCTCCGAGGATCTCGAGTCTTATATCAGCCATGGGAAAATGGCGATTTTATCAGGGCAGGAACCACAGGAATACGATGTGGAAGTATGGTATAAAAAGCCCGGGTATTACCGTGTGGCCCTTCGGAATTTGAAGAAAAATACCGCGCAGATTTTGTTGAGAAATGATGAGGGTGTGTACGTTTTATCGCCAAGTTTGAAAAAGAGCTTCCGCTTTCAAAGCGATTGGCCGTATACGGGCGGGCAAATCTATATTTACCAAACGCTGTTGCAAAGCATTGTCGATGACCAGGGCCGCCAGTTTCAGGCCGGGAAAAATGATTACCGCTTTGAAGTTGTCGCCAAATATCCGTTTAACAAGCAGGCGGTCAGACAGAGGATCTGGTTGGACCATGATCTGAACCCCAAGAAAGTGGATGTGCTGGATCAAGAAAATGACCTGTTGATGACGGTCAGCTTTGACCGGTTTAAGCCCGATGCTCATTTTGACAAAGATGCTTTCGATACGCAGCGCAATTTACAGCCGATGCTGTCCCAGTCAAAACAGGCATTGGCAGCAGTAAAACAGGAGAAGCAGGATATATCCTCCGTGATTCCTGGTTATGTTCCTGATGGAATCCGGCTGGCGAATGAGCAGACCATTCAAACACCCAATGGTCCGGTGGCCGTTTTACGGTTTAAAGGCGAGAAATCCTTTACCCTGACGGAACGCCGTACTCAGGAGATTGCTGCCAGTCTGCCGATCATGGGGAAACCGGTCGATTTGGTGCAGACCGTAGGAGTACTTTTGGAAATGGGCGATCGGAAACGGCTCACCTGGACGTACGATGGGGTCGACTATGAGCTGCTGGGAGATCTGGCAGAATCGGAAATGATTAAAATCGCCAATTCCCTGTACGACCAGCCGGCAAAATAAAGGATCACAAGTGGACACCGTCAAAGGCTGTCCATTTTTCTGTTCAAGTTTGTTTTCCGGCAAGGTCTTGTTTCTTCTTAACCTCCCCATGTTCGCATGGCAGGTCAGGGGGGCAACTCCCCCTTGCGGGTGCTTATGCTCTCATCTTCCGTGTTGTGCTGTATTTTTCTCGGATATTTCAGCAAAGATTTGATATAATACAGGATAGTTGCCAGAGACTTAAACGCAGAAGGATGACAATGTATGGCCAAACAGCAGCTGGTCAGGGAGGAGCGCTCTTCCTACAAGGTGCTTCTCTTTCGCAAGAGCAAACGGATGCGTCTGTTTGAATCCCTGATCTTTCTGCTCGGACTCGGAGCGGTGTGGCTTTCCTGTCCGCCGCGCAGTTCCGGTTTTATCATGGGGCTGGTTGCCGATATTCTCATCACCCTGTTCCTGCCGCCGGCCATTTATCTGTTCTTATTTCGTCCGCATTATCTTCTTTTTCCGGACCGGTTGGAAATCTGTTGGGGCAAGAGAAAAAAAGTGCTGCCGCTGAGAGATTTGGAACAGGAGTTCGGCTTGCCTTATGTTTATTTATTCGGGAGCAGAAAGATAGCCATTCTGGTTAGTGATGCGTTCCTTGGTGCACTTAATGGTCAATTGGAAGTGGTCAAACGTGGATTGTTATGAAACGAAGGAAACAATGGAAACGAAGATCGGGCGCGACACGGTCGTGGTGGTGGATTTGGATGCAATCGCCCATAATGTCAGAGAATTCCGCCGCCATCTTGGCCCGGATGTCAAAATCATGGCTGTGGTAAAGGCGAATGCCTACGGACATGGTGCGGTTCAGGTCGCGAAAACCGCGCTTGAGGCGGGAGCGGAATATTTGGCGGTTGCTTTTGAAGATGAAGGCATCGAGTTGCGCCGGGCGGGCATAGAGGCACCGGTTCTGGTGTTGGGATTGACACCGGATCATGCCGTTGCCGAAGCGCTGAAGGCCGGACTTACCCTTACCGTCTACCATCACGAATCGTTGCAAACCATTGAACGGGAAGCGGCCAGGTTGGGAATCCGTGCGCGCGTCCATGTAAAATTGGATACAGGGATGGGCAGGTTGGGATTGTTCCCTGATGAAGCAGTCGCTTTTGTCAAACGGGCCTTGGAATTGAAATCGGTCGAGGTCGAAGGGATTTTTACCCATTACGCGACTTCCGATCAGGCGGATAAAGAGTATGCTCTGTACCAGGAGAGGCGGTTTGCCGAGGTTTTAAACCGCTTGGAGAAGGAAGGGATTTCGATTCCTCTTCCTCATATTGCCAATAGCGGCGGCGCGATCGACTTGTCCGATCATGCATATCGCATGGCACGCGTCGGGATCAGCCTTTACGGTTACTACCCGTCGGATCAGGTGAACCGCACTGCCGTCAATCTTCGCCCTGCTCTCACCCTGAAAACGAGGATTGCCGATTTGAAGCAGCCGCCGGCAGGAACGGGCGTCAGCTACGGCAAAACCTATATCTCGGACGGTGACGAGTGGATTGCCGCTGTTCCGGTCGGCTATGCGGATGGTGTGAACCGCCATCTGTCCAATCGCGGATTTGCCCTGGTACGGGGGCGGAGAGTTCCGATCGTGGGCCGTGTCTGCATGGACCAGTTGATGTTAAATGTGACGAATGCCATGCCGGTTGAGATCGGGGATGAGGTGGTGCTATACGGAGAGCAGTATGGTGAATGTATCACGGTGGATGAAGTTGCCAAGCTGTTGGGGACAATCAGCTATGAAGTGGTCAGTACGCTCAGCCATCGCATTCCCCGGGTTTATCGAAAAGAGGGAGAAGTAGTGGAAATCGTCAACCGCTTGCGTTTTTAGGTTGTCGATTTGCTGAAAATTAGCTGGCAGACTGGACATTCGGCAACTTTTTTAGTATTACAATTGGTTGAGAAGGAATTTTAGCCTTCCGGACGAATAAATTTAACTATGTCTGTTTTCCATCTTACTTTTATTGCTTGTAAGTAAGTATATTTTTGCAACATCTTCGGCATAATGGTAGTATCGATAGGGGAAATGTTAACGGTGATGATTGGTTGGGGGTGCTTCATTTGTCCGGTACAAAAAGAATCATGATCAGCCTGCCAACAAATTTGCTTCAAGAAGTGGATGGTATGGTTGCGCGAGATAACTCAAATCGCAGCGAGTTTATTCGCCAGGCGATGAAAATGTATCTCCAGGAGCGGAAAAAACGTCTCATCCGCGAAATGATGCAAAGAGGCTATATGGAAATGGCTCGCATCAATCTCAACATTGCTTCTGAGGCATTTGTAGCGGAGGAAGAGGCTGAAGATACTTTGGATCGATTGGTTAGCGGGGTGTAACCGATTTGATTGTTAAACGTGGCGATGTCTATTTCGCAGATCTCTCCCCTGTGGTCGGATCCGAACAAGGTGGGGTTCGGCCTGTTTTGGTAATTCAAAATGATATTGGCAATCGGTTTAGCCCCACCGTGATCGTCGCCGCGATTACAGCCCAAATCCAAAAGGCTAAGTTGCCTACACATGTGGAAATCGATGCCAAAGCTTATGGGTTTGACCGTGATTCTGTTATTTTGCTGGAGCAAATTCGTACAATTGACAAACAGCGATTGACGGATAAAATCACTCATTTGGACGACGAGATGATGAGTCGTGTAAATGAGGCCCTGATGATCAGCTTGGGCATGATCGATTTTTAGGAGAATGGATTTTTTTCCATTCTCTTTTTTGTGTTGGTGTGTTATTCATTTCTGCGGCAATCTATGATATTTTAGTTTCAAAATCAGTTCATATGAGAGAGAAAGACAAGCTGCGAAAATTTGCAAATAGATTTTCTGATTTTATCTTTTTACATGCCCGTCTGGTCTCAAAGGAAATCAACTTGGAGGTTTTTCTAATTGACGGCTGATCAAGGGGACCTTTCTATGGATATTCATTTGAAAAAATTGTATGAAAAGCTGCTCGCTTCCTATGTGAAAACGAGCAAGGAAGATCATTTGTACAATGCGCAACAACTTTCCAAATGGTTTATGGAAAAGCGGATTCCCCCTGACGAGGTGGTAAATGCCCACGTGCGGACGATGAAATCGCTGTTCCCCGACTTGCCTGCCGAAGTGAAAGCATCTTTTGATCTGTTGCTCGAAATGATGATCGGTTATGGGATTGCTTACCGGGAACGGGAGAAATTGATGAATCGCCAGCGGGAGCTTGAAAATGAGATCGAAGTGGCTGTCGGCATGCAGCAAACGCTCCTTCCCTCCAAAACCCCTTCCCTGGAAGGAGTCGATATCGGTGTGATCAGTGTGGCCGCCAATCAGATGAGCGGGGATTATTACAACTTTGTCGATCACGGGGTGGGTTCCATTGGAATCGCCATTTCCGACATCATCGGGAAAGGAATTCCCGCTGCCCTGTGCATGTCGATGATCAAATACGCGATGGACCGGCTGGGAACCCAGCCGCTTTCGCCGGCAGAGGTATTAAAGGATCTCAATATCGTGGTGGAGCGCAATGTCGACCCCAGTATGTTTATCACCATGGTCTACGGGGTATATGATTCGAGAAATCACCAATTTCGCTATGCCACAGCCGGACACGAGCCGGGACTCTTTTACAGAGCGGCTGAACAAGATTTTCTCGACTTGAAGACGCGAGGACTTGTGCTCGGGGTGTCCAGAGATGCCGAATACCCGGAGGATACGATTTCACTCCAACCTCATGATGCAATTGTGTTGTTTTCGGATGGCGTAACGGAATGCAGAGTGAATGGTGAATTTATAGAACGGGAAACTCTTAAGCAATTGATTCAGGGATATATTCATATGCCGGCTCAGGAGGCAGTGGAAGCAATCCACCAAAAACTCTATGAAATGACGAACTACAAGATACGGGATGATCAAACGATATTGATTTTAAAACGGATTGGATAGACAGCAGCCGTCTTCGCTTTTTTGAGGAGGTTAAAAACGTATGAATCTTGTAATTCATGAAAAAATAGAAAAGGAGAACCGCATCGCGATCTCGGTGGAGGGCGAAGTGGACGTCTATACCGCCCCGCAGCTGCGTGAGAAATTGCTGCCTTTGTGTCAGGGAGGAAGCCAGATTACAGTAAACCTCTCCAAAGTGACTTACATCGACAGCACGGGATTGGGTGTGCTCATCGGTGCCTACAAAGCACAACGGGCAACATCTGGAAAACTCGTTTTAACGGGAATGAACGCCCGATTGAACCGGCTTTTCAAGATTACGAACTTAAATCAGATTATGGATATTGAAGATCAGGCAGGAGGAGGCCAACTATGAGTGAAAAACCCTTAGATTTGGTATACTTGACCATTCCCGCTAAGCCAGATTACGTTGGAATCGCCCGGTTAGCGGTCTCCGGAATTGCCAATCGCATGGGTTTCTCATACGATGACATAGAAGATTTGAAGCTGGCCGTATCGGAAGCCTGCACCAATGCGGTGGATCATGCTTATTGCGGCGGCGAAGGCGAGATAGAAGTAAGTTGCAACATCTTTTCCAACCGGCTCAAAATCGAAGTGATTGACCGGGGGACCAGTTTTGACGTGCAAGAAGTTGAGAAAAGAACCGGCCCGATCCGGATGGAGCGTTCGATGAATTCGCTGCGGGAGCGCGGTTTGGGTTTATATCTCATGAAAACGCTGATGGATGAAGTTGAAATCAAGGGAGATAATGGAGTAATCGTAACGATGACCAAGTTTATCCGAAAGGACGTGGTGGAATCTCATGTCGAGTCGTCCACATCCTTCCACCCTAACCGATGAACAGGTGCAAGCGTTAATCAAAAAATATCAACAGGATGAGGATTCGCAGGCACAAGACCAGCTGATCGACCATTTCAGGGAGCTCGTGGAAACACTGGCTTTTAAATTTGCTCATGGTTCGGAGCCCTACGAGGATCTGGTTCAGGTTGGGATGATCGGCTTAATTGCATCGCTCAAGCGTTTTGATCTCTCGCTCGGCCGCAGTTTTGAGAGTTTTGCCGTGCCGACGATCATCGGTGAGATCAAGCGCCATATTCGCGATAAAACTTGGAGTGTGCATGTGCCGCGAAGAATCAAGGAATTGGGCCCTCGCATCAAAACGGCAGTGGAAGAGCTGACGACGAAATTGCAGCGTTCACCGAAAGTGGAGGAAATTGCAGAATATCTGGGAGTTACGGAAGAGGAAGTTTTGGAAACGATGGAAATGGGACGGAGCTATCATGCTGTTTCGGTTGACAGTCCGATCGAAGCAGGCAGTGATGGCAGCCAGGTTACCCTGCTGGACCTGGTGGGAACGAATGATGCCGGCTTTGATCAGATCGACCGCAAGCTCCTCCTGGAAAAAGTGTTTTCCGTGTTAACGGAGCGGGAGCAGGAAATTTTAAAATTGACGTTTTTTGAGAACTTAAGCCAAAAGCAGGCCGGGGACAAACTGGGGATTTCGCAAATGCACGTCTCCCGCTTGCAACGCAGAGCCTTGCAAAAACTGCGGCAAGCAATTCGCATGGAACCGTCAGAAGTCATATAGGTGTAACGGAGCTGACCGATGAAAAGAAGGTGGGCTCTTTTTTTGTTTTTACCATTTCTTTAAGTGAATTGCCATCAGTTCGCCTCGCTTTTCGGCCAAAAATTTATGCATTGCCGGTGTCAGTTCGCTAAAATAGAGGTTAGCTTCAGGTATGTTGATGAACAAATGATTGATTTTGGATGGGATTTTTGAAAACGGGTTTGATCCGTACGATTCCATACGTCAACATGCTTTGGCTGGCTGTGATTTTCTTTTTGTGAAAGAAGCAGGAGGAAGAAAATGGACCAACTGAAGATGATGGAGATAATCGCCGGCGCACTCGGCATCGAAACGCGCCAAGTGAAAGCAGCCATTGAACTCATGGAAGAAGGAAATACCATTCCGTTTATCGCCCGGTATCGCAAAGAAAGAACCGGTGAACTAGATGAGGAACAATTGCGGTCGATTGAAGAGCGATACCAATATGCCACCCAGCTCAATCAGCGGAAAGAAGAAGTGATCCGTCTGATCGATGAGCAGGGCAAACTGACGGATGAACTGAGACAGAAGATCATGGAGGCCGTCAAGCTGCAAGAGGTGGAAGATCTCTATCTCCCCTACCGGCCGAAGCGGAAAACCCGGGCTTCCATCGCACGGGAAAAGGGATTGGAACCGTTGGCGCGCATCATGCTCCAAGTGGAGGACCAGGATGAGATCGAGCAAAGCGCCGATGAGTTTGTGAGTGAAGAAAATGAAGTGAACTCACGCGAAGAGGCCTTGCAAGGGGCAATGGACATTCTGGCCGAGGAGCTGTCCGAAGACGCGGAAATTCGCAAATGGGTGCGCGAATTTACCTGGAAAACCGGAATGCTTGTTTCCAAGGCAAAAGATCCGGAAGTTCGTTCCGTCTATGAAATGTATTATGAATTTAGTGAACCCGTACATAAAATGCCTTCCCACCGCATTCTCGCCGTTAATCGCGGGGAACGCGAAGAGATTCTGAAAGTGAAAATCACGGTGGATGAGGAGGAGATTCATCGCCGTCTGCTGCGCTGGTTTCCGATTCCGGCCCATGATTTTTTGCAAGCGGTGGCACAGGACAGCTACAAACGGTTGATCGCACCTTCCATCGAAATAGAAGTTCGCGCGCAAATGACGGAGCAGGCGGAGGAACAGGCGATCCGCATCTTTTCCGAAAATTTGCGTCACCTGCTGTTGCAGCCGCCGGTAAGAGGAAAGATGGTGTTAGGAGTCGATCCTGCCTATCGAACCGGATGCAAGTGGGCCGTGGTGGCGGATACCGGAAAAATGCTGGAAGTCGGCGTGATTTATCCCACTCCGCCCCAGGAAAAAGTCGAAGAAGCCAAACGCACGGTATTGGCGCTTTTGGACAAGTATCCGATTGAGATTATCGCCATCGGAAACGGAACGGCCTCCCGGGAGACGGAAGCGTTTATCGCCAGCGTGATCAAGGAAGCAAAGCGCTCCGTCTATTACATCATTGTGAATGAAGCGGGAGCGAGTGTTTACTCTGCTTCCAAACTGGCCAAAGAAGAGTTTCCTGATCTGGACGCCGCCCGCCGCAGCGCTGTTTCCATTGCCCGGCGCTTGCAGGACCCGCTGGCGGAGCTCGTCAAAATCGATCCGAAGTCGGTGGGGGTCGGCCAGTATCAACACGATGTTTCGCAAAAGCGTTTGAGTGAAAGTTTGACGACAGTAGTGGAGTCTGCGGTGAACTATGTGGGGGTTGACGTGAATACTGCCTCTCCTGCGCTGCTTGGCTATGTTTCGGGCATCAGTGCCTCGGTCGCCAAAAACATTGTGAAGCGGCGGGACGAGGTGGGGCGTTTTCAAAGCAGGGAGGAGCTAAAGGAAGTTCCGCGCCTCGGGGCGAAGACCTATGAACAGTGCATCGGCTTTTTGCGCATTCACGACGGAGTCAATCCGCTTGATCAGACACCGATCCATCCCGAATCGTACCGGGTGGCTGACCAACTGCTGCAACGGCTTGAAATCACGAAAGAGCAAATCGGCAGTGATGAGTGCAAGGAAAAATTAAAACGGGTTGATGTGGAAAAAATCGCGGCAGAACTCGATTGCGGCATCCCGACGCTGAGAGATATCATTGAGGCTTTGCTCCGGCCCGGCCGCGATCCGCGGGATGAGCTGCCAAAACCGCTTTTGCGTTCGGACGTGTTGAAGCTGGAAGATCTGCATGAGGGAATGCATTTGCAGGGAACGGTTCGCAATGTGGTTGATTTTGGCGCCTTTGTCGACATCGGACTCAAGCATGACGGGCTTGTCCATATCTCAAAAATGAGTGAAAAATTCGTGCGCAATCCGATGGATATCGTCACGGTCGGTGATATTGTCGATGTTTGGGTGATCAATGTCGATGTGGAACGGGAGCGGGTCGGTTTGAGCATGATTCCGGTTAAACGGGAAGAGTCGTGAGATATTAGCGCAAGTGCCCGTCAGGCAGCAGAAGCCGGCACTCCCGCGTTTCGTGCGTAAGGAGGCTTTACTCGCTGCTTGAGGGCACTTCGCGTGCACAGGTAATTTGGCATACCCTTGTTTGATATTGGAACCAGCACTGATTTAACAGGCGGATCTGGCGGCGGTCTTTTTCCAGAAAAGCGCGCCGAAGTTGCCGATAGAGCCACTGGGGCATGGTTCGTCCTCCCTTTTATGGCTTTTCGGAATATTTTATGATGGAAAAGAGGATCGGTGAGCCGATTTTGAAAGGATGGGAACAGGATGGCAAAATGGACGGATCAGGAACTGCAAAAGCGGGTGGAAACCCTGTCGCTTCAGCATTTTGGCCTCCCTTTTCGCCATCTGGCCCGGTTCAATCCGCGCTTGAGAACCACCGGTGGCCGCTATTGCCTCGGCAGCCATGCGATTGAAATGAATCCCCGTTATCTGGAGGAGCACGGGGAAGAGATTTTTCAAAAGATGATTTTGCACGAATTGTGCCATTATCATCTTCATTTGCAGGGAAAAGGATACCAGCATCGCGATGCCGATTTCCGATACTGGTTGCAGCGGGTCGGGGGCTTGCGCCATGCCCCGGCGCTGCAGTCGTTACAAAGCAGGAAGCCGAAATATGTCCTGATTTGTGTTGAGTGCCGCCAGGTATATTACCGGCAGCGCAGAGTCGACCTGCGGAAATACCGGTGCGGTGTATGCCGCGGTCCGCTGAAATTGCGCCAGTCCAATTCAGATTAAAAAGGGGGAGATCCAATGCAAGACCTGCGAAAAGTCGGTTTTATCGGCCTTGGGATCATGGGGCGTTCCATGGCTTACAATCTTTACAGGGCCGGGTTTGAAGTAACGGTCTGGAATCGGACCGCCAGCAAGATGCAAGAAGCGGCAAAATGGGGAGCCAAGCTGGCCTCTTCCCCCGAAGATTTGGCCCGGACAAGCGATGCGGTCATCACCATCGTCGGGGACACGCCTGATGTAGAGGAAGTGATTGCCGGGGAAAAAGGAGTGCTGCAGGGCGCGAAACCCGGAACAATCCTGATCGATATGAGCACAATCTCACCGGATGCAACCCGGGTGCTGGCGGGAAAAGCGAAGGCAAAGGGAGTCGAAATGATCGATTCCCCCGTGAGCGGAGGGGACGTGGGTGCGCGAAACGGAACGCTCTCCATCATGGTGGGGGGTGACCCGGCCGTGGTTGAGAAGGCGATGCCTTTGTTTAAAGCGATGGGAAAATCGGTTACCCACTGTGGCCCGGTGGGAGCAGGGCAAACGGTCAAAGCGTGCAATCAGATTTTGTGCGGCTTGAATTTGCTCGGGGTCGTTGAAGCACTGGCCTTTGCCCGAAAGAGCGGCGTTGATCTGGAAAAAATGATCCAGGTGACCACACAGGGGGCAGGAGGGTCGTGGGCACTGGCTAACTATGCCCCCAGGGTGATCAAAGGAGATCTGGCTCCCGGATTTTCCGTCCGCTTTCAGCAAAAGGATTTGCGCATCGTCCTGCAGGAAGCGGAACGGTTGGATCTCCCCCTGGCCGGAACAGCCCTGGTTCAACAGTTGCTCCGCTCCGTTCAGGCTTACGGGGGAGGCGAAGACGGCACTCAAAGTTTGATCAGGGTAATGGAACGGCTGGGAAACGTGTCGATTATTCCGGAAAATGACCATGATTTGCCAGCGCAACCCGGGGAGGAAAGTTAAGTACAACGGGGTTGGAGTGGCGTCTCCCGGCAGATGAGGAGCGTGGGGAAGTCCGGGATGACATTGCCGCCTGACTAGAAAAAAAGCGAATGGAGACCAATCCATTCGCTGAGATTGATGACAAACCCC
>NZ_JPST01000037.1 GCF_000763315.1 Thermoactinomyces daqus | reverse complement strand
TCTTAATTTATTGAGGGAGGGAGGAAATGAGATGAAAGAAGGAAAACAGCCGTTATCAGTGCAAAAACCGCAGGTATTTCACCAAAAAAAGATTGCGGAACAAAAGCAGAAAAAAGGAATGTCCGAAGGGCAACTGGTCTTTATCGGGGTTGCTTCCATCTTGGGAGCGGGATTTTTTTTGACGACAGCCACGACGATCCGTGAAACAGGGATCTCCATTTTATTGTCTTATTTGGTTGGAGTTTTTGCTGTTTGGGCCATTTTTGACTCTTTGGGTGCCATGATTGTGACGGAATCCGGCTCTCAGGGCTCATTTATTTATTACGTTGAAAAGTATCTTGGAACTTTATTTGGTTTTACTGGCGGTTGGATTTATTGGGCGGCAGGAGTTTTGGCAATGTCCAGCGAGATTACGGGGATCAGTATCTTTACACAAAAATGGCTGCCTTCTGTTCCGATCTGGATGCTCTCAACGATATACACTCTGTTGGCGCTGGGGATTAATTTGATTGGCATGAATAATTACGGGCGGATCGAATCGTTTTTTGCTGTGGTAAAAACGGCAGCTTTGGTCATCTTTATCGGTGTTGTCTTTTATTTCATCCTTGGTGGACGGGTTGCCGCGCATGCGCATTTTACCCGGACGGATCAATGGTTTGCCCATGGCCTGCCCGGATTTTTAACAAGCTTGAGCATGATGTTTTTACCTTTGGAGGGATTGTGGCCACGGGAATGGCTTCGGCCGAGGTTGAAAATCCGAGGGTGATTCCGTCAGCTTTTCGTAAAATTGTCCTTCTTCTGGCTGTTTTATATCTGTTGTCTCTTTTTGCCATCCTCTATGCCATCCCGCTGACCAAAATCGTGGAAAACCAAAGTCCGATGATAACGATTTTAACCTTGTTACGCATCCCGTATGCTGATGCTGTCCTGAATCTCATCATGATCTTGGCAGCCTTTTCAACGGCTATTGCCGCCATGTTTGGCGTCTCTCATATTTTGGTCAGCCTCAGCAAACGGGAAGAAGCTCCTTCCTTATTGGCTAAAATAAATAAGCGAGGCGTTCCTTTTCCCTCGCTGATCGTGACGACGATCTTTGTATTTCTGTTCATTGTCGCTTCTTACTTTTTGCCTGGTTCCATTTATGAAATTCTGACGACCTCTGCAGGTGTGGTCTATTTGTTTTTGTGGGGCATGATTCTGTACACATACCTGCGTTTTCGCCGTTTTCAACAAGAGTCAGCCAATGAACAGGGCAAAGTCTGGGGAATTCCCTGGCGTTTTTGGCTTGCCATCCTGATTTTGACAATTGCGCTGGTCGGGAGTGTTTTTGATTACAAGCATTTGATGAGTATGCTGATCAGTGTCGGATTTGTGCTTATCGCCGGCTTTTCTTACTTCATCCTCATCAGGCGCAAAGGGACGAGGGCAGCCGAAAAACTGCGGTAAATGGATGCGGTGCGCCTCGGCATTTTATCCAGGGATTGTTTTGGTTTGGTTTCCGGATTTCCATCCTCAATGAATTTTGAACAGCTCCCGTTCCACCTCCTGAACATCCCGGGCACGTGTTGATTCAATCCGGCAAAATCAATGCGCACCCGGTTTTGTTTCGGTTGCAGCAGTTTTGATGCCCTCAGAGCCGGATCAGCGGGCATTTTATGAAGCTGACTGGGCAAGCTCCCCTTTTTCTTCTTTGAGCATTCTTTTTTCGAATACCTTAAAAAAGGGATAGTAGATGAGAACGGAAAGGCAGATATTAACCAGGCACAAAACGATCGCCCGCCAATCTCCGCCGGTTGCCAGATACGCTCCGATTGGGGCAGGTAATGTCCAGGGTGGAATGGTGGCCACGCGGTTAATCAGATCGAGAGAAAAAGCGATATATGTGGTTGTCGTGCAAACGATGGGAACCAAGACAAAAGGGATGAACATCAGCGGGTTCATCACCATCGGCACACCGAAAACGATCGGTTCATTAATATTGAAAATGCCGGGTACAATCGAAAAACGGCCGACTTTCTTTAAGTATGAAGATTTGGAAAAACACATGAGGATTGCAAGGCCGATGCTCGTTCCCGATCCTCCGATCCAGACGAACCATTGAAAAAACGGTTCGACAATCAGATTGGGCAGCGCTTTGCCGGCAGCGGCAGCAGCGGCATTTTGATCCAGCAGGGCAAACCAGATCGGTTGAAAAACGGTTCCGACCACCGCATCGCCGTGAATACCGGCCGACCAGAGCAGCATGATGAAAATGACCGGAACCAAGGCGCCGAGATAGCTGTTTCCGGCAAAGGCGGCCAGCGGTTTGAAGATTGCGTGCAATACCTCATTTAAATCAATTCCAAGCCAGACGCGGATCACCCACATGACAACGATAATAAATGCTGCGGGAATCAGTGCCTCAAACGAGCGTGAAACCGAACTGGGCACGGAATCGGGCATTTTGAGCGTGATGCGATGTTTCTTGAAAAATCGCAGGCTTTCAACTGCGATCAGCATTGCCAAGATTGACATAAACAGTCCCGAACCGCCTAGGTTTTCCATGGGCAACAGCCAACCGAGCGGCTGGTCTTTCGGCAATTTGTCATCCAGATTGACCGGAATTGTTGCCATGATAAAGGTCACCATCGTCAGCATGCCGCCGGAAATGCCGTCCAGTTTGTAGGAGCGGGCCAAGCTGTATCCCATGCCGAAGGAAGCATAGAGGGCCATTAATCCGAGTGTAAGACGGAACGGGATTAAAATGTCATTGGTGTACGGCTCCACCATCTTCGCCAGACCGGGAATGGGAGGATTGGCGATAATCAAGAAAAAAGCACCGACGAGAATAAGGGGAAGAGCAGAGATGATTCCGTCCCGAATGGCCCGCAAATGCCGCACTTCCGAAAGGCGTGCAAGAGGAGGCATCAACTTAGAATCAATCCATTGCAAAAATGTTTCCATAAAAAACCTCCTGGTGTTATAAATGTGACACTAGTCTGAAATATAACCGTTTACAATTTGAATATAACTTATCGGGCAGTAGTTGTCTATACCAATTTTTGTTATAATAAAAATTTTTGTTATAATAAAAATTGTTCAGATATTTTTTGCAAGGAAAAAAATGCCCCTTAAATGACGTCAGATGGGAGAGAAAACAGGCGATGTCGGAATTGGACAGACTGGAGACGGAAAAACGAAATCCACGTACAATGGATATTGATGAGTTGGACAGTTTTGAAGTTGTCAAACGGATCAACGAAGAAGATGCGCTGGTCCCCGGGGCGGTTGCCGCTGCGTTGCCGCAGATTGCACGGGCGGTGGATCAGATTGTGGAGGCGATTAAAAAAGGGGGGCGTCTGATCTATATCGGTGCCGGAACGAGCGGGAGAATCGGGATTCTCGATGCTTTGGAATGTCCGCCCACGTTTGGTACGCCGCCGCAATTGGTTCAGGGGATTATCGCCGGGGGAGCGGGTGCCGTTGATACATCCTGGGAAACTGCAGAAGACCAGTATGATCTTGGAAAAAACGATCTGCAGGAAATACGTCTGACGGACAGGGATATCGTGGTCGGAATCGCTGCAAGCGGGCGCACACCGTATGTGATCGGTGCCCTTCAATATGCAAATGAGGTGGGAGCAACCAGTGTCGCCCTTGTTTGCAACCCCGGCACAAAAATGGAACAGGTGGCTAAGCATACGATTTGCGTTGTGACCGGCCCGGAGGTGGTGACCGGTTCTACACGCATGAAAGCGGGTACTGCGCAAAAAATGGTCCTTAATATGCTGAGCACGGCAACCATGATTCGCCTGGGTAAAGTTTATCAGAATTTGATGGTGGATGTGGAACCGCTCAACCATAAGCTGATTGAGCGATCGAAAAACATTGTGATTGAGGCGACCGGTTGTACCAGAGCGGAAGCGGAGAAAGCGCTATCAGAGCAGAACGGGAATACCAAAGCGGCCATTTTGCAACTTTTAACGGATCTCTCCCCCGATGAGGCGGTCCGGCTTTTGGAATTACATGACGGAGTCTTAAAAAAAGCACTGGCAGCGGTGAATAAAAACTGAAAATAAAGATCAGCAATCCATACGGCGGACAGCCGATTTCTTTTATCATGATGGAGGGATGCTTGTGCGAGTG
The DNA here is from genome assembly GCF_000763315.1 of Thermoactinomyces daqus. Classification (GTDB taxonomy): domain Bacteria; phylum Bacillota; class Bacilli; order Thermoactinomycetales; family Thermoactinomycetaceae; genus Thermoactinomyces_A; species Thermoactinomyces_A daqus. The sequence continues at coordinate 4,274 of NZ_JPST01000037.1, read as the reverse complement.
CTGATGGTTTGTGCAGGCGGAATGTCGAGCGCCATCGTGGTCAAAGCCATTAAACAGGAGGCGGATAAACAAGGATTTGCTCTGGAGATCAAAGCGGTCGGCACCCACGAATTTGAAAATGAATTGCCCGGGTATGACCTGGGGCTGGTGGCTCCGCAAGTAAAGCATCGTTTTTCCACTTTTGCCGAGATCGGCAAGCAGTTGAATGTACCGGTTGTTTTGATTCCACCTACGGGTTATACGCCGATCGGCGCCCCGAAAGTACTTGAACTGATCAAGAGTTATGCCGAAAGTAAATAAATGTCCTGATCTCTTAGTTGAAGGAGAAAGATGATGAATCTGGAACAAGAAATCTTCAATATTATTCTGCATGCCGGAAATGCGCGCGGGCTTGCTTATGAAGCGCTGGAGGCAACAGAAACGTTTGATTTTGACAGAGCTGATCAGTTGCTGAAACAGGCCGAAGAAGAATTGGAGAAAGCCCATGAGACGCAGACGAAATTGATTCAGGCGGAGATGAACGGGACCACGTTTGAAAAATCATTGCTGTTGATACACGCACAAGACCATTTGATGACGGCGGTAAGCGAGCAAAAGCTGATTGAGCGGATGATCCGGGTAATCAAAAAATTGAAGGAGAGCCGGTAACTTGGCAACCATTCAAAGCGGTTTTGCAGAAAGAGGGGAAAAACAATGAAACGGTTGGGTGTGTCGATTTATCCGGAACATTCCACCCCTGACCGGGATCAGGCGTATTTGAAGCTGGCGCATGAGTACGGATTCAGCAGGGTGTTTTCCTGCCTGCTGTCCGTTCAGGGAAACCGGGAAAAAATTCTCGCCGATTTTAAAGAAACCGTTGCGTATGCGAATCGGTTGGGAATGCAAGTGGTTGTCGATATTGCTCCCCGCGTGTTTCAGGCCTTGAAAATCTCTTACGAAGATCTGTCATTTTTTAACGAGCTCGGCGCGAGCGGAATCCGGTTGGATCTCGGCTTCACCGGCCGGGAAGAGGCGGCGATGACGTACAATCCCTACGGTTTAAAAATTGAACTCAATATGAGCAACGGCACCCGTTATCTTGAGCAGATTCTCAGTTATCAGCCGAAACGGGAAAATTTGCTCGGCTGTCATAATTTTTATCCTCACCGTTATACCGGCCTGGCGTATGATCACTTTCTCCATTGCAGCTGGCAGTTTAAAGAGAAGGGGATTCGCACCGCTGCCTTTGTGTCCTCGCAAGCGGCTTCGTTCGGTCCCTGGCCGGTAACCGAGGGCCTGTGCACGCTGGAAATGCATCGAACCCTGCCGGTCGACGTGCAGGCCAAACATCTTTTTGCCACCGGAGTCATTGACGATGTCATCGTCGGAAATGCTTATGCGTCTGAGGAAGAACTGCGAGCGCTCAGTCAAATTGATCCGGACCGGCTGACGTTTACTGTTCAGCTGAACGAAGGGATCACGGAGTTGGAGCGGAAAATCGTCCTGGAAGAGCCTCATTTTTATCGCGGGGATGTTTCCGACTACCTCATCCGCTCAACCCAAAGCCGGGTAAAATACAAAGATGTCCCCATTCCCCCGCATCTCACTGTCGAAATCAAGCGCGGCGATGTGCTGATTGACAACGATCTGTACGGACAGTATAAAGGCGAATTGCAGATTGCCCTGAAGCCGATGAAAAATGAAGGAAAAACCAACGTTGTCGGGCGAATAGCCGAGGAAGAGCTGATTTTGCTGGATATGTTGAAACCGTGGAGTCCCTTTCGGTTTGAACATAAAAAGTAGGTGATCCGGATGCCGTTTGTGATTGGGGTCGACGGAGGCGGAACGAAAACCGAAGCGGTGGCTTTTGATTTGAGCGGGAGGGAACTGGCACGGTCACGCAGCGGATTTGCCAATGTTCTGGTTGATCCGGAACGGGCGATCAAGCATATACGCGAGGCGATTGAGGGGTGCATCCATCAAGTAAAGGATCGGTGCCTTTATCTTTATCTCGGGCTGGCGGGAATTGAGAGCGGCACTTGCCGTGCGGAACTGGAAAAGATGCTTCGCGAGCGTTTTGCCATCCCTTTTTCCATCGTCAATGATGCGCAGATCGCCCATGCAGGAGCCTTGAGGGGAGGGGACGGCATTTTAACCGTTGCCGGCACGGGTTCCATCTGCTTTGGGGTGAAGGAAGGCGTTCAGGCGGTGACAGGAGGATGGGGAAATTTGCTGGGAGATGAGGGAAGCGGTTACTGGATTGCGATTCAGGCGTTGCGCCGCATTATCGCTGAAGCGGAACGGAACCTGCCGCACAGCCCGCTCAGCCGATGTTTGTTGGATGAAATCGGGGTGAAAGAGGCGGAGGGGTTAAAATCATTTGTTTATGGAGTGACGAAGGCGGAGATTGCCGGTCTGGCACCAATCGTCGCGAGACAGGCCGATTCGGGTGATGAGGCTTCTGCCGCGATTTTGCGCCGCGCCGGGAGGGAGTTGGTGCAGATGACGCTGCGCTTGCGGGAAAAGCTGGGGTTTGGTGACGATGTTTCCATTGCCGTCGCCGGCAGCATTCTTTGCCGGATTTCCCATGTCAGGGAAACGTTTCTGCGCGAAATCAGGCAATCCATTGTGAATGCCCGCGTCGCAATCGCAGGGGAATCAGCTGCCAAAGGGGGATATTATCTGGCCATGAGAAGACTTGGGGAGAGAGGATGATCAGGTGGCGCTGGCAGTTGGTTTGATGTCGGGAACCTCACTGGACGGGGTCGATGCCGCATTGGTGGAAATTGAGGGAAGCGGACTTGCAACGAAAGTAAAACTGATCCATTTTCTCACCCTGCCCATTCCCGATGGGCTGAAACGGGAAATTCGCGCCTGCTGTGAAGTGGACCGCTCTTCTGTTAAGCTGGTTTGTAGTTTGAATTTTAAGTTGGGGGCTCTGTTTGCGGAGGCAGTGAAACAGGTTTGCCGTGAAGCCGGGGTGGACTTGGAGGAACTTGCATTTATTGGTTCGCATGGACAGACTGTTTATCACATCCCCAAATCCGATGGTTCTTTTGTCCGCTCTACCTTGCAAATCGGGGAACCCGCTGTGATCGCCTATGAGACAAAAACCAAGGTTGTAGCCAATTTCCGGGTAATGGATATGGCGGCAGGCGGGGAAGGGGCGCCGCTTGTACCCTATACCGAATTTCTGTTGTACCGGTCCGGGCGTGACCGAATTTTGCAGAATATCGGCGGGATCGGAAATGCCACCGTCATTCCCAAAGAGGCCACGCTGGATGAGGTGTTTGCTTTTGACACCGGGCCGGGCAACATGATCATTGATGAGATTTGCCAACGGTTGACCGGTTTGCCCTGTGACCGTAACGGAGAGTGGGCGGCCAGGGGAAAGATCCACAAGCCTTTGCTGGAAAGGCTCATGAATCATCCCTTCATCTCTGCTCCCCCGCCCAAATCGACAGGGAGGGAGGTGTTTGGCGCCCCTTATGCAGAGGAGCTGCTCAAAGAGTGGAAAGGGTTGCAGGCAGAAGATTGGCTGGCGACGGTTACCCTGTTTACCGCCCGCTCCATCGCAGAAAATTATAAGCGATTTATTTTTCCGATGTATCCGGAAGCTGAAATCATTATCAGCGGCGGGGGAAGTTATAATCCTACCCTTTTGCGAATGTTGAAGGAATGCCTGCCCCATCATCGCGTGTTAACCCAGGAAGATTTGGGGTTTTCCTCCGCGGCCAAGGAAGCGGTTGCTTTCGCCGTTTTGGCCAATGAAATGCTGCACGGTTTGCCGGGAAATGTGACCGGCGCAACCGGGGCGGAAAGAAGGGTCGTGCTCGGATCCATCACTCCGGTTCCATATTGAACCGGGAGAAAAAATAAGAATGAAACGGGCGGAGCGAAAAGAGGAAAACAGCTGACAAAACGTTTGCGCGCCTGTATTTTATTTCGCTGAGTTTGAATTTCGGCTGAGCTTGACTCAACAAGGAGGCGGTTAGAGCCGGCCTGGACATTACTTTCCTGAAAGCCGAAGGGATTTGGGCCTGTTGGTTCCATCAAGAAGCCTTGTCCAGGCCGCTCGCTTATTTGCAGAAAAAAAGCGTATTCTGTTCTTGATGGTTTTACTTATAAATTTTATTAAAACCATTGACATCTAAAATTAAATTTGATAAAATGATTTTCGTCGCTGCGAAACGCGGTTGAGAAAAAAGAATTTCGATGTGTTCCTTGAAAACTAAAGAGTGAAGCATGACCTGTTGATTCTTTTTGAGCTAGATCTTTATCGGAGAGTTTGATCC